>NZ_JAMYTH010000071.1:0-14898 GCF_040322415.1 Mesorhizobium sp. M0152
TGCTGCTGGAACGCGGCATCGTGGTTTCGTATGAGACAAGTCGCCGGTGGGGCATCAAGTTCGGGCTGGACTGCGCTCGCTGCTTCCTGGAAGGCGCGAACGTCCTCCAGGTCAAGCCGGTCCGGGGATCGGCCACAGTAGCGGGAGAACTTCGCTACCGCGTGCACGTAGGATCGTTGCGTGGCCGGCGACAGATTGCGGATAGTCATGTCCTCGATCATGCGCCGGCGAAGCGGGCTCAACTCGGCCATCTCATTGCTCCTATTCTCAAGGTTGCGCTTCAACAGCAGCTATCCTTCAAAACACAAGCGTCATCCGCAAACCGGTGCACCAAATGCCGCGTCAGCGGCTTCGTTGTGTGCCCAGCATGTTCAACCGCTTGGGGGTGAAAGTCCCTTAGCCAACCTGATGGAGGTGAAGGCTTAGCAAAGCGCAAGGGCATTGCCGCGAGGTGGTGTCTGAAGGAAGCGTGGAGCAAAACCGCGACCTGACGAACAGAAACCGGATATGAGGCATCCCTGGCCGGACGAGCGGGCAACGTATCGCGAAGTCCATATCCATCAAGGGGCAGGGCTGTAGATCCGGCAGGTGCGCGGGGAAGGCGATTGAACTTACCTGGGGAGGCCTGCGTCATGTTCCGACTTCGGAACTGAGGGAACCGCAAGGTGACCTGACCGTGATGCAGGAGTCAGCAGAGGGCGTAGTAGGTGATGCTGTCGGCAAGGCTAGTGAGGCATTCCAAGGCCGAAAGGCGGAGCAAACGGATAGGCCGAGCCGGAAACGATGACCGAAGGCACGAACGATTGGAAGTGGCAAGTAGGACTGGCAACTCATGAGTGGAAAGCGGCAGAAGACCCAGTATTCACTGGCCCTGGAACCGAGGGACCGGGGTGAAGCCCATGTCAGCGGTCACCAAGGGGCCGAACCACTCGTGGCGAAGTCGGCACCCGAAAGCCCGGCTTGGACAGAACAGCTAATGGAGACGGTATGTAGCCGAGAGAATCTGGAAACAGCGTGGAAACGCGTTCGAAGCAACAAGGGCGGTCCAGGCGTGGATGGGATGACCACCGACGACGCCAAGGGCTACCTGCGTGAGCACTGGCCAAGCATTCGGTCTCGATTGCTCGAGGGAACCTATCAGCCGCAGCCGGTCAAGCGGGTCGAAATCCCCAAGCCGGACGGCGGGGTCAGAAAACTCGGCGTACCTTGCGTCGTCGACAGACTGATCCAGCAAGCCCTGCTGCAGGTCCTCCAAGAGCAGTGGGACCCGACGTTCTCGGAGCACAGCTACGGCTTCCGCCCAGGACGCTCCGCCCATCAGGCGGTAGCCCAAGCGCAATGCTACATTGCCGAGGGTCACAGCTACCTGGTTGACATCGATCTCGAAAGATTTTTCGACCGTGTTAATCACGATAGCCTGATCGCGCGCGTTGCCGCGAGGGTGTCCGATAAGCGTGCGCTCAAACTCATCCGGGCTTTCCTCAATGCCGGGGTGATGGAGGATGGCTTGGTCCGTCCGGTGGACGAAGGGACCCCGCAAGGCGGTCCGCTCTCGCCCATCCTAAGCAACCTCCTGCTCGACGACCTCGACAAGGAACTGGCCCGACGTGGTCACCGCTTCTGCCGTTACGCGGACGACTGCAACATCTATGTTCGCAGCCGCCGCGCCGGCGAACGGGTCATGGCTTCTGTAAGCCGGTTCCAGACAAGAAGCTGCGGCTGAAGGTCAAGGAGGCGAAGAGCGCGGTGGCGCGACCGGAGGAGCGGAAGTTCCTGGGGTTCAGCATCTCCAATGATGGGAGCGAGCGGCGCATTGCGCCGAAGGGCCTCGCCAAATTCGAGACGCTGATCCGGGACATGACACGCCGGACACGGGGCATCAGTCTGCCGCAGTTGATCAAGGAGCTTAAGCCATACCTCATCGGATGGCGCGGTTACTTCGGCTTCTGCCAGACCCCACGGGTGCTTACGAACTTGGAAGCGTGGATCCGCCGAAGACTACGCATGTATCTCTGGCAATGGGGGAACGGGCACAACCGCTTCAAGGAACTGCGCCGTCATGGCGTACCAAAGTTCGGAGCTGCGGTTGCCGCCGGTTCACCGACGGGATTCTGGCGTATGTCAGGACACCCGGCGGTCCAACAGGCCCTGCGCAACCATTACTTCGAGTCTCTCGGTCTCCCTCGACTCCATGTCTCTGCCAAAGCTTAATCCGATCGAACCGCCGTGGTACGGACCCGTATGCCCGGTGGTGTGGGAGGGGCGGCGTCGCCAGGCGCCCCCCTATCCCGATCAATCCTGAATGTCGATCCGCATGGATCCTTTGTCAACGGTTTGGCGATAGGCAGGTATGCGTTCGATTTCATATCCGCGCACCAACGCCCCATGTGGCGCGCACCTCGTTGTAGTACCTGCGCCAATCCTCCAACTTTTCGGCCGCGTCGGCAAGCGTCAGGAACCAGTGGGCGTTCAAACATTCCGCCCTGAAGCGGCCGTTGAAGGCTTCGATGTAAGCGTTGTCCGTTGGCTTTCCCGGTCGCGAGAAGTCGAGCGTGACGCCCCTGGTGTAGGCCCACAGATCGAGGTGGCGGGGGGATATGGAACAGGTTGGCAATCGGATCATGAATGGAGACGAAGCGCTGCAAATGGCGTTGTGACTTGAAGCGTTTCATGATCCGTTCCCGTCGCCGGACTGGCTGATGGGAATTCTCCGCCCGATTGTTCAAGCCTTTATGCGAACGGTGATCGACACCCGGCATGATCTCTCGCTTTGCAGCGTCGTAAGACCGAAGCTTGTCGGTGATCATCACGCGCGACGCGCGGCCTTGGCCCTTCAACAGCTTGCGCATCAGACGCTTGGCCGCCTTGGCATTGCGACGACTTTGCACCAGAACCTCCAGGACGAAACCGTCCTGATCGACGGCGCGCCAGAGCCAGTGCTTCTTGCCGCGGATCGAAACGACGGCCTCGTCGAGATGCCACTTGTCACCCAGCCGACCCGCTGAGCGGCGGCGGATCTCGCTGGCAAAGGTCCGCCCGAATTTCTCTGCCCAAAGCCGGACTGTCTGATGCGAGACAATAATCCCTCGTGCCGCCAGCAAGTCCTCGACCTTCGCAAACTGAGAGGAAAACGGAAATAGAGCCAGACAGCATCGGCGATGATCTCGGCGGGGAAGCGATGGCGGCGGTAGAGTGGGTCACGCTCTGTCATAGCCCGTCATCGCACATCGGTATCCACGCTTCGTTAAGTTGACGATGCCCGACCCAGCGGTGGACAGTGGAATGGTCGACGTGAATGCCGCGCTCGGCCAACACTCTTCCAGATCGCGCAGGCTGAGATTGTAGGCAAGATACCAGCGAACGCACAGCAGGATCACGGATCGATCAAAATGGCGGCCTTTGAACATGACAAACTCCCGGAAAAAAGAGCAAGCGTCATGCAGCAAATGACCTTTCCGAAAGTTTGCGACAGAACCTTCCCAGGCACCCGCCTACAATTAGTCCGAAATTATAGGATGGAGCAGAAGCACCTTCGTTTCAGCTTGGCTTTCGTGATGACGGCGATGCCTGATCACCGTCCGGTCCTTGGTCAAAAAGCCCTTCCTTGGCCACGCCGATTGTAGGGACAGTGCCGACGGTCGGGGGCCATATAGCCGGAATTTATCGGCCGCGATCCGCCTGCTCCACCGCCTCGGCAATGTAACCCGGCAACACGAAAGATGCGCGGTGGATCGCGGGCGTGTAGTACCGTGTCGCAAGACCTGCCGCCCGCTCCCGCAAAATGTCCGGATCGACCTCAAGCAAGCTTGCGGTGTCGCTCGCCCAGCCCAATGCGAGGTGACCGCCGAAATACGTCGGCACCGCCACAATATAACAGGTTGCTACGTCAAACGCGGCTCCCAAACCGCGAATGGAAGCGACGAAGTCTTCCTTCTGCAAGAAGGGTACCCCACTTTGCGTGACCGCGATTCCGTCGGGCCGCAAGCATCGGTGCAGATCGCGGTAAAAGGCGGGGGTGAAGAGCGCTGCGCCCGGGCCAACCGGATCGGTGGAATCGACGAGAATGACGTCGAAGCGTGCCATTGTTTCACGGACGAACGCCGCACCATCCGCAATCTCGACCTGAAAGCGTTCGTCGCGGAAGACAGAAGCATTGAACTCCCCGAAATGCTTATGGGAAAAATCAAGCACATTCGGGTCGATCTCGACCTGCGTCAGGGATCTGACGCGGCGGTGCTTAAGCACCTCTTCCGCCAACCCGCAATCGCCGCCGCCGACAATCAGGACATCGCGCGGATCGTCGTGAGCTAGAATCGGCACATGCGCCATCATCTCATGGTACATGAACTCGTCAGCGCTGGTCACCTGCACGGCGCCATCGAGCAGGAGTACCTTTCCGAACACCCGGTTCTCGATCAATTCCATCCGGTGATGTGACGTGACATCCTCGTGTAGAGTCCGTTCTGCTTCAAAGGAGACCCGAATACCGTCAATGAGGGTTTCAGACACGTAATGCTTTTGCGTCATGCACCGTCCCCCCGCATCAGTTCCTTCACCTCCAGCCGCTGTGGCCGGAACCGCCGCGCAGCACGCCGACGCACTGCTCAGACTGAGCCTCGCCGCACAATCAACGTAGCCGCGTTCAGGCCAAGTGTGGATGGAAACATGGCTTTCCGCCAGAACGGCCACGCCGCTCACGCCCCCATTCGGTTGAACGGGTGCAAGTGCAGATGCAGGAGAGTCGCGCCGGCGGCCTCGACACAGTCAATCAAGGTCTGGGCTATATGATCGAGCTCGTCGAGCCGTTCTGCTTCAAACAGGTCGATGATCAGATGCGATCCTACGCACAGCATTCCGCCCTTCTCGATGAAATGATCGGCGTTTTCGAATGCCTCCGACGAGACTTTCGAGCTGTAGTTTTCTTCCTTTTGGGCGGACTTCAGAGGCACTCAACCCATCCCAAATTGGAAGAGGGCGTCGTGAGGCATGGCGTCCTCCCAAACCAGCAGATGTGACCTGCTCATGCAGGTCAGTTCATATATAGTCGCGATCGGAAAAGAACACTAGTCCGCTGATGCTTGTTTCTTTAGAGCATCACAGGCTGACGTCAGTCTGCGATGAATCAGACTGACGTCACGTTTGCTCGGTTCGTCCTGACTACTTGCGATTTGGCCCAGCCGTCGAGTCGCCTTTTCGATTTCTTCGATCGCGGCCCTGAGGCTTTTGACCTTTACTATAGCCTGTCTGCGACGCTTTTGAAGGGCATCCTGCCGTTCCGCATTCGATATCGCTACGCCGTTCTTCGGCGGCCGGCCACGCCGTTTCTGAGGTTGTGCCGGAAAATGGACGTCAATGAGCTTCATGACGATGCGCTCGATGGCAGCCTGTTTCCAGGCTGCCATCGAGCGGTATTGCGCCGGCGGGATTTTTGCGATGCGATGGGCCTCGACAATGGCTTCTGTTGCTGTTCCTGAGAATCCTCCGCTCATGAGTGATGCGACGCCGGTGAGCGTGTTTGCAAAGTGAGGGCTGAAAAATGGATCGCTCCGTTTCGCAGCCGCATAGTCGGTGAGGATCGGCGCTGCAATCTCGCGAAGCATCGCTTCGTTCGGTTCCGCTGGCGACAGCGATGTCGACTGTGTTGAAGGGGGCCTTTCGCCCAGGGGCTTCGGACCTCCAATTCTTCGCAGGTGTTCAATGATCGCCCTGCCGGTCGGCATTATAATGTTTTCGAAACGCTCCCCTGCCTCCATCGTACTTGACCTGTCCCTTTCCGTCAACGACGTAGGTCTTTCCTTTGAAGCCGATCGTGCGCGTGCCCGTCACTTTTTCCTCATATTTACATTATTAACGGAATCTCATGTCGGAGCAACCGGATCGAAATGCCGACACGGACGCATCTTGGCTGGAGCGCCATCCTGGTATCAAGGTAATCGCGCACGATCGTGCCGGCGTCTAAGCATCACCGACGAAAGGTCGTTTGATTGGTCCTCGAGAACCTGTGGCAGGTCGAGCTTTGAACATACCTGCGCCTTGGCGCAGCGCGATCCCGTATTCGAGGCAGAAGGGCCCGCATCTGATTGATCAGGCGCGTTCTCGTTCCGATCATCTGGTCCCGCACCCGGTGTAAAGCCTGCAGGTCGGTTTGTTCCTGGTTCTTGAGCGCTGCAAATCGCATTGTTGGCCGTGTGGCCGCCTCAGCGATCGCCTCCGCGTCGATGATGTCGGTCTTGTTCGACTTGACGTACGGCTTCACAAATTGTGCGGGAATCAAGCGCACCTTATGTCCGAGCGCCTGTGTCTTCCTGGCAATTCATTGAGAGCCGGCGCACGATTCCATCCCCACGATCGCCGGTGATGCGCGCTCGAAGAATTGGAGCAGCGTGTCGCGTCGGAAACGAACCCTCTGGACTGGCACTCCGTCGCTTCCGAGACCGACGACGTGGAATATGTTCTTACCGATAGCAATTCCGTAGACTGCGGCAGGGCGCGGTACGTTGCGTTTTGGCATTGCAACCTCCTTCGGTTTGACAGCCTCATGATGCGGCAGGAGGACAAGGCGGACGCTCGATGCCAAGCGATGCGTTGTGGCCCCACGCTTGCGGTCGGCATGGGGTGAGCCAGCGTCGGGCATGCAAGGCTCTTTTAGTCGATCGCTCGAGCGTTCGCTACACAAGCATCCGGCCAGAGAAAATGGCGGCGCCAACAAAATGTTACCGAATGTCACAGAATTGTCATATGGCTTGGTGTAAGATAACTAATTCTTGGATCCGCCTGCTTTAGATATGGAGTATTAGCGCTGCCTAATGTCGGCTGTTTTGCGAGCATGAGTTGCCGCAACACCCCGCAAGGACAAGGGTGGCAGAATACAGATGCATGACCATGAGGAGGAATACTGGTATGTTTCGTTTTATGTTCGCCGGACTTGGCCTTTCGCTAGCCAGCGCCGCGATGGCTTTTGAACCTGCCTCGTTTGAGCAGTTTTCCAGCTTGGTTGGTGCATCAAGCGCGTGGATGAACGATAAAGGTTCGACTATGGTCCTCTCGTTTGACTCAAATGGTGGGGTTACGGGCCAGTATGTCAATCGCGCCAAGGGCACAGGCTGCCAGAACTCTCCATATCCGATCGCGGGGCGGGTGACCGGCAATTTCATCGCCTTTTCTGTTGGCTGGAATAACGGCCTCGAGAACTGCCACTCGGCGACCGGCTGGACAGGCTATGCAGCCAAGAGCAGCAGTGGGGCACTGCAAATCGTTACAGAATGGAACTTGGCCTATCAAGGTGGATCAGGTCCTGCCGTCACAAACGGTAAAGATTTGTTCACATATACCGAGCCAACGGCAGGCGACGCGCCAATCAAAGACTAACAATATCGAGGCCCGGCTGAACCCAAAAACCTGGTGCGGCGTTTGAGAGTATCTCGGACGTCTGCAGCAAGCCTGCTCTGGGAGATGGGTTCCGTTGCAAAGTTTTGTCTGGTCAGAGAATTTGCCAGAGTGGTGGCGACCTCATGCGGCAGCGAGGATTTCGAACTGCTCGGCGAGAGACGGGTTCGGATTGAAGGCGTACCGCGCCTGTCGTTTGCGCATCATGTGGACCATCTCGATGCCGGACAAGGTGACCGCGGCGGCGTGCGTCGATTTGAAACCGAGCATCGGCCGCACCCGGCACTTGATGCGCCGATGATCCTGCTCGATGCGGTTATTGCGGTATTGGCTTTGGCGGACGCGGATCGGCTTCGAGCGGCGCCGGGAGCAATCCTGCAATCGACTTGTGGCATCGCAGGGAAACAGTGGCTCCCGGTTGGTCTGACTGCTGTCGATGACGATGTGATCGGGACGGCCATGGCGTGCCAACGCTTTTGTGAAGAAACGCTTGGCGGCCGGCAAATCCCGGTATTCACTGAACCAGAACTCGACGGTGTCGCCGACGCTGTCGATGGCGCGAAGAGGTACATCCATCGCCCGCGCACCTTGAGGTAGGTCTCGTCCGCATGCCATTTGCCGGTCACGGCGCACTTGCGCCGGTTGAAGCGTTCCATCAGCAGCGGCGCGAAAAGAACGACCCAGCGATGGATCGTTGAATGCTCGAATGATCGACACTAATGCCACGCTCCGCCATCATTTCTCGAAGATCGCGTAGGCTCAGTCCGTAGGCCAGATACCAGCGAATGCAAAGCAAGATCACGGATTGGTCGAAATGGCGGCCTTTGAACATCTCAACTCTCCGGGGAACACCGGAGCCCAATGCCATGCGCTTCGTTACCACTTTGCAACACATCCGGTGAAAGTCGTCAGCCACTCCGACGATCTCCTCGCCGTCCTGAAGAATCCTGCCTTGAACATTGAACGGGTCGGTCTCTAGGCAGGGCCCTTGTCGCAATGGCATTTCGAGGGGCTGGCGTGCGCGGGTTGCCGGTCATCTGAGCGTATCGCGCACCGCGTATTTCCACGGCGTCAGTGCGGAATCGAGGTCGGCTGGCAGAGCGTCGGGAGGGTCCTGCTGCCAGCACCACCACAGCCGGGCGATTTTGGCGTGCACCGGCCAAGAGACCGGGTCGCAAGGAGGCGGTCAGGTTCTAGAATAGGTCGCCGTACCGCGGGCTGGGACCAGAATCGACCTTTGCCGAAAGCAACAATTGTCCGCTATTGAACGAATTGTCCTGGATCGAACGGACCGGCGGGCCCGCCGCCGAGCGCGAAGCCGAACGCGCGTTGGTCGCTGGATTTCGTCCATGACCAGTTCGCTGGGGCCGGCGCTTCCGCGTGCTCAACATCGTCGACGACGTGACACGCGAATGCCTGGCGGTGATCCCAGACACCTCGATCTCAGGCCGGCGTGTCGCGCGCGAACTGACGGAACTGGTCGCCCGCCGCGGCTAGCCGGGCATGATCGTCTCCGACCATGGCACCGAGTTCACCTCGAACGCCCTCCTCGCCTGGTCGAAGGATCACAAGGTGGAATGGCATTACATCGCGCCGGGCAAGCCGATGCAGAACGGCTTCTGCGAGAGCTTCAACAGCCGCATGCGCGACGAACTCTTGAACGAAACCTTGTTCTTCGGCTCGACCATCCCCGAACAACCATCGCCGAATGGGCAGACGACTACACCCCGATCGCGCCCACATTCGGCGCTCGGATACATCACGCCTGCGGCTTATGCTGCCAATCTCACCGCAACGGACGATCGGCTGCTCAACCCGCGCCATATGGCGTAAAACCCGGCGAGGCTCAAACTGCAGCCGGATGAAAATTAGTGGCAGGTCAAACATCCTCAACATGGCGCGCCATTTGCAGGTCACCTCACGCAAGCCCGCTGTAAGGCTTGCGATCAACCAAGGGTGATTGACCTATGTCGAAGGAAAAAAAACCAGGATATCTACATCAACCAGACGTTCTGCGGAGTTTGGCTGCTCAGCTTCGTGATGAGGCTTCGCGAGCCGAGGCGCGGGCGCAGCGGCTGACAGACGGGGTTGAAGCAGCCGCCTGTCTTCCCGGCTGCTGGAATGCTCTGTCTACCTGCATTCAGGTCCAGCCTCTTTAAGTGGTGCACTGGCCGGCATTGTCGTCGGCCAGCTACTTTCTTGCTTTCTTAAAAGTGCAGCTGTGCTTTGAAATCCGGATATCCGACCATGGGCCATATCGAATTGCTGCCCCAGCTCAAAAAATCGGTGCGACTTAAGCCAATGCATGGCTATGCCTTGGTTCATGCTCGCCATCCATCACAGATTCGCATGGTCGATCCCTCTCACGCGTTCTTTCTGTCGCTGTGCGACAGAACACTCCTCACCTCCGAAATCGCCTATATCTATGGGCAGACATTTGGGCTTACGGATCTTGAAGCAAAGTCCCAAGTAGATCAGCTGCTTAGACTTTATCGGCAGTTTCTCGCGTTCGAAGCCAAACCAAATCCAACTGAGCGATTTAGTCCACAGAAATTCCTCTACCCGGCCGATACCCCCGCCATAGAACGCGCCACCTTCGGAAGTGGCCCGTTCCTGCGGGAATCAGTTTCACTGGCACCGTAAAGTCAACCGACAGCTTATGAAGATGTGCGTACATTGGGCCATGTCAGAAGTTGCTCGTGATCCGCTCTATGGTCGCCACCGCTTTCCCGCCGAGATCATTGCGCACGCGGTATGGCTCTACTTTCGCTTTCCGCTCAGCCTGCGCATGGTTGAGGACATGCTGGCGGCCCGCGGCATCATCGTCACGCATCAGACCGTTCGAAGCTGCGCGGAGAAATTCGGACGGCATTCCGCCCAGGAGATCAATATCAGCCGGCTGCCTGGGCGACAAATGGCATCTCGACGAATGTGTCGTGGCTATCAGTGGCAAGAAGCAGTGGCTCTGGCGTGCCGTCGATCAGGACGGCTTCGTCCTCGAAGTGCTGGTACAAAGCCGCCGAAATGCCAAGGCGGCAAAGCGTCTGATGCGCAAGTTGCTGAAAGCTCAAGGGCGGACACCACGGATCATGATCACCGACAAGCTCCGGTCCTATGATGCCGCCAGGCGCGACCTCATGCCCGGTGTCGAACACCGGTCGCACAAAGGCCTCAATAATCGAGCGGAAAATTCGCACCAGCCGACCCGACGACGCGAAAGGACCATGAAACGCTTCAAGTCGGCACGCCAGCTTCAGCGGTTCGTTTCCATCCATGATCCGATTGCCGACCTGCTCACTTTCCCTGCAATGCGCTGTCATCGGCTCAACATCGAGACCTGCGTAACGCCCCATGCAAATCTGGAACAAAATCGCGTGTCTCGCCGCAGCGTGACAGCCGTCCCGGCCAGCTATCGCTGCATCAATCCGCTGATAACTTTACAGTGCCCTCGAAGCCTAATGGCGCGTGTGGCTTGCTTCGGGGCGAAACGCCGATCGCCTTAGGTATACGTCAGTATTAGCTCAGAAATGGCGAGATGTAGGCGCTTCTAGCGATCTTGCTCGAAGCGAAGAAGCCGCCGCACTCGTCCTTTTTTGTGCAACCCTCACATTCGGCAACATATTCATTCTTCCAGTCGCTGATCGACTGCTTTGCTAAGGCATGGATTGATCCGTCAAGGACACAGAGCTGATGATTGGAGACCGAGACGTTCATTCGAGCCGCGGCGAGATAGCGGACCGCGTTGCCCAACTCCGACCTGTAGTCATGGGGGTCGATCCACAGGCTTCCCATGTTCGCCCGCGTAAAGCCGGTAATCTCTAGCCCCATGAAGGTGACATGGTCGACAAAGGTTAGGTTCCGGAAGATGAACTCCGACAGATCAGTCAGCCCCTTATAGGTCTGCTTGTGCACCACGACTCGGATCTCGACTTCTTGGCCGAGTGACTTGAGGTTCATGATCCCCGCAATGGTCTCGTCGAAGGCCCCCTTCGACTGCACGACATAGTCGTGAACCTCTGGATCGGCGGCGTAGAGCGGAATCCCGACTGAGAGGGCGCCGTGGCCAATCTGGGCATAACGGCGAGCGAATGCCGTGTCGCTGAAGCTTCGGCCATTCGAGAGGATATGGACCGCCGTATTTGGCAGGTGGTCTCTGGCCTTCGACAGGATACGGAAGAACGGTTCCCCAATAATGGTCGGTTCGCCACCCGTGATGCCGAGAAACGGTGTGGCGGTCGGCAGAAGCGGGATAGCCTCGCAGATCTCATCCGCTAGCCAGCCATCGTCGACGTCTTTTGGCGGCTGGGAACACATCAGACAGTAGTGGTTGCAGCGTTCGGTCGTCAGAAAATAGTTGGCGTTGGCCGACGCTCGAAACAGGACCCGAACTGCCTTTCGGCCCGGGACGAATCGAATGACGTCGCCCCCGGCGAGGTACTCGAAGTGGTTGGGCAGCACTATGAACTTACTACTCGTCCGCGCCGCTTCGACGTCAGCCCTGAAGCGTTCGAACGTAACCACCCATTCGTAATCCGGGCTGACAGGGCCGCCGCGAAAAAGATATGCGTCGTGTTGGCGATCGCTGGCATCGACAACTGAGTCGGTCGAGAGGCGAAGCAGAGCCTTTGGCGAACCGCCGTCCACGTTGGTCCAGGTCGCAAATCCGCTAAGGGCGAGCATCGCTAACGTGTCCAGCCCATGAAAAGTTCGCGGATCGACGGATCCTCTTCCATCAGCCCGATCAGCCGCTTGAAGATTGCCATGTTGCGGTTGCAGAAGGATGACCGCGTCTTTAGACCCACAAAGTCGTCCTGTGTCGCCTTGTGGAACACCGGCTCGGAGCCGCAAAAAGGCTCGAACGCGCATTCCGAACACATCGGCGCCGAACCGGCGAAAGACTGTTCGATCGGATCGAGCAGTGCGTCGGACGTGAATATCTCGGCATAAGTGTTTCGATGTACATTGCCGAGGCGGAAGCTCTTGTCGCCCATCTCAGCCAACATCCGCGCCTCGTCCGACGCATAGACGTCGCCGTCGTAATTATAGACGACAGCAGAGATCCCGATCCCCGCCGGACTCATGAGGTCGACGTAGCCGGGCTCGAACGGGGTCAGCATTTTGGTCAGGATGGTCGAGGCATAAAACTCTATGAACGGCGCCCCCCTGCGATTGAGCTCGATGATGTATTCGAGGCCGTCGAAGTAGAAATCGACCCAGCTCTCGGTGTCGTAGGACGCATACCACTTGGTCTTCACGGCGAAGCCGTAGGGAGATAGCGGGCGGAGGAATATGCCGGGGAACTGCATCCTCACATATTCGTCGATGATCTCGCGGCCCATGTCGAGACTGGCTTTGGTCGTCGTCATCAGTGCGCTGACGCGTTCGTGGCCGAGCACCGCCCTGGCCCGGCGGATCCCCTCGACGGCGAGCTCGTAGCTGTTTTTGCCTGGCCTCGGCCGATTGGCGTTGTGAAGCTTGGCCGGACCATCCAGCGAAGTCGAAATAAGAATATCGTGTTCCTTGCAGTACTCCAATATTTCGTCCGTAATGACAGCCAAATTTGTAGTTATCACGAACTGCAGCAATCTCTTTTCGACTTCATTGATCGACTTGGCCTTTTGTACGACGAATCTGATCAGCTCGAAATTCAGCAACGGCTCGCCGCCCTGGAACTCAATCTTGATCGCTGGGCTCGGAGACTGGAAGATGAGCCCAAGCGCCTTGTCCGCCGTCTCTTCGGTCATGTCGAAGGCTGAGCGATCTTCGCTCTGCCTGGATACCTGGCAGTAGGGGCAGGAATGCTCGCACCGCAGCGACATGACCATGATGTGCAGCGCAGTGAAGTTCGCCAGGCGCATTGCTTTAGTGCGAACCTTCGTCGCCAGCATGGCCGGTCCAATGGTCGACGACGAGTCAAACAGGAAATGCTTGCTGCGCAGCCGGGCGTAGACCGGATCGGATGGTTTCAGTTCGTGCCTGACCAAGGCGGCGACGACCGAGCGAGGCTGCACCGAATATTCCCCGGCCTGGTTGGTGATCACGTATCGCTCGTTGTCCAACGGCGAAAAGCGGAACGGGGCCAGCTGATAGTGACCATCCCCAGTTGTCTGGAACTCCGACAGTGGCGAAAATTTAGTCAACGGATTGCAAGCCCGAGCGGGAGAACGCCAGCGCGAGAATGGTGTTGCGGAGCGTGGCTGTCTCGGCGGCAATCACTGACCGCAGATCCTGATCCAGCACCTCCAGCCGCAACCCCTCCACGGCCTTCGCAGCATCTTCCCGCGAGACGGCCTTGGTGAAGTGGAGAACACAGACGGCATTGCCGGCCTCCGTCGAAATGTTGACGGAGGCTTTGGCCGTCATTCGGTATCCCGCCCGCTTAATGCAGTCCAGAGAAAAGACTGACAAATCAAAGGACTCAGTCGCGGACGCAACAAGTTCGGAGGGCTCTGCTTGCATGAACTTAGCAGTACGAATATCCGGAGCAGTGTGATCCGTGGCTGGAATGGCTGGAATGGCTCGTGTGATAGGCCATCTGGATCTCTCGACCCCGCGAACGATCCAGGACCACACCAAAGCCGTCGGCATCAATAAGTCTGTTATTGCCCGAACTTGGCTCTACTTGAGGTGCAGCCTCAACAGCTAGGGTCGGCTGCAGCTGAGTGCCCATTAATATTGTCGCCGACAGAGCGATCGGTGAAAGAAAACTGCGCTTTGACATTCAAACCCCTCCTGTAGCATAGCCGACGCAAGAAGATACCGGAACTGGGCGTCCCGCCTCGTTGCTCTTTTTGGTACTCGGAGAGCCCCCCAATGGGCCTCACGATTCCGATATCTCAGATACTTCCCAAATACAACTAGGTTGACAGTCGATGCTCAACAAATACGATAAGTTTGAAGTTCATTCGTTAACGAGTTGTTGGCGCGCGCCCTTGCATGGACGGCTGGCAACCGACGTACTACGCCGGGTGAGGCCCGACATTCATCGCCCACCCCTGCCTGCCGACAAATCCGGCGGGACGGGTTCCGGCGATCTGCCGCCCGGCGACTGCGATCTCACACGCTGGCGTTCTGGTCAAAACTGCCGCCGACGGCCGAGATGGGCCGACAGTGGACAGGCAGCTTCTGGAATCCAAAAAACCATGGCAGGCTTTCAAGCCGGTGGGATTGATGTCTCTAATATAACTGGCTCTATCTGCACCCCCTGGGCCGGCCTTTCGCCCCGGAAGCCGACTTTTTTCGGTGGTCCAAGGTCCGAGGATTACGCCGGCTGGAGCAAGGCAAGAAGATGGCGAGCGTGCTCGCAACGTTGATTGTGCGAGCAGCGCGATGTGTGAATCGACATCACGGTACCCCCTCGTCGCCGTGAGCGTCGCAGTCATGAGTGCGCGGTGCTTCTAAGAGACTAAATCGGGGAGGTGTATTTGGTAAGCGCGTAGGCATCCCCACGTAGCGTGCAGGCGGTTGATCGCTCATTTTCAGCATGAATCATGCGGAGAATCCTGTGAGCGA
>NZ_JAMYTH010000072.1:0-14519 GCF_040322415.1 Mesorhizobium sp. M0152
GTTCGAATCATCAAAACCTCCAAAATGAGGCTTGAATCACTCAAAGGGCGAAAGTGGAATCCTGATTCTCAACAACCCCTAGAGCGAATTCGAAATCCAAACCGATTCCCCTCTGAGCCGCCAGCACAATTGACTGCGGGGAAATTGCATTCCACATCTTCAAAATTGGAAACTTTGTTCCGGGAAGAGAAATGGAGACCAGGCTCGACGGCAAGGTGGTGCTGGTCACCGGGTCCACGCAAGGCATCGGCCGCGCCATAGCCGAGACGCTGGCGCGATCCGGCGCGGCTGGGCTGCTGGTCACCGGCCGCGACAACGCGCGCGGCGATGCGGTGGCTGCTGAACTGACGCAGATCGGCACACCGACGATCTTCGTCGCCGCCGATCTTGGAGACCCGGCCGCCCCTGCCCTTTTGGCGCAGGCCTGCATCGATCGCTTCGGCCGCATCGACGGCCTGGTCAACGCCGCCGGCTTGACCGACCGCGCCTCGTTTCTCGATGCGAGCCTCGACGACTGGGCGGCCGTGTTTTCCGTCAATGCGCGGGCGCCGTTCTTCCTGATGCAGGCGGCGATCGCCGACATGAGGAAGCGCGCGGCGCCCGGCGCCATCGTCAACATCCTGTCGATCAACGCCCATTGCGGCGCGCCGGAGCTCGCCGTCTATTCGGCCACCAAGGGCGCGCTGGCGACGCTGACCAAGAACGCCGCCAATGCTCACCGCTTCGATCGCATCCGCGTCAACGGCATCAATGTCGGCTGGACCGACACGCCGGCCGAACGCGTCATGCAGGCCGACACGCTCGGCCACGGCCCGGGCTGGCTCGATGCCGCCAACGCCGCGCAGCCTTTCGGCAGGCTGCTGGCCCCAGGCGATATCGCCAACCTTGCCGTCTTCCTGCTTTCCGACGCGGCCGGACCGATGACCGGCGCCGTAATCGATCAGGAGCAGTCGGTGATCGGGGCGAACCGGTAAACGTACGCCCGGGTACGGGATCTCGCCGGACCGCATCGCCAGCGTCGTCGAATACGCCATAGACGCACCCGCCGACACCACGATCAACGAGTTCACCATAGGCCCCGCCAACCAGCCCTCGCGCGTGTCGCTCGCTCCCGCCCCCTACCGCTCCGTGAAGGCGCGGGCGAAGGAATCGAGCATCGGCCGGGCGAGGTATTGGAAGAAAGTCCGGTCGCCGGTGTTGATGAACGCCTCGACCGGCGTTCCCGGATAAAGCTGCTCCGCCTTCACGCCGGGCGGCAGGTCGCCGGCGATCTTCAGCTTGGCGCGGAAATAAGGTTCGTGCGTGGCCTCGTCGATCAGCCGGTCGGCCGAAATCTGCGTCACGGTGGCCGGGACCTCCGGCGTGAGCCGCGTGTTCAGGGCGGACAGCCTGAGCTTTGCCGGCTGGCCGACACGCACCTGGTCGATGTCTTTCGGCTTCAGCCTGGCATCGACGACCAGCCCGGATTCCGTGGGCAGGATCTCCATGATCTTTTCGCCCGGGGCGATAACGCTGCCCTTGGAATTATAGCGCGACGACACCACGATGCCCGCTGCCGGCGCCTTGATCGTCGTGCGCCGCAGCACCGCCTCGGCCGCCCGCATCTGTTCCTCGACGTCGGCCAGCGAGGAACGCACGTCGTCCAGCTTGGTCAGCGCTTCCTCCACGCGCTGCGTGGTCAGGCGCTCGATCTGCTCCTGCGCCTCGACGATCTGGGTGTTGGCCGCGGCAAGGTTTGCCTCCAGCGCCCCTGCCTGGCCGACGAGATCGGCCTCGCTGCGCAGCAGCTGCGAATATTCGGTGCGGTTGGTCAGGCCCTTGTCCAGCAGGCCGGTCTTGATGCCGAGTTCCTTCTTCACGATTTCGGCCTGTTGCTGGATGGCGAGTTTCTGGGCGTTCAATCCGACGACCGACTGGCGATGCATGGCGACCTGTTGCCCGAGGATCGATTGCTCCGACCGGAACCGCGAGAGCCTGGCGGCGAACTCCTTCTGCTGTTCGCGAACCAGCCTGTCGAAATCCGGCTGGAACGGCGCCGGCGCGGCGCCCGCGATCGGCGCGAGCCGGTCCAGCCCGTCGCGTTCCGCCTCCAGCCGCGCAGCACTTGCCCTGAGCGCGATCGACTGTCTCGTCAGCCGGTTGAGCTCGGCCAGCGCGGCTGTCTTGTCGAGGATGATCAGGTCCTGCGCCTGTTGCACGCGGTCGCCTTCATGGACCAGCAGCTCCTGGATGATGCCGCCCTCGTGATGCTGGATGAGGATGTTCCCGCCCGTCGCCGAGATGGTGCCTGGCGTGATCACAGCCCCGGACAAGGGCACGCTGGTCGCCCAATAGCCGAAACAGCCCGCCAGCAGCGCTATCGCCGCGTAACCGGTGAAGGCCACCCGCCTTACGTCGGTGCGAGGCTCCCAGCCAAGGCTCCCGACCGCCATCCGTCTACGATCCGAGCCGGACGTTTTGCGGGGTGCCGCGGATCGTCGTGGCGAACGACCCCGTCACCACCGTCTTCTGCGGTCGCGACGGGCCCTTGTCGGCGACCGACTGCCGCAACACCTCGCTGCTTGCGCCGAAGGCTTCGATCACGCCGCCGCGCAACAGCATCACGCGATCGCACGCCTCGGCTATCGAAGGCCGGTGCGTGATCACAATTGCCGTCACGCCGGCCGCCCGCGCCGCGGCAAGCACCGCCTCGAGCGCCGCTTCGCCGCTGCCGTCGAGATGTGTGCTGGGCTCGTCCAGGACGAGGATGCGCGGATTGCCGTAGAAGGCACGCGCCAGCCCGATCCTCTGGCGCTCGCCGCCCGACAGCGTCCGGTCCGAGGGACCGATCATGGTCTGGTAGCCGTCGCGCTGCGCCAGGATCAGCTGATGCGCCTCGGCGCGCCTGGCGGCCTCGACGATAGCGGCATCGTCCGCCTCGGGGTCGAAGCGGGCGACATTTTCCGCGATCGATCCGGGGAACAGCTCCACCTCCTGCGCGAGATAGCCGATCTGCCTTCCAAGCTGGTCGTCGTCCCAGGTCCTGAGATCGGCGTCGTCGATCCTGATCGAGCCGCCGGTCGGCTGCACCGCGCCAACAAGCAGGCGCGCCAGCGTCGATTTGCCGGCGCCGCTCGGGCCGACGATCGCCACGGCTTCGCCGGCACCGACCGCGAAATTCAGCCGCTTGAGGATGGGGGCCGAGCCGGGCGCGGCATTCGGCGCCATGAAGAACAGGTCCTGCACCGAAATCGCGCCCGTCGGGGCGGGCAAGGTCAGTTTGCGCACTTCATCCGGCTGCGCCGAAAGCGCCTTCTCGAGCCGCTTCCAGGACCGCCTGGCGTCGACGATCTGGCGCCAGGATCCGATGAGCTGATCGAGCGGCTGCAGCGCGCGCGACGACACCAGCGAAGAGGCGAAGATCATGCCGGCCGTCATTTTCCCGCCAAGCACCAGCCAGGCTCCGACGCCCAGTATCGCCAGCTGGAGCATCATGCGCAGCGCCCGCGAGGTTCCGCTGAAAATCGCATTGGCCGTCGACGAACGGTCGTGGAGCGCGAGCGCTTCGGCGACGTGCCGCCCCCACACCCGCGCGGCGTTCTGCACCATGCCCATGGCGCGGAGCGTTTCGGCGTTGCGGGCGAAGGCCTGCTCCGCCAGGCTGGCGACAGCCGAACGCTCCGACGACAAGGCATCGTTCCTGCCGATGGCGAGCTGGTTGGCCACGACCAGCCCGACCAGAAGCAAAGCGCCGCCGAGCGTCACCCAGAACAGCACCGGATGGATGAGATAGAGCAAGGCGAGAAAGAGCGGCGCAAAAGGCAGGTCGAACAGCACCGCCACGCCGCGCGACCTGATGAAGGCGCAGACCGTGGCAAGGTCGCGCAACGGCGACAGGCCGCCGGCATGTCTGGGCACCAGCGAAGCGGCGAATGTCCTGGCGCCCAGTTGGCGGTCGACGGTGGCCGCGACGCGTTGCGTGTAGACGGCGCGGACCGCGTCCAGCAAGCCGAGGAAGGCAAGCGCCAGCACCGCGATAGCCGACAGGTAGACAAGCGTCTCGACGCTGGAGGAAGGCAGGATCCGGTCATAGACCTGCAACAGATAGAGCGGGATCACCAGCAACAGCACATTGAGCAGCGACGAGAAAACCCCGACATCGACAATCGCGCGCCGCAACACCGCGCGCAGGCCCGGCCGCACAGTCGAACTCCCCTGACGGCGCGTGGCTCCCGACATGGAGGCCACCTAGACCGTGTGCTCGCCCGTGACGTCCAGGGGGTGTTGCTGGAGGTCGTCCAGCGTATAGGCGCGGATATAGTCGATCTTCATCTGGGCCGGCGTCGCGAGATGATCCGGCGGCGCGCCGGCCAAACCGCCGACCGCGAGATCGGCCAGCATGTACATGGGGCTGTGCATGTCGGACGGCGTCGCCGCTTCGGCGACCTTCACGCCATCGTAGGTCCAGACAAGCTTATCCTGCGTCCAGAGCAGGCCATAGGTGTGGAAACCGTCGGTATCGGCGACGTTTACCGAGGACGAAATCTTCGTGTGCTGTCCGGTCTCGTTGGAGTGCGCCGTCATGAGCAGCGTGTTCGGGTCCTGGCCGCGCGTTTCCACGACGTCCAGTTCCGGCGGCCACGAGCCGTCTTCCGGAAGCAGCCAGAAGGCCGGCCAGGCGCCGGCCGTTTCGGGCAGGTCGGCCCGCATTTCGAAATAGCCGTAAGTCTGCGCGAAGGAATCGTGGGTCGTCAGCAGCCCCGAAGTGTATTCATAATTGTTGATATAGGGCTTGATGTCCGCCGGCGCCTGCGCCGCGGTGATGGTGAGAACGCCGTTTTCGACGCTGAACGGGTGAACGGAGCTCGTCGGGCCGTACTTCGCGTCGATGTACCATTGCAGTTCGCCATTGCTGCTTAGCGTGCTTCCGTTCGCGGCTCCCCACGAGAAGTTGGAATCCCAGGTGCCGCCTTGGCCGTTGTCCAGGCTGAGCGTGTTGAAATCGTCGGAGAAGGACAGCGTCATGCCGGACTTGTCGATCGGCAACTCGAACTGGCCGGGCTGCATCTTGTCGATGGTCGTGCCCTTGAACACCAGCACCTCATTGGATCCGAGGTCCAGCATCACGTTCGCTTCAACCTGGACCATATGCGCCCGGACGGCAGCGAAGGAGTTCAGGTCATAGCCGTTGAGACGGACGGTGTCGGTCGCGTCGAAATCGTAGATCAGGTCGCTTCCGTGGCCCTTCGAGACGACGAAAGTGTCGGCGCCGGCGCCGCCGATCAGGACGTCATTGCCAAGGCCGCCGTCCAGCGTCTGATGGCCGGATCCACCCTTGATGATGTTATCCAATGCGTTCCCGAACGCATAGCGGTTGTCGCCGGTGACGACGAGGTTCTCGAAATTGTCGGGGAGCTTGTAGCTCATCCATGTGTCGATCGTGTCGATCCCGGCCCCGGGGTCCTCGACCACTTTGTTGTTCATCGAATAGAGATGATAATAGTCGTCGCCCGCGCCGCCATAAATGGTGAGGTTGACGGTGCTGTCGCCCCAGAACGAGTCGTTGCCGGACGTGCCGTATAATTGCGGCCCGGATCCGGTCGCGGAAAACCAATGGGTAGAGGCGCCGCTATAGGCAAGAGGAACGCCCTTGGCGTTCAGGACGGTGCTCATCGGACAATCCTTCCTCGTTGTACGTAGTCCGCCAAACCAATCGATGATTGCTGACGGCTCAACTGGTAACCCAAACCATGGTTCCAGGGAATCATCACATAGTACAGCGAAAACTCTCCTCTCTCCAATTTGATATCGCGCAGGAGGAGAATACGATGGCCTATGCAATTCAAAGGTGAAGCCTGGTTTAACTTTTACTCAATATGGACCAATATCTGCTGAAATATCAGGCAGGGCGCCGGTTTTGTTCAACGCGGCCGTGTCGCCACATTTTTGCGGCGACGGATTTTGAGTTAGATTGGCGTCTCCCTGCAGCACCTGAGGGGTAGCCCTTATGGCGAAACGTCCGAGTGGAGCAGAAACCACCGCCGCGAGCGATCTTGCCGACGACGATCCTCGTCTGGCGTTTATCTACCAGGAGGCAGTGAGAGGCCTCACGCACCAGCAGACCGTCGTGGAGAACATGAACACCCGCGCCGGCAGCCTCATCTTTGCCACCGCCTTCGCGAACTCTTTGCTCGGCGGCGCGGCCCTTGCCGACGGGCTTGGGCTTTGGGAGTGGACCGCGGTCGCCCTGCTGTTCGGCATTGGCGGGCTGATCGTCTTCATGCTCTGGCCCTACCACCAATACACCTTCCGCTTCGATCCCGAAGAACTGCTCCATCGCTATGTCGATGGCGACAGCCCGGCAACCATGTCGGCCATGCACCGCGCGCTTGCCCTTCGCATCAAGGCCGACATGGCCGGCAACTGGCGGATCATCCAGCGGCTCCGGGCGGCGTTGCAGATCGCGCTGGTCTTTCTGCTGCTCGATATCCTGGCCTGGCTCCTGGCGATCGCGCACGTTTGAGCGGAGCCCGTCGTCAATTCGTCGGAGGAGCTGCGCCCCGAACCCCTCGCTGGCGCCTGGCCAGGAACATTCCGCCTGCAGCGGGGTTGGGATGATAGGCCCGCGATAGGGCACCAACAGGTGATGCCGGCGGGCTTTTGGAGGAAGTCATGATACGTGCCACCTCTTCGCTTCACCTTTCCCGCCGCCGCGCATTGCAATTTGGGCTGGGCCTCGCCGCCACGGCCGGCCTCGCGCCAGTCTCTCGCGCCTATGCCAAGGAAGAAGTGCAGGACGAAGACATTTTCCGCTTTGCGCTGAACCTGGAATACATGGAGGCCGAATACTACCTCCGCGGCACCACCGGAAAAGGCATCGACGCCGCCGATGCCGGTTCGAAACCCGGCGATGTCGTTGGCGGAAAGAAAGTGTCCTTCGAGACGCCAGCCATCGGCGAATTCATGCAGGAAGTTGCTGAAAACGAACTCGCGCATGTCCGGTTCTACCGCAAGACGCTTGCAAAGAACGCCGTCGACAGGCCGGCCATCGATTTCGATGCCGGGTTCAAGGCGGTTGCGAAGGCAGCGGGCCTCGGGGCGGACTTCGACCCATTCGGCGACGAAACGAACTTCGTCCTCGGCGGCATGCTGTTCGAGGATGTCGGCGTCACCGCCTATGCCGGCGCGGCGACGGTTCTGAAGAACAAGGACTTCCTCGCCGCCGCCGCCGGCATATTGGCGGTCGAGGCCTACCACATGGGAATGGCGCGCTCGACGCTGTACCGGAAGGGAGAGAAGGCCTGGAAGGCCGCCAACGCCGTCTCCGACGCCCGCGACAAGATCGACGGATCGGAAGACAAGGACCAGGGCATCCAGGTGCATGGCAAGGCCAACATCGTCCCCTCGACGCCCGACGCGATCGCGTTCACCAGGACGCCGCAGGAAGTGCTGCGGATCGTCTACCTCACCGACAAGGAGGGAGTAAGCAAGGGCGGCTTCTATCCGGAAGGGATGAACGGCACGCTGAAGAGCACCTGAGCCGATCGGGACAGGCGATCAGCTTCCTGTCGCGGCGCCTGCAACCGGCAACGGCCCCGGTATATTCGCCAGAACTAATGCTTGCTGTTCCTGGGCTGGCGATTATGGTTGGCTAGTTTCCTGAGGCGGCAGGGGGTATGGTCTTGCCTCTTCGATCTGTTCGATCGCACCTGCTTGGTCTGATCGCCGCCGCAGTGGTCCCGGTCTGGCTATTCGCTGCCTATTTGCTGGTCCAGTATGCTCAACAGGAGCGGTACCGTTTCGAGCAGGATGCCCTGCAGACGGCCCGGCAGGTGTCGCTCGTGGTGGAGGGCGAACTCGCCAACCTTCAAACGATCGTCGACGGCCTTTCGAAATCCGCCGCTCTCGCCAATGGCAATCTGCAAGCCTTTCACGGCGAGGCGCTCAATCTGATCCAGGGCAAGGACCAGGTCATTGTCCTGCGCGATCTTGGCCGCAATCAACTCTTGAACACGGAGATCGGCTACGGCTCGGACTTGCCGCCCGTCGCCCCGATAGCTGCTGCCGATCGCGAGAAAATCAAGGCTGGCGGATTTTTCGTCAGCGATGTCTTCGCCGGCAAAGCTTCGAAGGACCGCCGCATCGCCATGTCCATTCGGGTGCCGGCTCCCAGGGGCGAGGCACTGCTTCTTTCGATTTCAGTCCCGACCGCCCGCATCCGAAACGTGATGATGCCGGCTGTCCCGGAGGGTTGGACGGTGGGGATTGGAGATCGCGACGGAAATTACGTGGCGCGTTCCAGATTGGACGAGGAGATGAGCGGCAAGCCCGGACGGGCCGAGTATCTGGAGAAGATCGTCGGACGCTCCGGCAGCTTCACGTCCCGCAACTTCGAAGGCATGACGCTGCTGGCGGGTTATTACCGATCGCCGCACTCCGATTGGTTCTATACCGCCGACGTGCCGCTCTCCCAGGTCCAGGCACCGCTTTGGCGGTCGCTTGCCGCGATTTGCGCGATGGGCCTCCTGTCGCTCCTTGTCTCGGTCGCGCTGGGGTACATTGTCGGCAAGCACTTCACCGGGGCCACCGCCGACCTGGCGGCCCGCGCCGAGGCGCTGGGGCATGGGCGCCGGGTCGAACCCCTGTCCACCTCCGTTACGGAGTTTGCCACCATCGCCCGGGCCATGGTCGACGCGGAGCGCGCCATCGCCGAACGCCGGTACGAGCTGGAAGCGGTGTTGGAGACGGTGCCGGCGGCGGTCTGGTTTACCTATGATCCGAAAGCGCTTCAGGTGATCCGCAACCGCTTCGCGGCGGAGCTCATGGGTTTGCCCACGGATGCATCCGATTCCTTCGGCAGGCCGGAACGTGTGATCAACACCGTGGCGGTCAGGAACGGCCATGCGGTGAGCCGCGAGGACCGGCCTCTAAGCCGTGCGATGCGCGGAGAGCTGACCGACCACGAAGAGTTCGCCTACACGCTTCCCTCGGGCGTAGAGCGCTTCCTGCTCACCAGCGCACGCCCGATCCGCAACCCGGCCGGCAGCATCATCGGTGCCGTGCAGATCAGTCTCGACATCACCGACCGCAAACGCAGCGAGGAGCACCGCAGATTGCTGGCCAATGAACTGAACCACCGCGTCAAGAACACGCTTGCGGTGGTCCAGTCGATCGCGGGCCAGACGATGCGCAACGCCACCAGCCTGTCCGAGGCAAGGCAGATGCTGTCCAGCCGCCTCGTTTCGCTGGCGAAGGCACACGACCTGCTTACGCAGCAGAACTGGAGCGGCGCCGATCTCGGCGACCTCATTGCCGCGTCGATCAAGCCGCACGCCTCGATCGAGCGCTTTCAGATCCGCGGCGAGAGGGTCTGGCTTCCGCCGAACATCGCCCTTTCGGCAGCCCTGGTTTTCCACGAGCTTATGACGAATGCGATCAAATACGGGGCGTTGTCGACGGCCATGGGCAAGGTTTCGATCCGCTGGACGCTCGTCAATCATAAGCATAGCCGCCGGCTCGAGCTCCAATGGCGTGAGGTCGGGGGCCCTGTCGTGGAGCCTGTCGACCGCAAGGGTTTCGGCACCCAGCTTCTCGAGCGGGTATTCGCGTCCGAAGCGGGCCGCGTTTCGCTGCGGTTCGAAAACTCGGGGCTGGTCTGCGATTTGCGCGTGACCTTGCCTCATGACGGTATCGCGGCGGACAAGAACGAGGCCCTGTCGCGGCAATTGTAGATGGTCTTCCCCGCACAAGCACATGGCCCTTTGCGCCTCTATATCGGCCGCATGGATCAGCTTCGCGGTTTCCCTTCGAGCGTGGAGGCGCACGATCGCTTTCCCCGCAGGTGCCGGATAGCGGGGTTCAGCGATCCGGCCCGCCCAGGAATGACGAACGGCGTGACGGCCCTTACTTCACCGTGATGCTCATGCCGCTGAGGTCGGCGTTGACCTGCAGGCCGACCTGCCTGCCGGTGAGTTCGAGTCGGGCGCCCTTGTCATTGGTCATGACGATCACCTGGGCCCCTCTGCCGAGCGCGCCGCCACCGCCCGCCGCGCCGTACACCCCCGTCACGTCCCGGGCGCGGCGTATGTGGCGCACGGTGCCTTTGAAATAGGTCTTGGAGGCACCGAAGGCGAGGCCGCCCGAGACGCCGCCGACCGAGATGGGATAGCGGCGACCATGAAAGGTCAACGTGCCCTCGCCTCCGGAGCCGCCGACGAAAAAGGCCGCCTTGTAGACGGCAAAACGGATCGTACCGCTGTCCGCATGCGCGGCGCTGGCAAAACCAACGCCCGCGGTGGCGATGACGGCAACTGCGACCGAACGAAACCTGGACGAAATCTTCATGATGAGAACTCCTCGAGATCGCCGCCTGCCCCGGCCGGGCATGTCAGCGTCGCACCAAAGCCGAACAGTCTCGCCCGCCATTGGTTCCAAGCACGCGGCCCGAATCCGGATGGCGAGACCGCCACAACGCGCCGGACGAGGTGAAGGCGCACATGACTGCGCCTGATCTCGGACGATGAGGCAGACTTACCTCCGCCCGAAAGCAGACATCGCGGCTGAGTGCTTTCGCGGACGGCGACATGGCGCGAGGGGGAATCCCGGTCCAGTGCAAATGACGCTCGGTCCACCCCCCTTGCGCCGCGCGGCCTGCGAGTTCACTCGATGGGATCGGCTGAGGGCCAGGAGCTCCGAAAGTTTACGCGCGGATCCATGCGGCGAGATTGTTCTCGCGACTGAGTAACGGTCATTCATAAGTCAAAGCTAATATGAACATATTTCCTATCACGTAAACGTCGCAGACCAGATTTTACTGGCCATCGTTTAGCTTGTTGGTAGCCTTCAAGACTATAAACGGCTTGCGGGGCAAATAATTTTCATGCTGCGTTCGGCGCACTTGGGAATCAGGGAGCATAGGCATGGCGGAGCGGATTCTGGCGCGCGATGGGATTTGGGTTTTGCATCTCGCGCGCTTGCAGCAAGTCGTGTCGCTTCGCTCCAGCGCTTCCTCCCTTGCGATCCTTGCTGTCACCTTCGCACTGAGCGCCGCGCCCGCTTGGGCCGATGGCGGCAATGGCAGCGGCACAGGTGCCGGACAAGGTGGCGTTGACGGCCCGCTCGCAAGTGCCACGGGTCAGAATGCCGCAAACGGCGTGGCCTCCGGCGGTGGCGGTGGCGGCGTCGACCTCACAACGGGAAACGGCGCGCCAGGAGGTTCCGGAGGATCAGCTTCAACATCCGGCGACCCCAACGGCGTTCCCGGAGCGACCGGTAGTGCGGGCCAGGTCATTTCCACAAGTGGAACTATCTCCACCAGCGTTAGCGGCGGGACCGGCGCTATTGGTTCATCTGGCGTGGGCGGCACCGCCAGGGGCGGCGGTGGCGGCGGTGGCGGTGTCGGCGCCAGCGCCACGGCGGACATTGCCGTAACCAGCGGCGGATCGGTGAGAGGTGGCAACGGCGGCTTCGCGGGCTCAAACTCCACCTCCGGCGGCGGAGGTGGTGGCGTCGGCGTGTTTTCGTCGGCTAATGTCACCGTCGAAGCTGGCGGCAGCGTCACAGGCGGCACTGGTGGCCGCGCCGTGAGTGTCATAGCAGGCGGTGGCGGCGGCGCAGCCGCCATCGTCCTGACCGGCGGCGGAACAATCGACAACAACGGAAATCTAGCTGGGGGCACTGGCGGAAGAAGCATCGCGGCGGGCGGTGGCGACGGCGGCGCCGGTGTTCTGCTGCTTTCGGGCGGAACGGTTGTCAACGGTACGGGGGCGACGATCATTGGCGGCAATGGCGGTCAGGGTGGGGCGGCGGCGGCCGCCGGTGATGGCGGCGCGGGGATCAAAGGCGCCAACATCGCCGTCATCAATGCGGGCACGATCACAGGTGGCGCCGTCGGCACAGGTGGTGGAACGCCGGTAGCCGGCAAAGCCATCCAGTTCACGGGCGGCGTGAACTCGCTGGAGATTCAGGCCGGCTCGACCATCACGGGCAATGTGGTTGCTTTCAGCGCCGCCGATACGTTCAAGCTGGGCGGCGATACCAGCGCCAGTTTCGATGTGTCGCAGGTCGGCGCTGGCGCCAAATATAACGGGTTCGGGTTTTATGAGAAGACAGGGAACAGCACCTGGACGCTGACGGGGACGACGACTGCCGTCACGCCTTGGACGCTGAGCGACGGTATCCTGAAAATTTCGAGCGATAGCAGTTTAGGTAATCCGATCGGCGGATTGACCTTCGATGGCGGCACGCTGGAAACCACTGCCGACATCACCAGTGCACGGACCATCGCGCTGACCGGGGACGGAACGTTCCTGACGGATCTCGGCACAACCTTCACGCTCAGCAATGTCATCTCCGGCGCAGGCGGTCTCACGAAAGCCGGCGACGGCACTCTGGTTTTGGCGGGTGCCAATACTTACGCCGGCAACACGCTGGTGAGTGCCGGAACGCTGGTCGGCAATGCGGCTTCGATCCGCGGCGACATCGGCAATGCCGGCACTGTCGTGTTCGACCAGACGGCGGACGCCAGCTTTGCCGGCAATATCTCCGGCACCGGCACGATGGTGAAGGACGGCGCCGGCACGCTGACGCTTGCAGGCACCTCGCTGCTCGATTGGACCATCGACCAGGGTGGCCTCGTCTCGGCGGCCGAGCGCTTCGGCGGCGATGTCGCGATCGGCGCCGCCGCCTCCTTCACATTCGACCAGGTCGCCAACGCCAGCTATGCCGGCGTGCTCTCGGGCGCCGGCACGTTCATCAAGGACGGCCAGGGCACGCTGGTGCTCGCCTCGGACAACTCAGGCTTTACCAGCGCCACCACGGTCAGCGGCGGCACGCTTGCCGCTGGCACAGCGAACGCATTCAGTTCCTCCTCGCAGTTCTCGGTCGCCTCAGGCGCCACGCTCGATCTCGCCGGCACGTCGCAGACGCTTGCCGGGCTGAGCAACGCCGGCACGGTTCTTATAGCCAGCGGCGGCCCCGGCCACACACTTACCGTCAGCGGCGACTATGTCGGCAATGGTGGTAACGTCGTTCTCAACACCGCGCTCGGCGGTGACGGTTCGCCGACCGACATGCTGGTGGTCGCCGGCAACACGTCGGGGACGGGCACCCTTCAGGTCGCCAATTTCGGCGGCGCCGGAGACCAGACGGTCGAAGGCATCAAGATCGTCGACGTCGGTGGCATCTCCAACGGCAGCTTCTCGCTCAAGGGCAACTACACCTTCGAAGGCGATCAGGCGGTGGTCGGCGGTGCTTATGCCTACAGGCTCTACCAGGGCGGCACCAGCACGCCCGGCGACGGCGACTGGTATCTGCGTTCCGCCCTGATCGATGGCGGCGGACCCGGAACTCCGCTCTATCAGGCCGGCGCGCCGCTCTATGAAGCCTATGCGGGTGTATTGCAGACCTTCAACCAGCTGGGCACGCTCCAGCAGCGGCTCGGCAACCGCTCCTGGACCGTCGAAGCCCAAGGTGCCGACGGGATTTCCGACGAGGTGAAGGCCGAGGCCGGTATCGGGCTGTGGGGCAGGATCGAAGGCACCAGCGGCTCCTACGATCCGGAAAGCTCCACTACGGGAACGAGTTATGACACTTCGACCTGGAGGCTGCAGACCGGCGCCGA
Source organism: Mesorhizobium sp. M0152 (assembly GCF_040322415.1). NCBI lineage: Bacteria > Pseudomonadati > Pseudomonadota > Alphaproteobacteria > Hyphomicrobiales > Phyllobacteriaceae > Mesorhizobium > Mesorhizobium sp. M0152. The sequence continues at coordinate 13,601 of NZ_JAMYTH010000072.1, forward strand.
CATGCTTTTGTCCGACAGCGCGGCCGGTCAGCTCATCGGCGGCGTCGCCTTCCAGTACGGTACCGTGTCCGCCGACGTCTCCTCGGTCTTCGGCAGTGGGTCGATCGATAGCACCGGTACCGGCGTTTCCGGCTCGCTGACCTGGTACGGCGCCGAGGGCTTCTACCTCGACGGCCAGGCGCAGGTGATCTGGTACGACAGCAATCTCGACTCGGCGACCGCGGGACAGCGGCTCGTCGACGGCAACAATGGCGTCGGCTACGCGCTCGGCGTCGAAGCGGGCAAGCGTATCATGCTCGATCCCAATTGGTCGCTGACGCCGCAGGCGCAGCTTGCCTGGTCGTCGATCGACCTCGACGCCTTCACGGACGCCTTCGGCGCGAGGGTCACCCCCGGCAGCAACGACAGCCTGCTCGGCCGCCTCGGCCTCTCGCTCGACCACCAGACGCAATGGCAGGACCGCGCGGGCCGCGCCGGCCACACGAACCTCTACGGCTTAGCCAACCTTTATTATGACTTCGAGGATGGCTCCTCGGTCGACCTCGCCGGCAGCAGCCTTTCGAACCGCAACCAGCAACTGTGGGGCGGCCTCGGCATCGGCGGCACGATCAACTGGGCCGACGACAGGTTTTCGGTATTCGGCGAAGCCATCGCCCGGACGGCACTGGAAGACTTTGGCGATAGTCATGCGCTGACCGGCTCGCTGGGATTGCGGGTCAAGTGGTGAGCGTTCCCCACGCCGCGGGTTCTCCGCGGGTTTGAAGGAGGTGTTGGCGAACGGCAGGTTCTTGACCCAGAGTCTCTCAAAGACGAGCCGCTTAAGGCAGCTTTGCGCCAATGCACGAACCCGCTGCGCGGGAGGGCCGCCTCCTTCTGAGATGGCGTGCATGTCATAGACCTTGAGCGGGTAGAGGCGTCG
>NZ_JAMYTH010000073.1:0-13090 GCF_040322415.1 Mesorhizobium sp. M0152
GAATCTGCGGAAGCCTCTTGAATCACGCTAACCTACGCCCGGCCACAAAATTACACCCCGTCGTTAACCTGAACTCGTTGCCCTGCCCAAACCATTTTTCGCTTGAACGACCATCCATTCTGGCCTAGCCTTTGGATTGAGAAAAGGTTTTTCCAAACGTTTCCGATCGAGCTTGGCCATGTGCCGGGCTTGGTTCTGGCCTGTAAGAGAAAACCTTTTCCCAATTAAGGATTTCTCGGCGCGATGGCATCGGAACCAATCCCGGTCTTTCCCAAGCCCGTCACCTTGCGTGACGTGGCCGCATTGGCTGGCGTCAGCGTCGCCACCGCCTCCAAGGCGCTCAACGACCAAGGCCGCATGACCGCCGAAACCCGCGAGCGCATTCGCGAGACGGCCCGGGGTCTCGGCTTCCGCCCCAATAGCCTGGCGCAGAGCCTGCTGAGGCGCCGCAGCTTCACCGTCGGCCTGCTCACCAACGATACCTATGGCCGCTTCTCGCTGCCGCTAATGTCGGGCATTTCGGACGCGCTGGTCGACAATGGGGTCTCGGTGTTCCTGTGCAATGTCGAGGAGGATCCGCGGCTGGGCCAGTTGCATGTCGAGGCCATGCTGGACAAGCGTGTCGACGGCATCATCGCCACCGGCAAGCGCATCGACCGCCATCTGCCCATCGATCTCTCCAATCTGCGCGTCCCGGTGATCTACGCTTTCACCCAGCCCGATCCGGACGCCATCGCGTTCGTCGCGGACGACGACGGCGGCGCGCGGCTGGCCGTCGAACATTTCTGCAAGCTTGGCCGCAAGCGCATCGCCCATGTCAGCGGGCCGGCGAGCTTTGCGGTGGTGCCCGCGCGGGCACGGGCCTATCGCGACGTGCTGACCGAACACGGCTTGCCGGTCACCGAGCCGCTGCTCGGCTCCTGGTCGGAAGCCTGGGGTCACGAAGCGGTGGCGCAACTGTTCGACGGCGGCAACGAACGGCCGGACGCCGTTTTTTGCGGCAACGACCAGATCGCGCGCGGCGTCATCGATGCCTTGCGCGAGCGCGGCTTGAGCGTTCCCGGCGATGTTGGCGTCATCGGTTTCGACAATTGGGAGATCGTGGCCGAGGCGACGCGCCCCCCGCTGACCTCGGTGGACATGAACCTGGCGGCGCTCGGGCGCGAGGCCGGGCTGACCCTGCTTTCCCTGGTCGGCGGCGCATCAGCCGCGCCGGGCATTCGAAAACTGCCGTGCCGGCTGGTGGTGCGTCAGTCCTGCGGCCACCCGCTGGATGGCTGAAACGAAGCGCCGCGTGATCGGCGCAAGGCCGCGGACAGCGGCCAAACCGTGGAGGAGGAGAACATGAGGAACCTGATTGCCAAACTGGCCCTGGCCGCTGCCGTCATTGGTGGCGGACTTGGCACTGCCGCCGCCGAGACCGCCAACATCTGGGTGCGCGCCGACGGCTCGAATTTCATGCCGAGGATCGTCGACGCATACAACAAGGGCCACACCAACCAGGTCAAGCTCGACATCATCCCCAATGCCGAAATCATCCCGAAATACGGTGCTGCCGCCGCCGGCGGCACGGCGCCCGACGCGCTGTCGCTCGACCTGATCTACACGCCCTCCTTCGCCGCCGCCGGCCAGTTGGAGGACATCACCGACTGGGCCAAGTCCCTGCCCTATTTCGCCAGCCTGTCGCCGGCGCATGTGAAGACCGGCACCTACAAGGACCACATTTACGGCCTGCCCTTCTCGGCTGACGCCTCTGTGCTGATCTGGAACAAGAAACTGTTCAAGCAGGCCGGTCTCGATCCTGAAAAAGGCCCGACAAACTGGGCCGAGATCGCTGCCGACGCCGAGAAGGTCAACGCACTCGGCGGTAACGTCAAGGGCTTCTACTTCTCCGGCAATTGCGGCGGCTGCAACATCTTCACCTTCACGCCGCTGATCTGGGCCTCGGGCGGCGACATCCTGAGCGAGGATGGCTCGAAGGCGACGCTGGACAGCCCGCAATTGCGCAGCGCCATCGACCTCTACCGCTCGATGGTCAAGAAGGATCTGGTGCCGGCAGGCGCCCAGACCGACACCGGCGCCAACTTCTTTGCCGCCTTCGCCGCCGGCAATATCGGCATCTCGCCGTCCGGTGCCTTCGCCATCGGCGCGCTCAACACCCAGTATCCCGATGTCGACTATGGCGTCACCTTCCTGCCGGGCAAGGATGGCGGCTGGTCGTCCTTCGCCGGCGGTGACAATTTCGTCGTCACCAAGGGTACCAAGAAACTCGCCGTGGTGAAGGAGTTCCTCGATTTCGCCTATTCGCTCGAGGGCCAGACCATCCTCGCCAAATACGGCAGCCTGCCGGTGCGTGGCGACATCGCCAAGGACGCGCTCAAGGATCTCGATCCGCGCTACCAGACTGCCGCCGAGGCCATGGCCAAGGGCCGCACGCCCTATTCGGTGGTGTTCAACGACCTGATCAACTCCGCCAACGGCCCGTGGACGCAGATGATCAACGAGGTCTTCTTCGGCGACGACGTCGACGGTGCGATAGCGAACGCGCAGGAAACCATGCAGTCGATCATCGACCAGGCGCCGCAGAAATAAGCGCCAACCCCACCTCCCCCTTGAGGGGAGGTCGGACCGCAGGTCCGGGTGGGGTCGCCTCGGCAGTGCTCGACGTTCCTTCCTTCGTCGGCACATGCGGAGAGGACCCCACCGGCCTACGGCCGGACCCTCCCCTCGAGGGGGAGGGGGACGCCGCGCCAAGGGAACAGCCATGACGACCATCACAGCCTCGACCACCAGCCCGTCCCGCGCCCGAAAACTGGTCGGCGCCAGCCGCCGGCAATGGATCGGCCTCATCTATGTCGCGCCGGCCGTGGCGCTGGTCATGGTGTTCTTTGTCATTCCGCTCGGCATGACGGCCTGGATGTCGCTGCACAATTGGCCGCTGATGGGCGAGCACTCCTTCATCGGGCTCGACAATTATGTCGCGATCCTGCGCGACACCAGGTTCTGGAACGCGCTCAAATTCACCGGCTACTACACTCTGGTCGTCACCATCGCGATCTTCGCCGTCGCCTTCCCCTTGGCCATCTTCATCGAGAAGCCGCGGCCGCTGACCAACCTCTACCGCACCTTCTTCTTCATGCCCGCGGTAGTCGGTTTCGCTTCGGCGAGCCTGCTCTGGTCGTGGCTGCTCAACGTCGATTCCGGCCTGTTCAGCCCGGCCGCCTATGATCTCGGCCTGATCGACAAGAAGTTCAATCTTCTTGCCACCTTCCAGCCGGCCTTCTGGTCGATCATCGCTATGGTCGTGTGGAAGGTCGCCGGCTTCACCATGATCATCCTGATGACCGGCTTGCAATCGATCCCGCAGGATTTGCAGGAGGCGGCCGTCATCGACGGTGCCGGCCCGTTCGCCAGGTTCCGGGCGATCACATTGCCGCTGATGCGCCGCACGCTGGCGCTGGCGCTGATCCTCTCGGTCGCCGGCTCGATCCTCGCCTTCGACCAGTTCTACATCATCCTGCGCGGCGGCCCGCGCAACCAGACACTGACGGCGGTGTACTGGATTTTCAACCAGTCCTTCGTGTCGTTCAAGCTCGGCTACGGCGCCGCACTCTCGATGGTGCTGCTGGCGATCCTGGTGGCGCTCAGCCTGATCCAGCTCTGGCTGCTGCGCAAGCCGGAGGGTCTCGACTGATGACGCAGGCAATGTCCGACGGCGGCAAGCTCGCCGCCCGCATCGCCAGGCATTCCACCGGCATCATCGCCTCGCTGCTGTTCGTGGCGCCGATCGTGTGGACCGCGCTGTCGGCCTTCAAGCCGGCGCAGGAGGCGCGCCTGCCGCCGTTGCCGCCGTGGCCGACCACGGGCTTCTCGCTGGAGAACTATGCCGCGCTCAACAGCTTCGGCGACGGGCTGTGGGCCTCCGCGCAGAACAGCATCTACGTCTCGGTGATGACCGTGCTGCTGTCGGTCATCGTCAGCGTGCTCGCCGGCTACGGTTTCTCGCGCTTCCGCTTTCCGTTCAAGGACCTCTTTTTCGTCCTCATCCTGTCGACGATCATGATCCCGTTCCAGTCGATCCTGACGCCGATCTTCCTGGTGCTGACCAAGCTTGGCCTGCACAACACGCTGACCGGCCTGGTCGGCGTCTATGTGACGCTGCAGCTGCCGTTCTCGATTTTCATGATGCGCAACGCCTTCGACGCGGTGCCGCGCGAGATCGAGGAAGCCGCCCGCATGGACGGCGCCGGCAACGCCACCATGCTTATCAAGGTGATGCTGCCGCTGGTCTGGCCGGGCGTCGTCACCATCGCGCTGTTTGCCTTTCTCGGCGCCTGGAACGAGTTCCTCGCCGCCCTGGTGCTGATGACCGACCAGTCCAAATTCACGCTGCCGGTGATGATGACCGCACTTCAGTCGGGCCGCTTTGGCGCCATCGACTGGGGCGCTGTGCAGGCGGGCGTCACCGTGATGATGGTGCCTTGCCTGATCCTGTTCCTCGCTTTGCAGCGCTTCTACATCCGCGGCTTGATGGCCGGGGCCGTCAAATAGACAGACCGAATGGAGTTAAATTCATGACCGCATCCGCAAAAACCGGCAAGCCGAAACTCGCATTCCGCCCGTTGCCGGTGCCGCAGGTGGACGTTCGCGGCTTCTGGGGCGACCGCGCCGACGCGGTCGCCACGCGCACCGCCGACATCCTCTACGACCGTTGTGTCGAGGCGCGCATGCTGGAGCAGATCGATCCGGACCGGCCCTCGCCCGGTATCGTCATCCCCTTCCACTCGCCCTCGCCCGATGAAGCCGAACGCCAGGGCGCCGAGTTCACGGGCTCGACGGTGACCACGCAGATGTTCTGGGACTCCGATCTCGGCAAGACGATCGAGACATCGGCCTATTCGCTCTACCGCCGCAAGAATCCCGAACTGGAGAAGAAGATCGATGCCGTCATCGACATGTACGGCAAGCTTCAACAGGAGGACGGCTATCTTTCGAGCTGGTACCAGCGCATCCAGCCGGGCAAGCGCTGGACCAATTTGCGCGACTGCCACGAGCTCTATTGCGCCGGCCACCTGATCGAGGGCGCGGTCGCCTACTACCAGGCGACGGGCAAGCGCAAGCTGCTCGACATCATGTGCCGCTACGCCGACCACATCGCATCGGTGCTGGGGCCGGAGCCCGGCAAGAAGCACGGCTATTGCGGGCACGAGGAGATCGAGCTGGCGCTGGTCAAGCTGGCGCGGGTGACGGGCGAGCAAAAATACATGGATCTTGCCAAATACTTCATCGACCAGCGCGGCCAGCAGCCGCATTATTTCGACGAGGAGGCGCGGGCCCGGGGCGCAGATCCGAAGGCCTACCATTTCAAGACTTATGAATACAGCCAGTCGCACATCCCGGTACGCGAGCAGGACAAGGTGGTAGGCCACGCGGTCAGGGCGATGTACCTCTATTCCGGCATGGCCGACATCGCCACCGAATATGGCGACGACAGCCTGCGCGCGGCACTCGACCGGCTGTGGGACGACCTCACCGCCAAGAACCTCTACATCACCGGCGGGCTCGGCCCTTCAGCGCACAATGAGGGGTTCACCAGCGACTACGACCTGCCCAATGAGAGCGCCTATGCCGAGACCTGCGCGGCGGTCGGGCTGGTGTTCTGGGCGAGCCGCATGCTCGGCATGGGACCGAACGCCCGCTATGCCGACATGATGGAGCGGGCGCTGTACAATGGTTCGATCTCGGGCCTGTCGCTAGACGGCTCACTGTTCTTCTACGAGAATCCGCTGGAAAGCCGGGGCCGGCACAACAGATGGAAATGGCACCGCTGCCCCTGCTGCCCGCCCAATGTCGGGCGCATGGTCGCCTCGATCGGCAGCTATTTCTACAGCCTGGCGGACGACGCGCTGGCCGTCCACCTCTATGGCGACTCGACCGCCCGCTTCGATATATCGGGCACACCGGTCAGCCTGACGCAGGCGAGCCGCTACCCCTGGGACGGCGCCGTCGAGATCGCGCTCGAGCCGCAGGCGGCGGTGGAGTTCACGCTGCATCTGCGCATACCGGCCTGGAGCACGGGCGCTACGCTCAAGGTCAATGACGAGATGGTCAAGCTGGCCGACGTCACCAGCGACGGCTACGCCGCGATCCGGCGCACCTGGAAAAAGGGCGACCAGCTGCGGCTCGCTCTCGAAATGCCGATCGAGCGGCTCTACGCCAACCCTCTGGTGCGGCAGGATGCCGGCCGTGTCGCGTTGTCGCGCGGTCCGCTGATCTACTGCGTCGAGGCGACCGACAATGACAGCCAACTGCATCGCCTGAAACTGCCGCGCACGGCGAGCATCGAAGCGCGGGACCGGCCGGAGCTTTTAGGCGGCGTGGTGACGTTGTCGGCCGCCGCGCAAGCCGACGCCGGCGACGGCTGGCAGGACGGGCTCTACAGGCCGGAACCGCCTGCCACCACTGAGACGCGGCTCACCGCCATCCCCTATTTCGCCTGGGACAACCGCGAGCCTGGCGAGATGCTGGTGTGGCTGCGCGACGGGTGAGATTGGCCGCCGCCGCTCGACTATTTCAGGCTTGATTGCGCCGCGGCAGGCAGCACCGGTTTCGGCGGAACTGGCATTGGCGCTGGTTGTGGCGCGCTTCCGTCGATATGCGCCCAACCCGGCCGCTCGAACAGGAACGTTCCGAAGCCGATGCGTTTGACGATGAGGTAGAGAACCACCGGGCTGATGGTCGAGACGAGAAGCACCGCCAGGCTGAGCATGCCGGTGTCGGTCAGAATGCCGCTTGCCAACGCCGCGCCGCGAAACAGCGACATCGGAATCGTGAACGCGACGTAGACGACCAGCGAATGTTCGCCGAGCCAGCGCAGCCATTCCATGGCGGGCAATTTCGACAGGAGACCGCCAAGCACGCAAAGCGCCACCGCTCCGGCGACGGCCAAAGTGAGATGCAGCGGCGGCCATGCCGCGAGGCCCATCTGCATGCCGACCGGCTGAACGGCATAGCCCGGCGAATAGACGAGCAGGCCGTTGACAACAGCCCACAGGAGCAGGCCAGCGACGGCCAGCACCGGGCGGGGTTGCGTCCATTCGACGAGCCGGAACACCAGCGGCGCCATGACGAAGCCGGCATAGAAGAACACGAAATAGGCCGCGAATTGTTCGACCGCATAGCTGTCCGGACGCGGCGCCCACATCTGCAGCGCCGCCGCGGGCGGGATGACGATCCAGGCGGGCACGCGAAACTGCCGCAGCAGTTTTGCGACGAGGCTGAACACCGCCAGCATGTAGATGAACCACAGCACGCCATAGGGCTCGACGACGGCCATTGCGAGGTCGTGCAGCATGCCGCCGGGATCACGGCTGAAGATGCCGATTTTCAGGCCGATCGAGATGATCGCCCACAGGACGTAGAAATAGAGATAGTGAACCACGCGCCGGTCGAGATAGCGCCGCCACGGCCGGTCGATCACCTGCGACAGGAAAAGTCCTGAAATCAGGAAGAATTCCGGCATGCGGAACGGTGTCGCGAAACCGATGACATAGTGGAGAAAACCCACGCCGCCAGTGTACTCGCCGGTGTTGTAGGCCGAATACATCATGACCACGAGGATGATCGAGAGGCCTTTGGCCGTGTCGACCCACGGCATGCGCTTCGGGCTGTTCATGGCGAATCCATCCGGGGCCGGGCCTACCTGGCCAGCCGTCATCCGGCGATATCTAGCACCATCTAGCTTCCCAGATCGTAAACGCCTGCCTTTGGCGGCGAAGCTGGCAGCCCCCTAGCGTTTGGCCTTCGACTTGTTCAGCGCCACGGCGGCGCGCACGAGTGCCGTGAAAGCCTCCTCGTCGATCTCCTCCCCTTGCTGGAAGTCGATGGCTCGCCGCGTGTTGCCTTCGAGGCTGGAGTTGAACAGGCGTGCGGGATCGGGCAGCGCGGCACCCTTGGCGAAGGTCAGCTTGACGACGCTCTTGTAGGTCTCGCCCGTGCAGATCATGCCGTCATGTTCCCACACAGGAACACCGCGCCATTTCCAGGTCTCGACCACGTCGGGATCGACTTGATGGATGAGCGCGCGCAGCCGGCCGAGCATCTCGCCGCGCCAGTCGCCGAGTTCCCTGATCCTGCCGTCTATCAGTTCGGAGGGAGATTTGCTCTCCTGCAGTCCCATCGTCGTCATGCCGTTTCTCCTTCGAACGCTGAAAATAGAGCACTCACATGCGCTCGCCAGGCAATTGGCTGGCCTGCTTCACCCAGGCGCTGAATTGCGCCTCGTCGAGCGGCTCGCCCTCATGGATATTGAGGTAGCGCGTGTCCTTGCTCCTGGATTCGCCCGGCGGCACCGGATCGAGCGACTGGCCGCGGAAGAATGCCACCTTGATGTATTTGGTGAAGCAATGAAAGCTGAGGAACCAGCCCTCGCCTTCGACGCCGTAGAACGGCGAATTCCATTTGACCGCCCTGCGCACGCCGGGCACCGCGCGCTCGATGAGCGCGTCGAGACGTTGGCCGACCTCGCGCTTCCAGCCCGGCATGGCCGCGATATAGGCCTGCACCGGAGCGTCGCCATATCCCTTGGCTACCTGCGGATTGCCGCCGGAAAGCAGCATCGGCTCAGTCCTGGCGGCGACCTTGCTCGTCTTGGCCATCCTGTCTTCCTACCCGTTCACCCGCTGCACGCCGCGTTCCCTGGCAACATAGGGCAGCACGAACATATAGAGGCCGCTGAACAGCAAAAGGAAGAGCGGGAGGAGTGGCGAATACACCACCCAGGCGGGCGGCTGCCCAAAGGCCATGGTGACGAAATTGGCGACGACCGTCGCCGTGAAGATGATCGACAGCCAACGGTGCGCCTGCCTGATCCATTTGCTCCAGTCCAATGCTACCTCCCGTGAAAACGCGTGAACCCTGCCCAGACGGCGCTACCAGCGCGCCAGTTGGGTGATCTGAACGAGGTTGCCGCAGCCATCGTCCAGTTGGGCGATGGTGGAGCCGGTCACCTCGGTCGGCGCCATGGCGAAGGCACCGCCATTCGCCTTGATGCGCTGATGGTCGCCCTTGATATCGTCGCTGAACAGCATCAGCGCAGGCTGGCCTTGCTTGAAGATTGCCTGCTGGTAGGCCTTGGCGGCTGGGTTGTCGTTCAGCGCCAGTTGCAATTCGGTCCCGTCAGGCTCCTCGCTAGAGACGACCGTCAGCCAGCGGAACGGGCCATTGCTGAAATCGGCCTTTTTGATGAAGCCCAGCACGCCGGTGTAGAAGGCGAGCGCCTTTTCCTGGTCGTCGACGTAAATGCTGGTCAGTTTGATCTTCATCGCATTCCTCCATGGGTTTTGCTGGCGGCGGGCCGCCGGTGAAGTCAGGTGCTGGTTCAGTCGGCCTGCGGACGTCAGTCCGTCCGGTCGAGAAGCTCTTCCAGCTTCTCGAAGAATTGCGGCCATCCCATCTTGGCGCCGCCGTAGGCCCGCCGCTGCTCGGGCCGGAAGCCGGCTTGCTCCATACGCAAATGGGTCCCCGTGGGCGTCGGGGTGAGCGTAAAGGTCACCACACTCTGCAAATTGAACGCCGGATCGTGGTGCGCAAGGTTCCAGGTGTAGGACAGCGACTTGTTCGGCTCGACGGCAAGCACCTCGCAATCCAGCACGCCACCCCAATCCGCGCTGATGTTGAAGCGATGGCCGACGACCGGATTGAGGTCATTCTTCATGAGCCATTCCTCGATCAGATGCGGTTGCGTCAGCGCGCGCCAGAGTTTTTCGGGTGGATGCGAAATCTCCCGCTCGACGACGACGGTGCGGGTTTGCGTCGACGCCTCGTTCACTGGTCCATCCTTTTGAGCAATTCCTCGAGGTCGTCGAACCGGTCTTCCCAAAATCCGGCCATCTGGCGCGTCCAGTCCATCAGCGGCGCCAGCGCGCCGAGCCGCGCGCTATAATGCGTCTGGCGGCCTTCGTGGCGATCGCGAACCAGCCCCGCCTGCTTCAGCACGCCGAGATGTTTCGACACCGCCGGCTGCGACACACCGGACTGCATCGTCAGCGCCCCGACAGTCTGCTCGCCCTGGCGGCACAGCCGTTCGAAAATCGCTCGCCTGGTCGGATCGGCGAGCGTCTTGAAGAGCATGTCGTGAGCGTCCGGCATCCGTAATCGATAACCCGTTGGCTATTGATTGACGTATAACCATTGGGATATACGTTCGTCAAGTGGAAGATAACCCTGCTCAGTTGATCTTGTAGATCAGCTGATCCGCCCGCCGGGGCATCTGCTGGACCTTGTGAGTTCCAGGTCGCGGCGTTGCGTGGCGATCGAAAACGGCGCCTTGCCCGCGCCGGCGATCAGCGGATAGACGACGAGGCGAAGCTCATCCACCAATCAAGGCATCAGCCGGCGTTAACGCGCCCGATCTCCTGCGCCACCAGGGCTGCAATTGCCACAGATTGCGGTCGCGGATGCCGCAGGCGTCGAGATGGCGGATCGTTTCGAACAGGTACTGCGCACCCGAACCCCAATGGCCGGCCGCCTTGGCCAGCGTCGCGGCGACGGCCTGCTTGTCGAGCTTGCCGGCATAGCGCGCATTGGCGGGATCGACGACGAAGCCGAGCGCCCGGCCTTCGCCGCTTTCGGTCCTGACCCGCAGCCAGCGCGGCACGTTGACGGCGGGCAGGATGGTCATCTCGCGGCGCAGCAGCGCCTCGAGATTGGCCGCCACCGGCTCGGCGATCTCGAACACCATGCCCTGGCATTGGCCGCCACGGTCGAGCGCCATCATCAGGCCGGGCTGATCGAGCGTGCCGCGAAAGCGCTGTACCGTGAAGCAGAACGACCGGTGCCAGCCTCGCGCCACCGCACGCTCGCCGCCCCTCACCTCACCCACTGGCTTCCACAGCAGCGAGCCATAGGCGAACAGTTTCAGCGGCCCGGGCGGCGCGCTGGCCAGGATCTCGTCGCGAAAGCGCGCATAATCTGCATCGGTCATGTAGACCATGCCCGGCGTCGGCCCGGCATCCTCGACCGGGCGCATGGTACGCGCCACCAGCGCCTCGGTCAGCGCCATCGCGGCCCCGCGCGGCGGGGCGGCGCTCTTGCCGGAAATGACTTTGCTCATCCTCGCGCCCTCAACTCGGCCGCTATGTTGCCGAAGGTGGCGGGATTCTCAAGGGCACAACTCTCGGAGCGGCTCAAAACACCAGCGGCATCGGGTTCGACCTTCCAGCCACAAGGAACGATGTTGCCGGTAAACTATTATAGCCTCGCCGGAGGACGCCATGAACGATGCGTCGGCAAAGCCTGCGGGACCCGTCCTTTCATCGACGGAGCGCGTCAACACGCTATCGCATTTCCACCGCGCCGAGATTGCGCGCATGGCGGGCTGGCGCGATCGGCTCGACAGGACGACCAACTGGGCGATCACCGTGGTGGCGGCGCTTCTTTCGGTGTCGCTATCGACCGCCAGTGCCCATCACGGCGTGCTGCTATTCGCTATGCTGCTGATCCTGCTGCTGCTGTGGATCGAGGCGCGTCGCTATCGGTTCTTCGACTTCTACCGGGCTCGCGTACGCCAATTCGAGCGCCACTATTTCGCACAGATCTTTTCACCGCAACCCGACTTTGCCTCGGACTGGCTGCTGATCGTCGGCGAAGGCCTGCGCGCGCCGAAGTTCCTGCTGTCGCAGCGTGCCGCGTTGGCGCGTCGCCTGCGGCGAAATTACATCTACCTGTTCCTGATCCTGCTCTTGGCCTGGGTGGTCAAGATATCGACACCCGGCCTTCAGACGGTGGGTGTCAGGACCGGGTTCGCCGGCTCGCTTCGCGAGGCCGTCGACAGCGCCGCCCTTGGCCCCATTCCCGGTGTGGCGATCGTGGTCGTCGTGGCGGCATTCTATGCCGGCCTGCTCGCCATTGTCCTTTTCGCGGCCGGCGACGACGGCGAACTCACCTTCGGCGACGTCCACGTCTGATGCCTGGTGACGGGCGGCTGTAACGCAAATGACGGCCCGCGTTGTGATGGTAAGTTCGCTAGGCGCTTGAGGGGCGCCGGCAAGCCATTGCCCTCACCGCGCAGCCGGCCGGGCCCGCCTCCGGCATGGGCGGCTCGGCGGAAGGGCTGTTCGTTGCCGAGATCGTTCCCCCGCCGTGCTTCTGGCTACCGACCGTATCCGTGTCGAAGTGAGGCCCGATATGGCGGGCGAAACTGGCGCCTGATCCTACCGGTCTATATGCCGAAGAACTGCTTGCCGATCACGTAGCCCAGCGCCACGACGACCAGCGGAAACAGCGCCGGCGCGACTTTGCTCAGAACGGAGACTTGCTGGTCCTTGGCCGGTGTGTGGCGTGCATTGCCGAGGTTCTTGGTCACTGCCTGCTGCCCCATACATATTAGCGATCACTCATTAACAGCACGGTCGCATTAACGGCCTGCAAAGAAATTAGATCGAATAGCCGACCATTTCGCGCGCTGGGCCGATGCCGGGCGGCAGGTCCGACGGCTCACTTGTCGGCATTTTCGAAGGCACCAATGCCTTGGGCAATCAGGTTGGTGGCCATGACCAGCGAGATGATCGCGGCCGAATTGAACACCACCACCCACCATTTGCCGCCGGTGAGAAAGCCGTAGCCGTCGGCGATAGCAAGCCCCCAGTCCGCCGAAGGCGGCTGGATGCCGAGGCCGAGGAAACTCAGCGTCGCGATCGAGAAGAAGGCATAGCCGAGCCGGGTTATGAGCTCGATCAGGATGGTCTCCCGGACATTGGGCAGGATTTCGAGAAACATAATCGCCAGCCGGCCTTCGCCTGCGAGCCGTGCGGCGCTCACATACTCACGCTCGCGCTGTTCGCGCACGGCCGTGCGCACCGTGCGCGCCACCAGCGGCGCGTAGGCAAGGCCGATCACCAGGATGACGGTGAGGTTGGAAGGGCCGATCGCCACCAGCGCCATCGTCACCAGCACGATGAAAGGCAGCGACATGACGGCATCGAGCAGCCGCGCGCCGACAGCGTCGACCATGCCGCCTGACGTGCCGCGCACCAGGCCGATGACGCTGCCGACGATCACACCCGCCAGCGTCGCCAGAGGCGCCACTAGA
>NZ_JAMYTH010000074.1:0-12661 GCF_040322415.1 Mesorhizobium sp. M0152
TCCCCATAGACATCGACTGTGGCCCGCGGGTTCCTGCATGAGAGGCTTTCGTACGCCCGACGGCACCCGAAACCCTTCCCAAACTAGGTTGAACATCCGCTATCGTTTTTTCGGGCGTCAGGAGAGGCCAGTCAGGTTTCGGCCCCCAAAAAGCCGCCAGGCGGCAACGCGCCTGATATCGCACTTTGAGATCAACTCTGCCGCTTCCTGTTAGCCGAAGTTGCAAGCGGCCCCGCTAACAATCATGGTTGCGCCTTTAGGGCATCGTGGTTCAGACCGCTGGCGGATTAGAACTCATGTTGGCTTTGCGATCGGCTCATCGCTGCCGACAATCGGTGACCTATATAAAGGGGCATGTCCACGCGCCGAAAAATCAATGCAACAGCGAAGCTGATGGGAGAGTGGCCGTTAACCCCAGCTGCAACGTTTGGATCGTCCGTCAGAGCGAGGGGTATTTTTCTCGAAATACGCGCCCGCCTTCCAACGGAGTTCAGGAAATTGCTCAATATCGAGTCTCGCGTGCTTACCCTGCGCCAGTCTGAGGGCGCCGAGAATGATGTGGAGGTGGTATTCGGGATCGTATCCAAAGCACTGCAGAATATCGAAGACCTGCCCGTAATCCCCCGTGAAATCGAGGACATTCTGACGATCTCGACGGCCGAACGGCACCGCTGGCTGAAAGATGGTCGCTTGCAGAGCGCCGGGACGAAAACGGTGAAACTCCGCGGGCGGGCAAGCAACATCACCTTTCACGTGTTCGACCCGCAGCACGTGGAAGATGTGCTTGACCGCGATCTGGTCACGGTCTGGCGCGAACAGGACGCAGCGACAGCTGCGGAGAATAGGCGGCGAGCCGCGGGGAAGGCCGCTATGAAACGCGCTCAAAGAAGCGGTCGCGGAACTGCAGCTTCAGCTGGCTATGGCCCCGATGAGAACGCGCACTCCGATTTGCGCGGCTGGGAAGATTTTGAGAAGGACGGCCTCCTGCGCTGATGGGCCGGGCGCACAAGCAGGTTAGGACGTTTGCCTGCGCCGTGCGAGATGCGCAAGGAGGGCTGTCAAACGCATCGCGTTCAGGACCCGCTTCGCAGGGACACCGCCCTTGCGTGCCATCTCGACACCTAACGGCGTCCGCTCCGGCCACAGCTGCAGACGCCGCACAGAAAATTGGAACGAATCTTGCTTAAATTCACTCGGCGCATCGGATCTGGCCCGGGGCACGAATATGAACCTCATCAGCGTCGACATACGAATGCTCCGATCGCTGCAATGTGTCGCGGAAACCGGCAGCATTACGGAGACGGCGCGGCGCCTCAGCCGCTCACAACCGGCCATTACCCTGCAACTTCAGCGACTCGACGACATTTGCGGCTGCAACCTGTTCCGTCACGACGGACGCAAGATGGTGCTTACTTCCGACGGCAGGCTGGTGCTTTCTTATGCAAATTCGATCCTACGCCTGCACGACGAGCTGCTGTCACGCCTGTCGTCGCCCGACATCGAAGGCCAGGTGATCCTTGGTACGCCCGATCTCTACGCGGCCTATCTGCTGCCGTCGATCTTAGCCGTATTCCAGCGCGCCTTCCCGCGTGTCCAGGTCCAGCTTCAATGTTCGCTGTCGACGCCGCTGGTTGCGCAGGTCCATCGCGGCGAAATCGACATCGCGCTGGTCACGCGAATGAACGACTTCATCGGCGGGCGGGTCGTGCGTCAGGAACAGCTCGTCTGGATCACCGGGGAACACTCAACGGCGCATATCGAGTCACCCTTGCCTCTGGCACTGCTGCCGCCTGGCAACATCTATCGCGACCACGCCATCGAGCACCTCGAAATGGCGGGCCGCCCCTGGCGCATCGCCTGCGTCAGCGAAAGCGTCAGCGGCCTCCAAGCCGCGGTGTTTTCGGGTATGGCCGTCACAGTGCTCGGCCGCAGCGCGCTCGTTTCGGGCATGCGCGAGATCGTCGCCAGCGGCGAATTTCCGACACTGCCGAAAGTGGACCTGCTGCTCTACAAGGCGCAAGGCGCGACCACGCCGGCCGCCAAGGCGCTGTACGACTATCTTTCGCACTATCTCGATATCAGCCGCGAGATCAGCGGTGTGCTGATGCCGGACATGCGTGAAGCTGGAAGCGAAGAACCCCTCACTGGAAGTTGAGCGGCGGCCATTCCAGCGCCCAAGGCCGTGCCTGCTCCAAGGCTCCCGCCAGCGCAATGACAGAGCTCTCCCGCATCCATGGCGCGATCATCTGCAGGCCGATCGGCAGCCCCGAGGAATCGCGCCCGCAAGGAACCGTCGCGGCTGGCAGGCCGCACAGATTGACCGGCCAGGTGAAGGGCGACCAGCCCAGATGCGCGTCGACCGGACGCCCGTCGACGCAGGAAGCACCGAGCGTGCCGGCCGCGAAGGCGGTGACTGCGACCGTCGGCGTCAGCAATATGTCGACGGTGCCGAACAGCTCGACGAACTGGCTCCTCAGCCTTGTGCGCAGATGCGTTGCCGCCATGTAGTCCGCGCCACTGTAGCGGAGGCCTTTTTGAAGAACCGCGCGGAACGCATCGTCCGAATCGACAAACGCCTCTTCACCGCGGTCGCCGACCGATGCCGCTTGTTCGGTGAAGGCGATCGGCTTGAGCACCTTGTCGAGCATCTGCGGATCGAGGGTAAAAGGGAACTCGACGAGTTCGGCGCCGGCGGACGCCAGGATATCCACTGCGGTGGCAAACGCCGCGCGGACCTGCGGATCGATCGGCGCGTAGCCGAAATCGGCCGAGAAGGCGACGCGCAGGCCCTTCGCTGACGGCGGTATCCTCGAATATTCCTGTGGCTTCAGGGCGAGCGAGGCGGCGTCGCGCACGTCGTAGCCCGCAATTGTCTCGAGCAGCAGGGCCGCATCGGCGACGGTTCGAGCAATGGGGCCGGTATGCGCGAGCGATCCCCACGACGGCGGGAAGAAGCCGGGCGCGCGCGAAACGAGGCCAAAAGTCGGCTTGAGACCAAAGACCCCGCAGAACGAAGCCGGGACGCGGATCGAACCGACGCCGTCGGTGCCAATCGCCAGCGGGCCACAGCCGGCGGCGACACCGGCTGCGGCACCGCCGCTGGAGCCCCCACTGGTGCGGTCCGGTGACCAGGGATTGCGGGTAATGCCGCTGACCGGACTGTCGGCGGTGAGCTTGTAGCCGGATTCACAAGTGGTCGTTTTGCAGGTTACGATGGCGCCGGCGTCGCGCAGGCGGCGCACGACATGCGCATCGACCTCAGGCACGAAACCGGCAAGCGAAGGTGCGCCCGCTTTCGCCGGTTTACCGGCGACGAAGACGAGATCCTTTACGGTGACAGGAACGCCCGCCAGCGCACGGTTCTCAATGCCCTTTCGGTAGCGCTGTGCGATCACCTTGGCGGCGGAAACAGCCTCGTCATAAAGGTCGGTCACCACGATGTCGCAGACAGCGTCCGCGCGGCGGAGCGCCGACACCGTATCGTCGATCACGTCGACAGCGTCGAAACGGCCTGCTCTGTAGCCGGCGACCATGTCGGCGGCGGAAAGACGCGCAAGGTCGCCCGGCGCGCTGGCCGCGCCGAAATTGGCTGGATTGACGGTCATAAGCCCTCCCGGGCCGGACTCGCGCGGCCGAACCGCGCCGGCCGGCCGCTATTGTCCTTTTGTTGCACCCTGGCCGGCGTTTTGAAGCGCAGCCGCTACCGCTCGCCGTGCCATGACCATCACCAGATTGGCGCGATAGCCGCGATCCGCGTGGATATCGGAATTCAATCTTGATGGATCCATCGAGACACGGTTGAGCGCATCCGGATCGAACCGTTCCTGCAGCGCAGCCTCGATGTCGAGCGCCCTGAAAACCGACGAGGCCGCACCGGTGACGGCGACACGAACCTTTCCGGCCGTCCGTGCGACGAACACGCCGACAAGCGCATAGCGCGACGCCGGGCTGCGGAATTTCGCGTAGGCCGCCATCTCGGGAACCGGGATGCGAAAACCGGTGATGATTTCCCCTGGCTCAAGCGCCGTCTCGAACATGTCGACGAAGAAATCATCAGCGGCGACGGTCCGCGTGGTCGTGACCACGGTGGCATCGAGGGCGAGGATCGCCGCCGGATAGTCGGCGGCTGGATCGTTGTTGGCAACGGAGCCGCCGATCGTGCCGCGATGGCGCACTTGCGGGTCGCCGATCTGCCCGGCGAGCGAGGCCAGTGCGGGGATATGCGCCCGCACCAGCGCGGAGGACGCCACATCGTAGTGGCGCGCCATTGCGCCGACGACCAGGGCACCCTCCTCCCATTGCATCTCGCGAAGTGCCGCCACCGCCGAGAGATCGATGATCGCGGCCGGCGCGGCGAGGCCTTGCTTCATGGTGGGCAGCAGGGTCATGCCGCCGGCGAGGATCCTGGCATCATCATGTTCGGCAAGCAGAGTGGCTGCCGCCACAGTCGTCTCGGGCTTCAGATAGCCGAAGGATTTCATCGAAGCCTCCTCATTCGGCTGCAAGCGCGGCGCGCGAATTGCGGATGATGTTCCAGATCCGGTTCGGCGTGGCCGGCATGTCGACATGGGTGATGCCCAGTGGCTGCAGGGCGTCGACCACGGCGTTGATGACGGCGGCGGGAGAACCGATGGTGCCGCACTCGCCACACCCCTTCACGCCCATCGGCGTATGAGTGCAGGTGGTGGAGTGCGGCGCAACGACGATCGCCGGGAAATTGTCGGCGCGCGGCATGCAATAATCCATGAAGGACCCGGACAGCAGCTGTCCGGAACTCTCGTCGTAGACGGCGTGCTCGAACAGCGCCTGGCCGACGCCCTGGGCGATGCCACCTTGCAACTGGCCCTCGACGATCATCGGATTGATGATCGTGCCGACATCGTCGACGGCGGTATAGCGCTCGAGCGTCACCGTGCCGGTGTCGGGGTCGATCTCGACTTCGGCGAAATGCGCACCGCCGGGATAGGTGAAGTTGACCGGGTCGTAGTAGGCTTGCTCTTCGAGCCCCGGCTCGAGCGTTTCCAGCGGATAGTCGAAGGGTACATAGGCCGCGCCGGCAATCTCGGTGAACTTCTTCTTGCGATCCGTGCCGGCGACGGAGAACTCCCCCGCCTCGAAGACGATATCCCCCAGATCGGCCTCGAGCTGGTGGGCCGCGATCTTCCTGCCCTTCAGGATCACCTTGTCGGCTGCCTTCGAAAGTGCGGCACCGCCGACGACGAGCGAGCGCGAGCCGTAGGTGCCCATGCCGAACTGAACCTTGGCGGTGTCGCCGCAGACGATGTCGATATCCTCGAAGGGCACACCAAGACGATCCGAGACGATCTGCGCGAATGTCGTCTCGTGGCCCTGGCCGTGATTGTGGGTGCCGATCAGCACGGTGACGGCGCCGGTCGGATGCACGCGCACCGTGGCGCTTTCGTAAAGCCCGCCGCGCGCGCCGAGACTGCCGGCGAGCCGCGATGGCGCCAGCCCGCAGGCTTCGACATAGGTAGAGAGCCCAAGGCCGCGATGTTTGCCGCGACGCGCCGATTCCAGCCGTCGCTGCTCGAAGCCATCGACATCGGCGAGCTTCTCGGCACGGTCGAGGCAGCCTATCGGATCGCCGCTGTCATATTCGACGATGACCGGCGTCTGGTAAGGATAGGCCTCCGTCGGGATCATGTTGCGGCGCCGGATGGCGCGCTTGTCGATGCCCATCTCGATCGCCGCCACGTCGACCAGACGCTCCAGCACGAAAGTCGCTTCCGGCCGCCCGGCGCCGCGATAGGCATCCACGGGAACGGTGTTGGTGAACACCACCTTGACCGAGCAGTGGATCGCCGGCATGCGATAGACCCCCGACAGCAGCGGTGCATAAAGATTGGTCGGGATGTTGGGTCCAAAGGTCGAGAGATAGCCGCCCATATTGGCGAGCGTTCGCACCCTCAGGCCGAGGAACTTGCCGCTCTCGTCGAGGGCCAGGTCGGCCTCGGTGAAATGGTCGCGGCCATGGGCGTCGGAGAGGAAGCCTTCCGACCTCTCACACACCCATTTGACCGGTCGGCCGAGCTTGGCGGCGGCCCAGGTGACGACGGCTTCCTCGGCATAGTGGAACTGCTTGACGCCGAAACCACCGCCGACGTCGGGCGCCACGACGCGCAATTTGTGCTGGGGGATATGAAGCACGAACTCGCCCATCAGGAAGCGCACCACATGGGGAAACTGGCTGGTGGTCCACAGCGTGTGCTGGCCGCTGGCGAAATCATACTCGCCAATAGCCGCGCGCGGCTCCATCGGATTGCCGATCAGGCGGTTGTTGACCAGCTCGATGCTGGCGACATGCGCGGCGTCGGCGAAAGCCGCCTCCACGGCGGCGGCATCGCCCAGTTCCCAGTCGCAGCACAGATTGTCCGGAATGTCGTCGTAGACGGCGGGCGCCCCCGCCTGCAAAGCTTCGACGACGCTGACCACAGCAGGCAGGATCTCGTACTGGACTTCGATGACTTCCGCGGCGCTCCGCGCCTGCTCGACCGAGTCCGCCACCACGAAGGCGACGGCGTCGCCAACATGGCGCACCTTGCCATGCGCGATCGGCGGATGCGGCGGCTCCTTCATTGGATTGCCGTCCTTGCCATGGATGCCCCAGCCGACCGGGAGGCCGCCGACATTGTCGGCTTTCAGGTCTTCGCCGGTGTAGATCGCCACCACGCCCGCCATGGCCCGGGCCGCCGTCACATCGATCGCCTCCAGCCGGGCATGCGCATGCGGCGAACGCAGGAACGCGCCGAACACCATGCCGGGCCGCTTGATGTCCGCGACGTAGTTGCCGCGCCCGGTAACGAAGCGCAGATCCTCCTTGCGCTTTGGCGCCGCGCCGATGCCGATCACTTTTGACATGCTCATGAGCCCCTCACTTCGCATCGCGCATGGCGGCAGCGCCGGCGATCACCGATTTGACGATGTTATGGTAGCCGGTGCAGCGGCAGAGATTGCCTTCCAGCCAATCGCGCACTTCCGTCTCGCTCGGGTCGGGATTGCGCCCGACAAGGTCGACCGCGCTCATCAGCATGCCCGGCGTGCAGAAGCCGCATTGCAGCCCGTGATTATCATGGAACGCCTGCTGCATCGGATGCAGCTTCGCCAGCCCGGCAGCCGACAGGCCTTCGACGGTCATCACCGAGCCGCCATCCGCCGAGATCGCCAGCATGGTGCAGCTCTTCACGGACTCGCCGTTGAAATGCACCAGGCAGGCGCCGCATTGGCTGGTGTCGCAGCCGACATGCGTCCCGGTGAGCGAGAGTTGTTCGCGCAGCAGCTCGACCAACAGCATCGCCGGTTCGACCGAAATGCTGATCGGTCGTGCGTTGAGCGTGAGGCTGATTTCCATGACGGACTCCAAATCCTTAGGCAAGCAAATGTGCGCGGTCGATCAGCCATGCTGCAAGCACGCTGTCGCCAACCTCGAACGGATTCTCGAAAAAACGGCGCTCCGGCACATACGCGACGAATTCCGCCTCGCCGGCTGCGTCCAGCATCACCTTGACGAAATTGCCCTGATACTCGATGCCGAGGATCGTCGCCGGCACCGACGCCATGTCCTTGTCCGACAGAGCCGTGTCCTTGCGGAAGAGCTCGATATCGTCGCGCCGCACCGCGATGTCGATCGCCTGGCCAGCTTCCAGCCGGGCGCCGGCGTGCATCGGAATTTGAATGCCGGCGATCTCGGGGCTCGCGATCATCGCCCGCGCGCCGTTGATCTTGCCGACCTTGCCGCTCAGCACGTTCTGCCCGCCAAGAAACTCAGCGACATAGCGATCCTTCGGTGCGGCGTAGATTTCGCGCGCCGGACCGGCCTGCTTGATCTTGCCGTTTTCCATGACCACAACCAGGTCGGCGAGCGCGATCGCCTCGAGCTGGGTGTGCGTGACATGGACGAAGGTGATGCTGAGTTCGCGCTGCATACGCCTCAGTTCGGCGCGCATCTTGATGCGCAGATGCTCATCGAGTGCCGACAGTGGCTCATCGAGCAGCAGCACCCGCGGTTCGGTGATCGCCGCACGGGCCAGCGCCACGCGCTGCTGCTGACCGCCGGACAGCTGCGCCGGGAGACGGTTGGAAAACTCGGTCATCCGCACCTTCTCGATCATGGCGTCGGTCCTGGCGTAGCGCTGCGTCTTCGAAAGCCCGCGAACCCTGAGCGCGAATGCGATGTTGTCGCGCACCGTGAGATGCGGAAACAGTGCGTAAGACTGAAACATCATCGCCGTGCGGCGCTCGACCGGCGGCAAGCCGACAACATTCTCGCCGCCGATCAGGATCTCGCCGACAGTCGGATCCTCATGACCGGCGATCATGCGCAGGATCGTCGTCTTGCCGCAGCCGGATGGGCCCAGAATGCAGCAATAGGCGCCGTCCGGGATCTTCAGATTGACGCCGTCGACAGCATAGGTGAAGCCGTCATAGCTCTTGGCGACGCCGGCGATCTCGATCTGACCCTTGCCTGGGCTCACGCCGCGCCTCCCGGCTGGCCGGGCGCGCGCGCCTCGCGCCGCTTCTGGATGAAGGCGATCGTGCCCAGGCTTGCGCCGATGACGAGGAAAGAAACGATCGTGGTTACGGTGCCGAGCGCGTAGAGCGCCGGCGAGGTTATGTTCAGCGTCATGCTCCAGATCTCCAGGGGCAGCGTGTTGAGCGAGCCGGCCGTCTGCAGCGTCCGGGCGAATTCGTCATAGGAGAGCGTGAAGCCGAACAGCGCGACAGCGACCAGGCCGGGTGCCAGCACCGGGATCACGACGAGCCAGATCGTCTGCCAGGGCGAGGCGCCGAGGTCGCGCGCCGCTTCTTCCCAGGCATGATCGAAGCGCGACATGACGGCGAACATAACCAGGACGCCGAAGGGCAGCGTCCACGAAAGCTGGGCGCCAAGTGCGGAGGTGAATAGGCTTGCGTCGATGCCGACCGCGTTGAAAATGAGCCCGACGCCGATGCCGAGCACCAGGCCAGGAGCGACCAGGCTGCCGATCATCATATAGAAGACGATGGTGTCGCCGGCGAAGCGTATGCGGAAGCCAAGCCCGGCCAGGAAGGACACGACCACGGTCAGCACAGTGACGATGATCGCGAGCTCGAACGAGCGCTCGAAGGAGCCTTTGACGTCGCCGGTGCGAACCTGCGTGAACAGGTCGATGAACCAGTGCAGCGACAGGCCCTTCATCGGGAAGACCAGCCCGCCGCGCAGATCCTGGAAGGAGAGGATATAGATGCAGGCCATCGGACCGTAGAGCGCCAACAAATACAGCGTGAACAGCGTGGCAAGCACATAGAAGGTCCAAGGCCGTCCACTGGCTGGCGCAATCGCCCGGCTTCTGCGCGCCGGTACGCCGGTGGCCGCCACGTCCGAGATACGGGCCAGGCTCATCGCGTGATCTCCTTGCGGATGTCGACGAAGCGCAGGATGAGGCCGACCGTGATGACGAGGACCATCGTCAGCAGAATCGCGCTCGCTGCGGCGGTCGGGTATTGCAGCACCGAGATGTCCTCGTAGAAAGCGCCGACGACGGAGGCCGAGCCGCCGCCCGACATCACCTTGACGACGAAGAAGTCGCCCATGACGATCGAGATCACGAAGATCGAGCCGAGCGCGATGCCGCTCTTCGACAGCGGCACGATGATCAGGCGCATGATGTCGAAACGGCTGGCGCCAGCATCGAGCGCGGCCTCGACGACGCACTTGTCGATGCGGCCCATGGCGTGGAAAATCGGCACGATCATGAAGATGGTGAGCTGGTGGACGTAGGCGACCACCACCGCGAAGCTGGAGAACAGCAGGAATTCAAGCGGCTGATCGATCAGTCCGAGCTTGAGAAAGGCCTCGTTGACCAGCCCTTCCTTGCCGAGCAAGGGGATCCAGGAAATCATCCGGATGATGTTCGAGGTCCAGAACGGTACCGTACAGAGCAGGAACAGCCCGAGCGCCAGCAACTGGTTCTTAACATGGAAGACGAGGAAATAAGCGACGAAGAAGCCGATCAGGATGCTGAAGAACCAGGTCAGCACAGCGAACTTGATCGTCTCGTAGTAGAGATTGAACGTCAGTCCCGAAGTCAGGATCTGGGTGTAATTGCCGAGGTTGAAGGCGGGGAACAATCCGCCGAAGCCATCGGTCTCGAAAAAGCTCGCGGCCACCACGGCGATCAGCGGCAGCACGAAAAACGGGATCAGAATGACGACCAGCGGGGCCACATAGGCCCATCCGGCCAGACTTCGCTTGAACGCAGCGCTATGCACCATCGCGCCTCTCCGAAGATCTTCAGCTGAAGGTATGGATCGGGCACGGCATGCGCGATCCGGTTGCAGCTAGCGTCTTAGGCGACCTTGAAGTCGTTCCAGCGCTTGTTCATGTAGGCCGCCTCATCCATCAGCGTGTTCCAGCATGAGATGTTGGTGACGCGCTCGACGAAGGAGCCGCCGTCGCGGACGGTGCCCGCCTTCTCCATCGGCACACCATAGGGGTCCTTAACTTCTTCGGGTCCCGGTTTGCCTTCGTACCAGAAGGTGTATTCGTCCGGCGTCATGAACTTCTTCGCCGTGGAGGGAACCGGGCTGTAATAGCCGTAGCGGCTAACGAAGGCGCCCTGCCAGCCCGACATGTACCAGTTCATATATTCATAGGCTGCGTCGAGCTTCTTGCCGGTGAGATGTTTCATCAAGCCCATGCCGTTGCACCAGCCGCGATAGCCTTCCTTGTCACCCTTCTTGTTGACCGGAGCGTAGACGCAAGGGATCTCCTTGACGCGCACCGCGGCGACGGCCGGCGACCACATCGACTGGATGATCACCTCGCCGGCCGTCATCAGCTGCACTGACTGGTCGAATGTGGTCCAGGTGGCGCGGAAGTGGCCCGACTTCTTCAGTTCGATCAGCTTGTCGATGGTGAAGTCGATCTCAGCCTTGGTCATGTTTCCCTTGTTGCCGTACTTGATCAGGTCGGCGCTCTCGAAACAAAGGGCGGCGTCCATGATACCAATCGCCGGCACGTCGAGGATCGCCGCCTTGCCCTTGAACTTCGGGTCAATCAATTCCTTCCATTCGGTGACCGGATGGCCGACGAGATCGGGACGATAACCGATGGAATCAGCATTGTAGACCTGCGGCACATTTGTCAGCCATTCCGTGACGCCGTCATGCAGTTCTGTGGAGTCCGGTTTCTCGATGTAGAGAGCCTCGTAGGGGGAAATACCCTGGCGCGGGATCTTGTGCCCGTCGAGTTCGCCTTTGGTGAAGATCGGCAGGAAGTTGTCGAATTCCTTGATCCTCTTGGCTTCGATGCCCTGGAGCACGCCGCGCTTGACGGCAAGCTTGGCCTGCCAGCCTTCCAGATCGGCGATATCGACTGAATTCGGCTGGGTGATGAAGCGGTTGATGGCTGCCGAGGTGTCGAGGTTCTGCATCGTCACCTTGAAGCCGAGATCCTTGGCAGCCTGGTCGCCGATTGCCTTGACCACCGAGTAAGAAACGCCGAGATGGCGCAGTTCAATGTCCTTGATCTCCTGGGCCCAGATCGTCGGGAACCCGCCTATCGCGCCCGATCCGACGGCGGCTCCGGCCGCGACCGCGCTGCCTTTGAGAAACTTTCTTCTGGTCAGTGCATTCGTCGACTCTTTCACCTGTTTCATGATCAAACCCTTCCCCTGCATGCCGAGCGTGTCGTCGGCAATCCACATTCTTCCGATGTCTGGCTGTCTGCTGGGGGCAGGATATATTTTTTGCGCGATGCGCCAAATTAGAAGTAAAAATTCCAACCATAAGCAGCGCAAATCTGCCGCCGATATGGGCACGGGCAAGCACAAAATAGCCAAAACGTATGCAGAAGCGCCACCTTGCCGAGATTTTCTGCTGGAAGATTCAGCAATTGGCGAATCCGTCAGCCGACGACTTGCAGGCGCTGTGAAAAATAAACGCAAGGCGCTGCTCTGCCGAGCTTACTGTGGCTGATCCTTATTGATCGTCAACGTGCGCCAGGCCTCCAGATCTATCGCGCCAGGAACACGCCGCGAGGACGCGTGTGTAGCTTCGGACACATCCCGATGTGTGGATCTTCGTAATTGAGGCTGTCAACGCCCGTACGGATTCTAAAAGGCTTCGGCTCCGTGATTGATCGGGCTTCAGATTACCGCGCAAATGCGATCCTGCCCCAGCGACAAGTGCCGTCTCGGCAGCTGCCGTCGTATTGACATCTCGATCATAGAGGCAGCGATTACTGGCCGGTGTGCCTAACGATTTCGACAACGTCGTCACAGGTGGGAACGCCACTTGTATGCCAACGGCAAGGTTGCGATCGCCACGAGATGGCGAATGCATCGGGCTTCGCCGCCGGTTGCTACCGTCGCGAATTGGTTGACATCTACCTTGCAAGTTGGAAGCGATACTGTTGTCTTACCAAAACCGGGCGCTGTGCACGGAGGGCTCCAGCTAGTCGCCGACGGCCATAACGTGCTCGACCGATCTCGCGGTTTGGCATGGGGCCCGAAATTTCCAACGACCACTTACCGACAAGTCCGAGCAGAAGGCTAATAGCCAGGCAGGAACGCGCCTCATGCACGAACCCGCTGCGCGGGAGGGCCGCCTCCTTCTGAGATGGCGTGCATGTCATAGACCTTGAGCGGGTAGAGGCGTCGAT
>NZ_JAMYTH010000075.1:0-12442 GCF_040322415.1 Mesorhizobium sp. M0152
GTAGGGGAGTAGGGGAGTAGGGGAGTAGGGGAGTAGGGGAGTAGGGGAGTAGGGGAGTAGGGGAGTAGGGGAGTAGGGCAGTCACTCCAGGCACTTCACATACTGCCTTACTGCCCTATTGCCCTACTGCCTTGCAAACCAAACGCCACGGCATCCGTGATCTCGAAGCGCTCTGAGATGCCGACGCGGATCATGCTCAGGCTGCCCTCGCGGGTGAAACGGAAATCGCCGTCCGCGTCCGAGCCGGCCGGCAGGCCGCCATCGAAGGAGATGACGCGGGTGCCGCCATCGGGCCAGGTGACGGTCACGTCGGCCTTGTCCGAGCCCTTGTGCACGACGCTTGCCGCGCAAAGGGTCATGGGTTGGCCGACATTGCGTGCGCAGGGAATTTCGATAGCGCCGGGGACAAGAGCGGCCGGCGGGGGTTCAGCCGCCGCCAGCGCCAGTCCGTAGGCATCCAGCATGGCTGTGACGGCGGCGGATTTCATGGATTTTTCGGGGGCGGCCGGATCAGCCGCGCCGAGGCGCGCGGTGAGGTCGGGCGGCGGCGCCGGCGGCGGCTGGGCGGGAGCTTCGCCGGCATCGGTCGCGGCGGCTGCGTCCGCCGGCTGGTCGGGCACGGTCGCCGGATTGACAGGCAAGAGATAGCGCGCCGGCGTCCAGCCGATGGCCTTCGGATTGTCGGACTCGATCTTGCACCATTGACGCCCGCCAATATCGTTGCAGCCGAGGTTTCTCACGCTCGCGCCAGCGGCCAGACGGGCTTCGGTCTTGCCGATCGGCGATGGCTCGCTGCGGACGTTGAGCAGGTCGTCCGGCGCCAGCCCGGTGACGATGGAGATGAAGGGCGCCTCTTCGGCATGGAGCGCCGTCAGCAGCAACGGAACGGCGATCAATGCGTAGAGCGCTTTGCGAAGTGTAATTCGGCGCCCTGTCAGGCCGTGGCAGATAGATTGTATTCCCAAAGGCACCGCCAGACCCAAAACGCTGCCGCACACGAAGCCGGTTTTATAAGCGACGGCGCGGCGCCGTGTCTACAACCGAGATGATCGGGCCTTCTCGAAGCGCTGTGGAACGCCGGCGTTCAGCCCGGCATGAGCAAAGCTGGGTGTATGAATGCAAGTGCATTCAACTGGCGTTGAATGCAAAAGCGTTCAGCCTGGCATCATGAATGCAAGTGCATTCAGCCGGGCATGAATCCGGTGCGCAGCCCGTGGGCCCATTCGGGTCGTCCCGCCTGTTCGGCCTGGCGCGCGGCGGCCTCATGGTCGTAGTCGACCGCGATCGCTTCGAAGCGGTCGGGCCGGCTGGCGCTGCCCAAGGTGACGATGCCGTAGCGCGCGTGCGGCGAGCCCTGTTCGGAGACATGCGCCGGCGGCGTCGAATCGTCGTAGGCGGGGCAGCCGATGCTGCCCGGATTGAAGATGACGGGGCCGTCGGGGATGCGGATCAGCTCGGCGCGGTGGCTGTGGCCGCACAGCGCGATGCGGCAGGGGTCGAGCGCCTTCAGCCGCCGCCGGATCGCAGCCAGCGGCGCGCGCACCAGCCGGCCATCGGCGATCGTATCGAGCAGGTATTTCTCGTCATGGTCGGGGCGGGCGTGGAAGGCGATCACGCCGGGCGCGATCTCCAGCGTCAGCGGCTGGGCGAAGAGCACCTGGCGCTGCGCCTCCGTCAGGCGTTCCTGCGCGTAGACGTCGGAAGCCCACATGGTCTCGTCGGCCGGATCCACGGCGACGCGGCGGTCATGGTTGCCGCGCACCGTTGGCAGGTTCAGCGCTTGCAGCCGGTCAAACGTCTCGCGCGGCCATAGCGGGCCGGAAACGCTGTCGCCGAGATTGACGGTCAGGTCGGCACCGCCGCGTTGGCGCAGATCGTCAAGCACGGCGTCGAGGGCGAGCACGTTGCCATGGATATCGGCGAGGACGGCAATGCGCATTTTTGGGAGGCTCCGTAGGTTCACAAATGGCTGGTCAGAAAAGCAAACCTATCGGGACTTGGGTTCCTCGCCCTACGGGAGTGTCGCTTCGCGAGGGAGAGGACAGCTTTAAACCGGCACTTCCAAATCATGGCCGCCAACCGCCGGCAGCGCGGGGTCGTCGCCGGCAGCGGCAATGACGCTGTCGAGCAGGCCGGGGAAGCGGGCGTCGAGGTCGGCGCGGCGCAGCGTGATCATGCGGTTGGTGCCGACCACCTCGGCGCGGGTGACGCCGGCCTCGCGCAATTTGGCCAGGTGATAGCTCAGATTGGTCTTCGAGCCGAACTCGAGGAACTGGCTGCAGTTCAACGGCACGCCCTGCTTGCTGGCGAGATAGCGCACGATGGCGAGCCGCGTCGGATCGCCGAGCACGCCAAGCACGACCGGCAGGCTGATCTGGTCCGTATTGGGGTGGGGCAAGGTCATGGCTGGAACCTAAGCGCAGTTCCGACCGATTTCAACGCGTCTGTCCCGTCCCGGCCGTACATCGTTCCTCCGTTTCGCGGCCGCGCTGGCCCAGCTGCTGACACAGTGCTGTCAGGATGGTTCTGCTATTTTTCCCTGGCTCATTGACAGGATGCCTTGTTATGTCCAATTGTTCAATAACCTTTGAACTAAGGACATTCCCATGGACAAGCGTCTCTTCTGGCTTGCGCTCGGATCGTTCACGATCTCGACCGAAGGTTTCGTCATCTCCAGCCTTCTGCCCGACATCGCCCGGGATGCCGGCATTTCCATCCCGCTCGCCGGCACGCTGATCACCGCTTTCGCGCTCGCCTATGCGATCGGCACGCCGGTCCTGGCGACGCTGACCGGCGAATGGGACCGGCGCCGTGTCATCCTGTGGACGCTGGTGTTTTTCGTCATCGGCAACATCGCAGCGGCGATGAGTTCTTCCTTCGAGATCTTGCTGATCGCGCGCATCGTCATGGCGCTGTCGTCGGGCCTGTTCGCGGCGACCGCGCAAGGCACCGCGGTGGCGCTGGTCGACGACCATCACCGGGCCCGCGCCATTGCCGTCGTCGTCGGCGGAACCACGGTGGCGGTCGCGGTCGGCGCGCCGCTCGGCGCGCTGATCGCGGCGATCGCCGGCTGGCGCGGCACGTTCTATGCCATTGCCGGCCTTGGCGCGCTTGCCGGCGCCATCCTGTGGTACCGGCTGCCGCGCGGCATCGTCGGCACAAAGCTGCCCTTGAAGCGCCGGCTGGCGGCGGCGGTGCGGCCCGGCGTGATGCCGATCCTGGTGACGACATTGCTGGCGCTGATTGGCGCCTTCAGCGTCTTTGCCTATGTCGCGCCGCTCGCCATCGAGGGCGGCGGGCTGAGCCAGATCGCGCTGCCCGGCATGCTGCTCGCCTTCGGCATCGGCGCCGTTATCGGCAACATTGCCGGCGGCCAGGCGGCGGACCGTTTCGGCGCCACCCGCACCGTCGGCTGGTCACTGGTGCTGAGTGCCGCCATGCTGGTCATGCTGTCGGTCATCCCGACCTTCCTCCCGCGACACATCGCCGGACCGGCGCTGATGGCGATGATGGTGCCGTGGGGCATCGTCGGCTGGGCCTTCCCGCCGGCGCAGGCCAGCCGCATCATCAAGCTCGCCCCGGACGCTGCCCCGATCGTGCTGTCGCTCAACGCCTCGGCACTCTATCTCGGCGTGGCGCTCGGCGCGGTGGTCGGCGGCGTAGTGCTTCGCTTTGGCGCGCCGGCCGATCTCGGCCTGGTCGCGGCAGTTTTCCCGATCATCGGGCTCGGCATCATACTGGCCGGCCGGATGCTGGCGAGGCCAGTTGCCATGCCTGCCGAGTAGACCTTGCTGAAGCCGTCGGCCAGCTCAGGCCGGCGGCCGGTCGAAATCCAGCGCGGCGATCTCGTCCAGTGCGGCGGGAGCGCCGACCCAAGCTCTGCAAGGCGCGCTGTTCTCGTTCAGGACAAAGAAGCTGCCGCGGCGTTTGCCTCTACGCCGACCGCCACATCGGAATGATCGATGCGGCAAGCACCAGGCCAAGCACGATGTTGAGCGCGCGCCATTGCCACTCGGTCTTGAGCAGGCGGGCAAGCAGCATGCCGGCCACGCACCACAGCGACAGCGAGGCAGCCGCCGCAAGGCCAAAGGTGGCGCCGAGCAGCAGCGCAAGCTGCATCGGTCCGCTGGCCAGTGCCGCGAACGAGGCCGCAGCGCCCAACCCCATGGCCCAGCCCTTCGGGTTCATCCACTGGATGCCGGCGCCGCCGAGAAAGCTGTTCGGCTTGGCCATGGTCACATCCAGATCGGGCGGCCCGCTGCGGCCGATCTTGATCGCCAGCCAGACGAGATAGAGCGAGCCGGCGATCTTCATCGCCAGTTGCAGCGAAGGCAGGGCGAGCAGCAGGCCGGCAAGCCCGGCGGCGGCGGCGGCCGTCACGGTGGCGAGGCCGGCGGCGCTGCCGATCAGCAAGGGAACGGATCGGCGAAAACCGAACTGCGCACCGGACGCCGTCGACAATGTCGTGGCGATGCCGGGCGTGGTGGTGGCAACGATCGCAAACAGGACGAGGGGAATGATAGGCTCGATCATGCGGCTTCCTCTGAAGCGCTTCGACGCGCTTTTTTTTCATGCCAGGGCTGCATTGTAGCCACGTGCCAACTTCAGTAAATGCAATGTTTGCCATGGTCGGCATTAGCAAGCATAATGCTAGCCATGCGAAATCTCGACATGGCGCTGATCCGCACCTTCGTCACCGTCGCCGACAAGGCCAGCATGACGGCGGCGGCCAACGCGCTGCACCTGACGCAGGGCGCCGTCAGCCAGCAGGTCAAGCGGCTTGAGGAGGCGCTCGGCTCCAGCCTGTTCGAGCGCGACCGGCGCGGCCTGCGGCTGACCCGCGCCGGCGAGCGTCTGTTCGGCAAGGGCAAGCGGCTGCTTGGCCTCAATGACGAGATCTGGAGCGAGATGGCGGGCACCGCGGTGGCCGGCCAGGTGCGGCTCGGCGTGCCCTACGACCTAGTCGGCACCTTGCTGGCGCCGGTGCTGAAGGCCTATGCCGAGACCTATCCGCAGGTCGAGATATCACTGGTCTGCGCCTCGTCGCCGGAGCTGACGGCGGCGCTCGCGGCCGGAACCATCGACCTTGCCGTGATCGAGGAACGGGTCGGCCCGACGGCCGGCGAGTGCCTTGCCGTCGACCGGCTGGTGTGGGTCGGCGCCAAAGGCGGCGTTGCCCGGGCCAAGCGGCCGCTGCCGGTCTCGATCGTCGCCGACACCTGCGCTTTCCGCCCAGCGGTGCTTTCGGCGCTCAGCGAGCATGGGTTGGAGTGGCGCACGGTGTTCGAGAACGGCAATATCGATGCGACGACGGCGACGGTCCGTTCGGATCTTGCCGTCACCGCCTGGCTGGCCTCCACGGTACCGCCCGATCTCGACATATTGCCGTTCGAGACCGGCCTGCCGCCGCTGCCGAATTTTTCGATCAATTTGCATCTGCCTGGGCATGGCGCGGCGCCGGCCGTGCAGGAATTCGCGCGGCATATACGCGACGGGCTGGCGCGGCGGCCACAGGCGGCTTGAGGGGCAGGGCCCGGGTTCCTCTCCCCCGTCCGGGAAGGGCGAGGAACCCAGGTCGTGCTACTTCCAGTTCTTGCGCCGCTCGACCTCGGCATCCGACGGCTTGTCCTGGGCGAATGACCCAGTCTTGATCTCGCCCGCGCGCTCGTAGGTCGCCATGATGACGCCGGTGCTGGAAGTCTGCGACTTGGTAAGCTTGAAGGCGGCCGGCATCGCGTCATCGCCGAACAGCCGCTTGCCCTTGCCCAGCAACAGCGGGAAGATCATCAGCCGGATCTCGTCGATCAGCCCGTTGGCGAGCAAGGTCTGGATCAGATTGCCCGATCCCTGGATGAGCAGGTCAGGTCCATCTTCCTGCTTGAGGCGGCGCAATGTCGCGACGATATCCGGCCCAAGCGATTGCGTGTTCTGCCAGGCGAGGGTATCCGGCCGATGCGTCGCCACATATTTGGTCGCAGGGTTGAAGGCATCCGCGATCGGATCTTTCTGGTACGGCCAGTAAGCGGCGAAGATGTCGTAGGTTCTGCGGCCGAGCAGCAGGGCAAAGGGCTTGGAGAATAATTCATCGATTGCCGCGCCCGCCACCTCGTCAAAGTAGTGGAACGTCCAGCCGCCGAACTTGAAGCCGCCGACCGGATCCTCTTCCGGGCCGCCCGGCGCCTGCATGACGCCGTCGAGGCTGATGAATGTCGCGGCGATGATCTTTCTCATTTGTGCTCTCCTGTTGTGTCCATCCACGCCGTCGCGGCCGGACTATGGCCCAAGGACGGACGGCCCGCACCGGTTCCGACAGGGTCCAGCAAATTTTTGGGCAAGCGCGCCCATTGCCGCGTCAGTTGCCGGGTTTGGCGCCAAGCGCTTTCGACGAGAACCAGACGTCGCCGAGGATGGCGGTGGCGGTGCGGTCCGGCGCCCTGTCGCTCGTCAGCCAGATCGAGCGGCTGCGCACGGCCTGCCCGGTTGTCGGGATTTTCGCCGCGAGATCCGCGACCGAGGCGCCGAAGCATGGAATGAACCAGGAGCGCATGAACGGGTCGCAGGCAAAACCCTTTTCGGTGCGGGTCACCATCACCGCCAGCGGCACGCGTTCGGCCGGACGCCAGGGGAAGATCATGCGGCCGCCGGGGCGCAATGCCTTCAGCCATGCGGCCGGGGGTGCCGCGACGCCGGCGTTGACGTAGACGATGTCGGACGGCGGCAACGGCGCCGTGACGGCATCGCCATGGACGACGGTCGCATTGGCGTAGTCTTCGAGATTTTTGCGCGCGAGGCCGGCCAGGTCTTCATCGAGTTCCAGGGCGGTCACAGTGCCGCCGGGTGAAACCAGCCTAGCCAGCAAAGCGGTGTAGTAGCCGGTGCCGGCGCCGATGTGAGTGACGGCCTCGCCGGGTTTCGGTGCCAGTTTTCCGATCCACATGGCGTGCAGGAACGGTCCGCCATTGTTGATGCCCTTGTCGGTGTCGAGCGCCACCAGCACGTTCTGGTAGATGTGGCCCGGGTCAGCGCTTGGCGTCGTGACCACGCCCTTGCCGGCAATCACCCTCCATGGCCCGGGGCCAAGAAAGGCCTCGCGCGGCACCTCGGCGAAAACCTCCTCCAGGCGCGGATCGGGCGAGCCGGCGTTGGCGGCCATGAGCCGCGCGTAGAACCTCCTGATGTCTTCGATCCTGGCCATGACGCAGGAAGATAGCGCGGATTGGTTTGCCGCGGGAACTAGCTCCGCGGCAGAGATGGGCGACTTCTCGGCGAGGCCGACCTCAGCCGACCCCGAACATCGTGTCGTAGAGCAGCTTGAAGTTGAGCACGAGGATGACCGCGGCGACGATCCAGGCCAGTGCGGCAACGCCGCGCGGAATGGCAAGGCTGCCCATCTTCTTCCTGTCGGAAACGAACTGCACCAGCGGGATGACCGCGAAGGGCAGTTGCATCGACAGGATCACCTGGCTGAACACCAGCAGCTGGCCGGTGCCTTTTTCGCCATAGAGCGCGGTGACGATCACCACCGGGATGATGGCGAGGCCGCGCGTCAGCAGCCGGCGCGCCCATTGCGGAATGCGCAGCCGCAGGAAACCTTCCATGACGATCTGACCGGCCAGCGTCGCGGTCACCGTCGAGTTCAGGCCCGACGCGAGCAGCGCCACGGCGAACAAGATCGAGGCGATGCTGAGGCCCAGCAGCGGCGACAGCAGCTCGAAGGCCTGGCCGATCTCGGCGACATCGTGATGGCCGGTGTCATGGAAGGCCACGGCCGACACGATCAGGATGGCGGCATTGACGAACAAGGCCAGCATCAGAGCGATGGTGGAGTCCGTGGTTGCCCATTTGATGGCGTCGCGCTTGCCGGCTTCGGTGCGTTCATAGGCACGCGTCTGCACGATGGAGGAGTGCAGATAGAGATTGTGCGGCATGACCGTGGCGCCGATGATGCCGATGGCGATGTAGAGCATCGCCGGATTGGTGACGATTTCCGACGACGGCACGAACATGGCGTGCAGGATCGTTCCGGCGGGCGGGGCGGCGACGAATATCTGGATGGCGAAGCAGCTGAAAATGATGATCAGCAGCGCGATGACGAAGGCTTCCAGATAGCGGAAACCCTTGTTCATCAGGAGCAGCACGAGGAAGGCATCGAGCGCGGTGAGCATGGCGCCGCCGATCAGCGGAATGCCGAACAGGAGCTGCAGCGCGATCGCGGTGCCGATCACCTCGGCGAGGTCGCAGGCGATGATGGCGAGTTCGCAGGCGATCCACAGCACGAAATTGACGGGACGGGGATAATAGGCGCGGCAGGCCTGGGCGAGGTCGCGGCCGGTGGCGATGCCGAGCCGGGCGGCCAGCGCCTGAAGCAGGATCGCCATCAGGTTGGACAGCATGATGATGAACAGCAGCGTGTAGCCGAACTGGGCGCCGCCGGCGAGGTCAGTCGCCCAGTTGCCGGGATCCATATAGCCGACCGAGACCATGTAGCCCGGGCCCATGAAGGCGAACAGGCGACGGAACCAGACGCCCGAACTCGGCACCGCGATGGAGGAATTGACCTCGCGCAGGCTGGGCTGGTCGTCCTCGTCCCGTCTGGCGAAATGCCAAGCGGACCGGGGGGCTGTGACTTCTGCTTCTGACATGGAAGGGCTTTCCGCGGCCTTTGGAGATGCCTTTAATCTACGCTCGGGCTCAACATTATGCAATATGCTATATTTCATTGTATATGCTTTTTGCCGAGGCGGACCAATCCTGCCAAACGCACAATCGCGGACGCCGGTTGCACCTCTCGCAAAATGCAAATAAACGGCCTGAAGAATCAGAGCCCGTGCTATGAAAGCGTGGACGGCCGAACTCCCGGAAGGATCGCGCATTGGCGCTGAAGAACAGACCGGTCCCGCGCGAAAAGCCGCTGCCCGACGCCGACGTTCATTCGGAAGGCTTCCGGCACACGCGCGAAGCGCGCCGCAGTGCCCTCGTCGAGGACTATGTCGAACTGATCGCCGACCTGATCGAGGACGGCAACGAGGCGCGGCAGGTCGACATCGCCGCACGTCTCGGCGTCGCCCAGCCGACGGTGGCCAAGATGCTGACCAGGCTGTGCGCCGACGGGCTGGTGTCGAGGAAACCCTATCGCGGCGTGTTCCTGACCGATGCCGGCCGCAAGGTCGCCGAGGAAAGCCGCATCCGCCACCAGACGGTGGAAGCCTTTTTGCGTTCGCTCGGCGTCAGCGCCGAGACGGCGCGCATCGATGCCGAGGGCATCGAGCACCACGTCAGCGCCGAGACGCTGGAAGCATTTCGCAAGGCGATGACGGCGCGCTGAGGACTTTGCCAGGCTCCATTCCTCACCCACGGGCGGAGCGGCGCTTCGCGTTCGCTTCGCCCGTGGATGACGAAGACCGTTGGTCTACCGGAACAGTCTCGGCCAGTGCGCTGAAACCGCCATGCCAGCGCGGCGGCGGCCGCGAAAAATGCTGTGACTTGGGACTATCGTTGGGATAATTGTTTTTCGGATTGAACCGGCCTTACCGGAACAACGGCGAAGCGCGAGGAGTTGCCATGCTCTGGAGAGGCCGTCGTCAGAGTGACAATGTCGAGGACGCCCGCAGCGACAGCGGCGGTGGGCTGGGCGGTGGCAGCCCCGGCCAGTTCCGCATCCCGATCGGCGGTCGCGCCGGTGGCGGTTCGAGTATCTTCCTGGTCATCCTGGTGGTGCTGGCCGGCTGGTATTTCGGCTTCGATCCGTCGACGATCCTGGGCGGTGGCGACGGCGGACTGCTGCCGGGCGGCGGCGGCCAGATCACCGACAACAGCGGCGGCCAGGACGGCGGCACGGGTACACCCGCCAGCGATGAGATGAAGCAGTTCGTGGCGACCGTGCTGGCCGAGACCGAAGACACATGGACCGGCATCTTCAAGTCGCAAGGCTTGACCTATGAGGACCCGAAGCTCGTGCTGTTCAGCGGCCAGGTTCGTTCGGCCTGCGGCTTTGCCTCGGCGGCCGCCGGACCCTTCTATTGCCCAGGCGACCACAAGGTCTATCTCGACATGACCTTCTTCCAGCAGCTCGACCAGCAGTTCGGCGCCTCGGGCGAGTTCGCGCGCGCCTATGTCATCGCACATGAGATCGGCCACCACGTGCAGAACCTGACCGGCATCATGTCAAAGTTCAACCAGATGCGGCAAAGCATGGGTGAGGCCGAGGCCAACCAGATGTCGGTGCGCATCGAGCTGCAGGCCGACTGTTTCGCCGGTGTGTGGGCGCACTACACCGGGCAGAAAGGCATATTGGAGCAGGGCGACATCGAGAGCGCGCTGAACGCCGCCAAGCAGATCGGCGACGACACGCTGCAGAAGAAGATGCAGGGCTATGTCGTGCCGGAAAGTTTCAACCACGGCACCTCGCAGCAGCGGCAGACCTGGCTGGCGCGCGGCTACAAGAGCGGCAAGCTCTCGGACTGCAACACGCTGAGCGGGCCGATCTGAGAGACTGTTTGGAAATTCCACTCAGGCGGCTATCCGATGGCGTTCTGCGCGCTCCTTCGGTGCCGCGCGTCCCTCGGACCGCAAGGCTGATCTGACCGCGAGGGCGTCGTCAGGGGATGTCAGGATGGTGAACATCCTGGTTGTTCCCGTATTGTTCTCTGTGCCGGGATCGCGTATAAGGTGGGTCCCCTAAAGTGCGTCACGTTGAAACGAATTCGGTCGACGCGCTTTAGGTCTTTGTTTTTGTGCATGTCGTTGTCCCAAACCGCTACGCCATTTTTGGGCGACAGCCCAGGGCGGTCAGAGGAGCTTGACCCATCATGATCGACCCCAGAACCGCCAGGCGGGGCCTTGCGCTCGTTTTCACCACGCTGCTGCTCGACATTATCGGCTTCGGCATCATCATGCCGGTGCTGCCGGCCTATTTGCAGGAATTGACCGGCGTCGGCATCAGCGAGGCGGCGATCGAGGGCGGCTGGTTGTTCTTCGTCTATGCGGCGATGCAGTTCTTTTTCGCGCCGATCATGGGCGGCTTGAGCGACCGGTTCGGACGGCGGCCGAACCTGCTCGCCTCGGTGCTGACCTTCTCCATCGACAATTTGATCTGCGCCGTCGCCTGGTCCTACCCCATGCTGTTCATCGGGCGCGTACTGGCCGGCATTTCCGGCGCCAGCTATTCGACCACATCGGCCTTCATCGCCGACATCTCGAACGATGAGAACCGGGCGAAGAATTTCGGCCTGCTCGGCATCGCCTTCGGCGTCGGCTTCGTCATCGGGCCAGTGCTCGGCGGGCTGCTCGGCACGTTCGGACCGCGGGTGCCGTTCTATTTCGCCGCCGGCCTTGCCTTGGTGAATTTCCTCATCGCGCTGTTCCTGTTGCCGGAAACGCTTGATGAAAAGCACCGCCGCCGCTTCGAGTGGAAGCGCGCCAATCCGGTCGGCACGCTCCTCCAGATGCGCCAATACAAGGGCATCGGCTGGATCGGGCTTGTCTTCTTCCTGATGACGCTCGGCCACATGATGTATCCGGCGGTATGGTCGTTCGTCTCCAGTTACCGCTATGGCTGGAGCGAGCAGCAGATCGGCTTCTCGCTCGGCGCGTTCGGCCTGTGCGGCGCGATCGTCATGGCGACGGTCCTGCCGCGCGTGATCCCCAGGCTTGGCGAGTGGAGGACGGCGGTGATCGGCCTTGCATTCACCGCGCTCGGTGCCTTCGGCTACGCCTTCGCGTCGCAAGGCTGGATGATCTACGCGGTGATCGTCGTCGGCTGTCTCGAAGCGCTGGCCGACCCGCCGCTCAGGAGCCTCGCCGCCGCCAAGGTGCCGCCTTCGGCACAGGGCGAACTGCAAGGCGCCATGACGTCGATCTTCTCGATCACCTCGATCGTCACGCCGCTGCTCTACACCGCGATCTTTTCCTGGTTCACGGGGCCGAACGCGCCCGTGATCTTCGGCGGCGCGCCCTATCTGGTCGGCGCGGTTTTCCTGACGCTGGCGCTCATCGTCTTCGTCACCAAAGTGGCAAGGCCCGTGACACGCGCAAGCGTCACGACCTCGGACGATCGAGTACAGGTATGAGCCGTGGCGGGCCGGGAGCAGACTAGAATTCGATCCATTCACCGGGAACATCCAGCGCCTTCGCCAGCATCGCGCTTGTCTGCGCCGAGGGTTTGCGGCGATTGGACTCGAGGTCCGACAGGAAACCCTGGCTGACATCAATGGCAGCAGCCAATTCGGCTTGCGTCAGCTGGCGCCAGTTGCGCAGCGCCTTGAGCCGGCTGGAGCCAAGCAAGATGTCCATGGTCACGTCAGCGGCCTTTCCTCTACCCCGTCGATCGGGGGAGAGGTGTCGCGCCAAGCTCGACCGAGTGGGGGTAGACCGGCTCGCCCTGCCTGCAAGCTTGTCGGCGGCGTTACCGTCGAGGGCCGGCTTCCCCCCCACCGTGGCGGGG
>NZ_JAMYTH010000076.1:0-12415 GCF_040322415.1 Mesorhizobium sp. M0152
ATGAACGAATGTTCCCACACGCTTTTTTAGCCGTAGCTACTGGAACGGAAACAGCTCTGCGATATTTGAATCAAATTCGTTGCGTGGG
The DNA here is from genome assembly GCF_040322415.1 of Mesorhizobium sp. M0152. Taxonomy (NCBI): domain Bacteria; kingdom Pseudomonadati; phylum Pseudomonadota; class Alphaproteobacteria; order Hyphomicrobiales; family Phyllobacteriaceae; genus Mesorhizobium; species Mesorhizobium sp. M0152. The sequence continues at coordinate 89 of NZ_JAMYTH010000076.1, forward strand.
GTTGCGATGCGTTAGCGTACCGGCGATGGTCGGTTGTCGTTCATTGCTCCCATGATGCCCGAGCTGGTCGAGAAGCCTCCTGAGGGCGACAATTGGGTTCACGAAATCAAGTTCGACGGTTATCGCTCCCAGGTGGTGAAGGATGCCAGCGGCGTTCGCATCTTCACCCGTCGCGGACTCGATTGGACAGCGAAGTATCGCGACCTTGCAAAAGCTGCCGCCGATCTCGACGGTGAGAGCGCAATCCTCGACGGCGAGATCGTCGTCTCAACGATCACGGCCTGTCTGACTTCGGTGCGCTAGGCAAAGCCATCACCCGGCGCTTTGGAAGAGTGTCCAGGAGCGCGCCGGCCCGGCGCCAAAGGGCATGAAGCGGCCGGCGGCGCAATGGATCAAGCCAGGCATTACTGCCGATCATCTTAGCTCCCTTGGTCACGCGATGCGCAACAGCTCGCGCAGGCGGGCCGGCAGTCGCGGCGAGGCATGCAGTTCGGCACAGCTCGCCTCCCATCGCTTCAGATACTCCGGGATCGGGATACCGGTACGGCTGGGCCAACGGTTGAGCGCGCCAAGCGCCTCGACGCAGTCCGGCGCGCGTTCGTATTCGGCAAGGATGGTCACCGACATTGACTGAGCGAATGGATGGAGGCCGGGTATTTCAATCTCGCTGCGATGGTCGGAGAACCACGCCGCGGCGTCGCGAGTGAGCCCCTGGTTATCGGCGAGCGCGCTATAGCGGTCGATGATGTCCTGGCGGTATCGGGCGATTGCATCGCCGAAAGCATTGTCGCCCGCGAACGGCGGGTTCTCCTTCCAGCCCTTCGCCAGGCGGCCCATGCCATGCAGCGAAAACGCCTCAACCATGGCTTCCTCGAGCCACTGGCAGGGCGGCGCCGGCTTGGCATCGGCCTGCCAGCTGTTGGCGGTGACGTGGCCGAGTTCGTGGCCAAACTGGTAGGCAAGCTTCGACCAGTCGCGCTCGCCGATGTCAACGATGATCCAGGCCATGCTGGTGCCGTCCGGATGCAGCCAGATGGCCGGCGTACCGGACGTGTGCTCGTCCACGCGCAGCCGCGTCGGCTGGCGATCGGAGACCAGGCGGACACCATCCAGGCAGGCGTGCCGCATGCGCTCGACGACCTGATCTGCCGCGCGCGGAAGCATGTGGCCCCAGTCGCCGGCGAGTTCGATCGGGGCGATGAGGAGGGACGGCGGTGAGGTGGCCGGTGGTGCCATGGCTGCGTAGCTTTCCCCGAGGGCGTCCCGAGCCGGTAACGCTGCAGGAATCAGGCTTCCGGCCGCTGCGCCCCCCAAGAGTGTCACGAAATCTCGTCGTCGCACTTCGATTCTGATGTCCGACCGCCCGGATATAAACTACCATACTAGTCCACCCATGGCGAAGGCTCGGAAGCGGATAAGGCATCGGGAGTGGGCGAGGCTATCTTTTCGCAAAACTTTCAGCGGAAACGATCTTTCAAGTTGGCAGGTGGCGCACGAAATGTCCATTCGCCTTGAGATAGGGCTGGATTTATACGTTTGACGGAGATTCCTGCGCCGTTCAGTCGAACGGTTTTTGATTTTGTTGCGCTCCGTCCGCTAATATGTCGGCAAGAAATTCACATCCTGATGAGAATACGGTGAGGCGAATGATAGATCATGTTCATGTAATCAATCTTGATCGCAGTGTTGACCGCCTTAAGAAATTCTGTAAAACCAACGATCATCTTCGAAATATCCGTAGATTTCCTGCAACTGACGGTAGATCTGTAGACCGCGATCGGCTTGCACGGGACAAAATCATCTCGCCGGATCTTGATTACACGGCTGGCAGTTTGGGCTGCGCCGTTTCTCACGTCGCGCTCTGGCGAGAAGCTGTTCAACGTGGTGAGGCTGTGACTGTGGCCGAAGACGATGCGATCTTTTCTCGCCACTTCGAACTGCATACGCATTCGCTGTTGGCAAACATTCGTGCTGACTGGGACTTCATCCTTTGGAGCGCAAGCCTGCGGTGTTACGCTTGGCTAGATGCCCTCCCAGGCGGAACTGGTGCAAGACTCGAGTTCTTTTCTGGCGAGGTGATGACACGTGTTCAGGACTTTCAAGAGGCTGAAACGGAACCCACTCTTCTACGCGCGCACCATCTTATGGGTCTAGTATGTTATTCAGTTTCTCCAAGCGGGGCACGCGCGCTACTTGACTGGTGCCTTCCCATACGGCCGATGATCGTCGATTTCGCTGGGTTCGGTCTCAGGCTGAACAACGTTGGAATTGACTGCATCATCAATGGGGTGATGCCGTCGCTCAAAGCGTATGTGTGCCTTCCGCCGTTAGCGATCAGCGATGAACGACCAGAAGAGTCGGTGCGGATCAACACATGAAGTGACATCCAGCGAAACGCGACGCCCGCGCCTTGAGGTGCTCGCCTCACGAATTTTTTGAATGCGGGCAAGCGGTCGCATCTACCGGATTGGCCCTCACAGCAGATCTCCATATTCGGCTCGTTACCCTGCTCAGCCGCCATGCCTGGCTGCGGCATCTGTTGGCACTTGTGCCTTGCTAACTCTGGTGCGGCCCTCCTCCTGTAGCCGAACGAAAACCTCTAGGTTATTCTTGAGTCTCTGATTGGCTGGGTCGAGTTCAAGTGCCCTTTGCCCCCATTCTACCGCACGGTCTATCGCATTGAGATGCCACGACGCGACTGCACCCAAATCAAACAACCGAAAACCCCAGCAGCTCGGGTCGTCCAGATAGCTGTTGGTGCGGTGCGTCTTCTCGACCCCGTTGGCGCAAGCCCAGAACAGATTCAGCCAGTCGGCCTTGCCGTGGAACTCTTCGGCGAGGTCAAGCCAAATCTCCCGGCGGTGGGGTGCCTCCATCCGTGCCTTATCCAGCCAGGACAATCTCTGCTCCGGCTGCATGCCCGCTAGGTATCGCATTGCCTCGGATCGTTCTTCGCCCCATGTGCTAGTCGGCAGCGCAAGGTAGCGCTCAAGCAGCTGAACGGCCCGCTCTTCCTGGTTCGCCCACATCAAGTCTCGTCCGAGCCAGAAGCATATCTGAGGGTCGTGGGGATCTTCCTTGTGGACCTGCTCCATAAGCGGAAGATACTGTTTGCGGGTAGTCTTGGTGTGGTCTTGGAGTTCGGCTATCACTACATCGTCGCAGGCCTGCGTCACCTCCTGCTCGCCGGTAAAGCACAGTGTCTCGTGGACGGCGCGCTTGCACCGGTAACCCCAACGGGCATGAATTTTTTTGGCCGGCCACGTTCGCGGCGCAGGATCGTCGAGGCGGGAACGCCGCGAGGAGCGACACCAGATTGCGGTCGTTCCGGGCGTCCACGCCGCTTCCAACTTAGGCCGCCAACCAGGTTCAAGGAATTCGTCCATATCCATGGTGATGCACACGTCGGCATCGGCCGGAATCAATGCCAAGACAGCGTTCCGAGCGTCATCGAAGCGCCAAGGCCGGATCGCAATCCTATGCACCGTGACACCCGCACTTTCCAGCCGCTGGACGGTGTCGTCGGTACTGCCGGTGTCGGCGACGATGCGGTAGTCGGCGTCGACCCCCGACATCGCCCAGCGCTCTACATGAGCAGCTTCATTGAGGGCGATCGTATAGACGGCAATTTTCAAGGGGGGTTGCTCCCGGATTTGCGCCTGAAGGCCAAGGACCCAAGAAAAATGTCGGGGCGGTCCCGATGGTTCGGCCGGTCGACAGCTGTGGGAAAGCTTTCTGCAGCGTCCTCAAAGTTGTACATCGAACGATTGGCGAAGGTTACCTCAATCACGTCGGGGAATGGTACGTTAGCGATCACGTTGAGCGGCGACCAGTTGTTTCCATGCACGTGTACAATTTGGAACACGTCATTCAACTTGGTGATGATCTGCGTCGCCCGGTCACGCCAGTCGCTGTTTGCCGCTTTCGAGAACCCGTGAAATTCACCCACCAGTTGCGCGATACGACGAAGATCGTCGGCAGACACCGTCTCAAACGCCTCCCACTCCGAGCCTTCGATATCTATCTTGAAAATCAATCGTCCTTTGGAGTCGGGGACCTTCTCGATCACGCTTCGGATAGACTCGGAACTGTCGGTTGCTTTTGACGAAATCTTTCGGCGAAAGAAATGGAACCGCTCGTGAGCGGCGGGCGGGCGGGCGATCGTGTCGTCGAATTGATAGACATCTATCCCGCGACCCGCGATTTCTTGATCCCAAGACACGTCGTTACCGATGCCCGCCGACAATGCTCCGACAATCCCCTCAAAATCGTCCAGCATCACGTAACCGCCGTCGCCGGTCTTATTGCCGACTCGAATCTTTGCGCGGCCGACCGCGCTGCTTGGAGTGAATTTCGATAGAAAATCCAGCAGCTTTTCTTGCAAGGCGCTTCCGCCGCGCGCACTTTTGAACTTGTACTCATCGCTGCTGGTGAAGCTACGAAGGAGCGCTTCCAGATTCGCTGCGTGCTGCAGATGCCAACGGATCGACGCCTCGTTTTCGGGTTCGCGCCCTAGTAAGACGCGATATGCCGTATGCACTGCGTCTGCGCCCACTGCGTCGCCGAGGAGGAGAAAGGTCGACTTCTTCGTCGATGCCGAGCCCCAGAGAACGGTCCAGGAGAAGACGCTCGCGCCTCGTTCGCTGAAAGGCTCGCGATCCAATCGGAGCGTCCTCCATCCTGCAACCTCGGTATCGGTGTTCTGGAGGTGTGCCGGCTCCTCGTCGTTGGTAATGAGTGCGAATTTGTATTTCTTCCGAAATGTCGCCAGATATTCCACCACCGTTTTGTTCGGAAGGTGCTGCAGGACGTCCTTGCAAATGAGAAGATCGGCGGGCGGAAGTTTTGCAAGCGATTTGAATGTTTCAAACCCAATCTTGCCGCTGCCAAATTCGCGTTGATTGCGCTCAACAACCGACGAAACAACATCAACTCCGACATAGCTTACCTCGCTCCAGTCTATGTAGCGCGAGAATTGCCAATCACCGCAGCCGAGATCAACGACGCTGCGGATGTCGTTTCGCGTCATGAACCGTTGGAGGAACTCCCGGTACTCCACGGTCTTGTCAGGTGAGGATCCGACGCCGCTTCCGTGCCCCCAGCTTTGTTTCTCATAGATTAGCGAAAAGTGGCGTTTGATTTCTTCCGTTGAGTCGTTGGAAACGAACCTTCGCGCGATCTTGTTATAGGTAGTGTCGACTTCCATGACGGCGTTCGCGTCGAGGTCCTTGGCTAACGGCCATGATTGCGACTCCCATAGATGAAACGAGAACGCTTCGGGGAACTCGCGGTTTTTTGAGAACATGTCTTCCAGGCCTGCCTGGTCCCAGCCAGGCCAGAAGAAAGACGCGGCAGGCTCAATGCGGAGCAATTCCGGGCGTTCCGTCGCGAGCGCCATCGGAATCTGGACCGAGAACTTATTCCAGGCGTCGCCGACCGTGCCGCCCGTGAAGTCGCGATAGGCCTCATACCAAAGGTGGAGGAATTCAGCATTCGGCGGGGCTATGATGGTGGCGTTGCATAAGCCTACTGGTTTCCTAGAGCCGTCGTTCTGAGCTCTTTCCTCGCGTCCCATGACGACGCGACCATCGAGTAGCGGCTCGAACGGGCGTTGGCAGATCGTATCAAGATCAAGGTAAATGCCGCCTTGCTCGAGCAGAATCCGCAATCGCAGAACGTCAGCCTTGTGCGCAAAATGCTCGACTGGATTGCCGAACACTTCGGTCGGCAAGTCGACGTAGATGAGTTCCACGTCTCCCTTGATCGCGTCCCAATACGTCCCGCTGGGCTCATGATGATAATACACTTTCGCCCGGAAACCTTGATTCACCCGCAACGCCGAGCGTATTGCCATGTAGTGAATGAACGAGAACGGCTTGCCCCCGAAATTTCCATCGAGACCCGTGATGAAATGGAAGATTCGTGGGATCGATGGCTTTTCAGTTGGGCGCAACGACGCAGTAGCATACGCAGGGTTGGCATCGCGGCTTGCAACGGTTGGCACGCTAACGCCCAGTCCCGGCGTCGCAGATGGTAGCTGCTCCGCATCCTCCAGCACATGTCTGACATCCTCAGCATCGACGCTCGCGATCCAGGATTCGCTGTCGGCGATGGCGTAAGAAATCAGCAGCCGCTTTCCGTCGGGATGCCAAGCCAGGCCAGCAGCGAATTCGACGCCCTTCCGATCGAAGAAGAATGGGCGGCTCACCTTCCGCAAAGTGTCCGTCACGTCAAACCAGACGAATCGATGGTGATAATCGCGCCGCCCCCCCGGCGGCCTGACAGACGATTCGTGGATCATCGCGAGCCATCCGCCATCGATCGCAATCGTTTGCGTGCCCCCCCTGAATTGTTCGGCAGAGATAGCCGGCGCCTTCTCCGAAATCGTTTGCGCGTGATCATCGACGATACGCGTGGGGTCGCACAGATAAATGAATTGCAGCTGCTCGCCACCGCTATCCGAGCCAGCCGGCTTGATCCGGGGCATCCAGTTCTTCTCGTGGAGCTTCGGCCCGGCGGGGTGGAGCACACGCCAGTCCGTTAGGCGGTACGGCCCGGGTCCGCGGTCGTCGATGCGCGCAATGACCTGTTCGCACCATCCGTCAGCCGTCAGCTCGCGCACGCACGACACGCCCCACAGCGCATCCCGCCAGGCAAACAGGCGTATGTCCTCAAATCCGAGGACCCGATCGTAAGCGGGTTTCGGCATATCAACCGGCGGCAATATCTCGCTTGCGGATTGGATGGCAAGTTCATCGCTCAATCGGAGCAGGAAATTACGCGTGTGGATCGGTGCCTCGTTGGGCGTCTTGTATTGGCCATCCTCGGTCAGCGTATAGTTGACGCTTCGCTGCACCAGCAGGAGCTGATCGCCCAATCTCGCTACCGACGGATTGATCGGCAGATAGCCGTCGGGCACCGTGAAATCGACCCGCCGCGTCGAGAAGGACGGCATCATCGCTTTTGCCGACTGCAAGTAGAAATACAAATTCGACCTGGCCAGTTCCCTGGGGCCGTCGCCGATGGTGCGGTTCAGCGCCAGCCAGTTGCATGTAGCGAAACCGCGGTCCTTGCGCACCGGATCGCGCGCATAGTTTGCCGCTATCGCAAACTCCTCCAGCAGGCCTGTCGTGTAGATGTCGTCCTCGAGAAACAGGATGTCCTGCTCGGGTCGCTTGATCGCCAGCCCCGCTTCGGAAAACAGTACGCTGGCGTCGTTCATCCCCTTGTCGCGATAGAACCGTGCCAGGTCATAAAGCGGCTCGGCGCGTTGCGGCCGTTGATTGAAGGCGGCAAGCGCCTGGCCGACGAAGCCGGGCTCGTCGCCGAGCTGGCGCAGGCAGCGCGCCTCCTGCAGGCGGGCGTTCCACGCCTCCTCGTCCCAGCCGCCCATGGCCGCGCGTTTGGCATAGGCCACTGCAGCCTCCGCCGTCCGCCCCGCGTCGCGATAGGATTGCGCCAGGTAAAACCAGTAGCGTTGATTTTCAGGGTCCTTCTCAAGGGCTTCCAGCAAAAGTCTGGCATCACGCTCGAACTTGTCCACCCGGTTCGAACCGCTGGCGTGATCCTTATACCAGGCACTCCTCAGTTCCTGCACGCCACCGGGCACGTCGAGATATTCGTGGGTCACACCGTGGTAGCGCGCGCCGGCGTCGCGCCTGACAAGGCGCGTGTTCCAGTAGGCGAGGCCGGAGTCCAAGCGCTGCAGCAGCCGGTAGCCCGGCCCGTCGAGCCGCTCGCGGAAGCCGGCGTCCTCGACGATAAGCTCCATGTCGGCGTCGTCGAACAGCAGATAGTCATAGCCGAGCGGCGAGGCATAGGCGTAATCGAGTGCGGCGTTGCGCGCCTGCTCGAAATTGTGGAATGGGAATTCGTGCAGCTCGCCCGGCAGGTTGCGGGCGGCGAAGAACGATTTGATGAAATCCTGGGTCCCATCGTTCGATCCGGTATCGCCGATGACCCAACTGTCGATATGGTCGACAACCGCTCCGAGACAGCGTTGAAGGTTCGCCATCTCGTTCTTGACGATCATGTTGAGGCAGAGCCGCTTGCCGCTTCTCATCGTGCTCTATCGGCTCTCAACATGACTGTCGGGGAGGCTACGGTTCGCGTCTGGCCTTGCGAGGTCCGCTTCGACCAGATCTGCCACGCTTTGATCGCCTCAAGCATCCCCCGCTGCCTCCACCGTCTTGCCGGTCCGGCCGCCGAAACAGCCTGTAATTCCCAAAGATCCGACCATTCTTCTCAGCCTTCGCGCAGGTCGTCTGGTGGAAAATCCATCGTGGTTAGCGATCGGCCGTCGCGTCAGCACGCGGGGCAACCACTATCGTGAAAGGACCACATCCGAACTGCAACTGCGGACACTCCTTCGTCCGACCCAACCTGTTTTCCGCTATACTTCGGCGCCAATTATTCACTGCCGTCAAGGTCGGGGTAGCCAGACCCGCACGTGGATTTCGAACTGCGGAAGCGATGGTGTCCCACCTCGCCGGCATCATCAGCAAGCGCCGTGGACTACGCCTTTTGGTGGAGTATTAGCACCTTTAACTACAGCCTGAAGCCGACGGTACCTGAATCAATTCCGGTAAGATCATGATTTCCTCGTCGTTTTTTTCCATTCAGTCCGCCGGCACCGCTCGATCACTGCCGCCCCTGCTCGCGCAATAATTAGAAGTTGCTTAAATGATAGTTTACAAGATGCTAATTTTAGAATTTACTAAGATGAAGTGTTGGGAAACGCCCGCAGACTAGTCGGGCGCACGCCTAAATTTGTGCGAAAGCTTCTCCGTGAGTTGAGTTAGAGGGTCTGGGTTCAAGGCCGTTTCGTAGATTGGGAGGCGCGTCCGCCGGCCGCGCTGACCCTATCCCGTGTCTATGCCTCCCCCTGATTTGGAGGCGGACGGTTCCCCATTCCTCGAGAGTTGTCGCCGAGACGTAAGCGTCACGGCAACGGGAGTGGGGTTGTGAACCGAGTAGTATCGCGTGCGTGTTGCAAGGGCCATGAACGCCCCGGACTGGATGAGGTCCATGGAAAAGCGCAGCTAGGCATCAGAACAGATCGCCCGGATGGGTTGACCGGCGCGCCTCGAGTCTGCGGTTGCGAACTCTTTCTTTTATCATCAGAACCCGGCCGCTGTACCTGGGAGGTCGAGACAATCAAGCTCGATGTCGAGCTCCCGGCCGCGCGGCAAATAGTGCGGCTGCACACGCGATTTTATCGTCCGATGCTGGCTTCGTTTGGCATCGGGCACTCGACGGCAACTGGAAATTGACGGCGCGGCATAGTCGCCGCTGACCAAGGAGGTTGATATGAGTTTCACTGCAGGATTTGCGGTTATGGAAGTCACCGTTAGGGGCGTTTTGCCGATCGGCGACGCGACCGAAAATGTGACTTACTTTATCCTGGACACCGCTAAGAGCGCGATCGTTGGCCAGGTTGTCCTCCCCAAGGCGGTCAAGCGAAGCCTCGCCGTCGCTCTTACCGTCAAGGTGCCAAGCACCGCCGGCTCTTTGGCGATTGGCACGTTTGACGATGGCGGGAATTTCCAGGTCGCCAGCTTCCTGCGCGTGGAGATCCCAGCCGTAGAACGTCCCGACGGTGCTGTCGGGCCGTCCGGACGATGAAGCCTGTGAAGCCCAATTGTTCTCAGCGCTCGCCGGCCAGGCCGGTGGGCGGTTTCCGCTTGAACTGAATTCGAAGCCAACAGGAGCCAGTTATGGCCCGCGCCTCTGAAATTCTTTTTGTCGATCCTTCAGTCTCCCACCTCCAGACGGTCCTCGGCAACCTGAGGCCAGAAGTCCATGCAATTGTGCTCGATGGCCGCCGACCGGCGGCGCAGCAGATCGCCGCCGCATTGTCAGGACACGAAGGGCTCGACGCGGTGCACGTCCTCGCGCATGGCGCGCCTGGCCGGGTTAGCTTCACTGCAGGAGAATGGTCGGCCGCCACATTGAAGGAAGAGGCTGAGGATCTTGCCGCAATCGGCAGGGCGCTTGCCGCGGACGGCGAGTTGCGGCTGTGGAGCTGCGAAACGGCATTGGGAAATGCTGGCGAGAGATTCGTAGCCGCGCTGGGCTATGCAACGGGCGTGGAGGTGCGCGCGTCGCGATCACTTGTTGGCGCGGCGAGCTTAGGCGGCGCCTGGGAATTGTGCGTACGCGAACATTCGTCGGCGCCTCTTCCGCCACTGACCTCACATGGAACAGTAAGTTACACTGGGCTTCTTACGTCTGGTGATATTACTCTCACTGGGACTACAGACACAGGCAGTAGTAAAAATATTAACACGTACTATCTTATTGATACAAATGGCACTGTTTCCACAGCTGACGATACAGTCGTTGGCAGCTTTGTTCTTAATTCGGCAGCCAACGCCGTAGCTCCTAATTTTGCCGTTACAGTAACAGTTCCTGATATTACTCACACCTATCTGATATACGACTCCGGCTTCCACTTATATGGCACTCTTACGCCTGTCGCCGACATTGACCTCGTCACTCCGGGCGACCAACCGGGTTATCATTTCGAAACTACGCCAATCAATAGCCCCGGTGGCTCAAGCAATGATGGCAATCACTTTACTGGCGGCGATGTAAGCGTCGCAGCTGCAGGCACCCCGGGTCCAACAGGGCCCACCGGGGCGACCGGCGCTACAGGTGCGACCGGCGCAACTGGTGCTACTGGAGCCACAGGCTCTACCGGCGCAACAGGAGCCACGGGTACGACCGGAGCGACAGGGTCGTCCGGCGCAACTGGCGCGACTGGCGCCACGGGCTCGACCGGAGCAACCGGTTCGACCGGAGCCACAGGTGCAACTGGCGACACCGGCGCTACAGGCGCTACAGGTGATACCGGAGCCACGGGTGCGACCGGAGCGACAGGCTCAACCGGAGCGACCGGCACGACCGGGGCAACTGGTTCGACAGGAGCAACTGGCTCGACTGGCTCGACTGGCTCGACTGGAGCAACGGGTTCTACCGGAGCAACCGGTGACACCGGCGCAACTGGTGCAACCGGTGCAACCGGTGACACCGGCGCAACTGGCGCTACGGGTGATACTGGAGCCACGGGAGCGACCGGCTCCAATGGAGCCACTGGCTCGACCGGAGCAACTGGCTCGACGGGTGCGACCGGTGCGACAGGCTCGACGGGTGCGACTGGGTCGACCGGAGCAACCGGAGCGACGGGCTCGACAGGTTCGACTGGCTCGACCGGAGCCACAGGTGCTACTGGCTCGACCGGCTCCACTGGAGCCACCGGCTCGACCGGAGCAACCGGTTCGACCGGTGCGACTGGCTCGACCGGAGCCACCGGTTCGACCGGAGCAACGGGCTCGACCGGGGCAACGGGCTCGACCGGTGCGACTGGCTCGACTGGAGCAACGGGCTCGACCGGAGCAACGGGTTCAACCGGAGCGACTGGCTCGACCGGAGCAACGGGCTCGACCGGAGCGACTGGTTCGACCGGTGCAACGGGCTCGACTGGAGCAACGGGTTCGACCGGGGCAACAGGCTCGACCGGAGCAACGGGTTCGACCGGGGCAACGGGCTCGACCGGAGCAACCGGTTCGACCGGAGCGACTGGCTCGACTGGAGCAACGGGTTCGACCGGGGCAACAGGCTCGACCGGAGCAACGGGTTCGACCGGAGCCACCGGTTCGACCGGAGCAACGGGCTCGACCGGAGCCACCGGTTCAACCGGTGCAACTGGCTCGACTGGAGCAACGGGCTCGACCGGAGCAACGGGTTCGACCGGAGCCACCGGTTCGACCGGAGCAACGGGCTCGACCGGGGCGACTGGCTCGACCGGTGCCACCGGTTCGACCGGAGCAACGGGCTCGACCGGTGCGACTGGCTCGACCGGTGCCACTGGCTCGACCGGAGCAACCGGTTCGACCGGAGCGACTGGCTCGACCGGAGCGACTGGTTCGACTGGAGCAACGGGTTCGACCGGGGCAACGGGCTCGACCGGAGCCACCGGTTCGACCGGAGCCACCGGCTCGACCGGAGCAACGGGTTCGACCGGAGCAACGGGTTCGACCGGAGCAACGGGCTCGACCGGTGCGACTGGCTCGACCGGTGCAACTGGCTCGACTGGAGCCACCGGCTCGACCGGGGCAACGGGCTCGACCGGAGCAACCGGCTCCACTGGAGCCACCGGCTCGACCGGAGCAACCGGCTCGACCGGAGCCACCGGTTCGACCGGAGCAACTGGCTCGACCGGGGCAACCGGCTCGACCGGAGCCACCGGTTCGACCGGAGCAACGGGCTCGACCGGTGCGACTGGCTCGACCGGTGCCACTGGCTCGACCGGAGCAACCGGTTCGA
>NZ_JAMYTH010000077.1:0-12335 GCF_040322415.1 Mesorhizobium sp. M0152
GTCTATCCGGCGTCAAGTCACGCAGGCATAACCAACTACATTAATGATCGAAATGCGTTCGATTTCATATCCGCGCACCAACGCCATTTTTGGGGCTACCGCACCAGGAGATCGCAGACCTGACGGAACAGGAGGATCGGCTGTGCGCGTAATCCTGGCCACGGTAGGGCCTGTTAAAGTTTGAAGCGGCCAAGGCGCTGATCGTTCAGGCGGTACTGCCAAACCAAGTTCGGATCCTTAGGGTTGACGCCGGACGTCGACCAGGCGGAGCGCTCGTACTTCGCAGCGTCATGCAAAAGAAGATCGCCATCACAGCGCGACGGCTGTAACGACGAGCGAAGACGATGACGTCCGACACTGTGAGTTAGAAATTCGATGACACAGACGGCGGCGAGGGACAGGATCACGAAAGCAGTAGAGAGGCTGAGCAGGCGAAGGCCGGCTTCCTGATCGGGCAGGGCGAAGAAAGCGAGCACGCCGCCGGCGAAAATTGCGAACGCGAACCTCATGAGCATGACACAGAGCCTCCTATTTCGATGTTGATCATTATAATATCACAGATCAAGCGTCATCAAGAATGATCAACGGAGATAGGATGGCCCCTCATGGATCAAGCGTTTTTCGAAGGCTGGGGGCATGGTGCCGCCTTGGCGGTATCGGCCTCAGAGTGCGGCGGCGTTTGAGGTGTTACACGACAAATTCATGAGTCGGATGACCAAGCCGTCCAAACTGAACCATTTAATTATTCATTTTCAACAGGGCATGCAGATCGAAATGCTATCGTGCTCTGGCAACGATTTAGCGGCGGCCAAAAGCTATACGCCGTCACTTTGCGGGAGTATGGGAATGCCGCGACACTTTAATAAGGCATTTAGTCATCGTCTCGGCTAACAGCTGAGCACTAGACATTTTACAAAAAATGGCCGTCATATTCCGACCGATAAGCAGGAGTGCAACTGTGCCGATATTTAAAAACAAGACAGAAGACAGCGATGGTTGGCTTTCGATCCTGCTCGCCCTGCGACTTCGCCAAATCGAGAACGAGTACCCGGACTATGCGAGTTTTGCCGACGCTACGGGGCTATCGCGCGGCACGCTCTACCAGTTGCGGACGGGGAAGGGGAACCCGACATTCGTCACCCTGGAGCGGCTGGCGCGGCACCTGAAGGTTCCGGTGTGGACGCTCATTGGTCGGACTGGTGACGACGACAGCGTGAAGCGGGACATCGAGACGTTCGGCTTCAGCTTCACCGAGATTGCGCGGCATATTGAGGCCACGCGTGCTGTGAAGCGCTCGATGACGGAGTTCAGTGGTGTTCCTTCTTTGAGAGAGGCAGCCAGCCCCGCTGGGGTAACCTCCGAGAAGCAGGTGCCTCCGGTCAAAAAGAGACGCAGGACAAGCCAGTAGCATACAAGAAATGTAGAAACTGCTAAACTACCGCCGTAGATTCATTTGCTACGATAGGCGGAAAATATATTTTATATTTCTTTGACTCGCGTCAGAAAATCCGCCAGCGTCGATGCAAAGGCATCATTTTGCTGAAGGGTTCACCATGCAAGCGAATCTCTGGCAAGTCGCAGGAGACAATGCGCTCTATAATGAAGCGGCGGCGTTCGTCGATTGCCGCCCGAAACCATGGGTGGAAGAGGTTTCCGAATTTCTGCGGAAGAAAGGCAAGCCCGAGACGATCACGTTGGTGATCGGACAGTTCATCGTGGCGGCTCTGTTCGAAGGACGACACGCGGATCTGCTCTACTGGTCGTTGGTTGCGTCCGAAGTGAACTGCGGCGGGATGGAGCAATGGCCTGATGATGTGCGCCAGGAGCTGGCAAGCCATTTGAAACGGGGATTTGGAAAGCTCTCGTCGCGAAACCTCTCCCATTGAAGGCGGCTGGCCGACGGCGCGGCCCTCAATGGGGAGACGGGGTTACACCTGACCAGAGGCAACATTGATGTCGCTTCTGGCGGGACCGGGAGCGGATGAAGCGAGTTTTGTCTCACCACCGTTGGGCGTCTGAAAGTCGCCTGGTCCCAATTGGCAGACCGGTTGCGCGCCGCACCCCTCACGAATGGATTGGCCGGCCGAATTGAGGCCGGCATAGCGGCGGTTTACGTCGTTCGTCCAGTTACGGCGCTGGCTTTCCGTGCTGCCGTTGTAACGATCGGCGAGGCAGCGAATACTTGACGTGCCGCCGCACGATTTGACGGCATCGCGAAGCGTCATTACGCCGCCTTCAATGTTTTCGGACAAGATGCCCCGATCCATCCCGTAGGCGCGGCCGGTCGCCCCCGTAAGCTGCATCGGTCCAAGAACGCCACTGAAGGAGCCAGCACATGCTGACATCGCGCCTTCGTGAGCGGACACGGCAAGAACGAGCTTGGGATCAACCCCATACTTGTTGGCGGCGTCTACAATCATATTGGCGATGTTCGGGCTGCGCTCCATCATCTCTTGCGTGGACGGATAGCTCGGCAGACCCGCTCCGTTCTTACAAAGGGAACGCAAGGTCGTTTTGTCATTGAGGTCGCAAGAATTTGCATCCTGGCCAAAGGAATTCGCTTGCGCAACAGGCGCTTGTCCGACGACCAGGAGCGCGGCGAGGAGTATTCGGAAGGTACGCAGCATCTTACTTCCCCGGACAGAAATTATAGATGGTGCCATTGATGGAGAGCGCGTCGCTGGATGGGCGCGTAATCTTCATCGGCGTGATGACCGGGGAGCTGCTGCCACGCTCTGTACATGAGGCTTGGAACGCATCGCCTGCATGACGGGTGCCTGCTATCTTGCAGGTGCTTGCGCCGACGGTGATTGCGTCGCCGTCAAACTCGGCAAGTTCGAGAGCGCCGACGCCTTGGTCGAGATCGGCACATGTGTGTGTAGACGCTACGTATGACCCCTGCGGAGCCTTGAGCGGATCAAGCGCTTGCGCGATTGCCGGCGAGATCAAGACGGCTAGAGTCGTGAAGATTGTCGGGCTGGCCATGGCAGATCTCCTGAACGTTATCCCGCCGCGGCCGCCGGCAGGAGCCGCGGTCAAGGCCGCGCATCGCGCGCCGTGAGGGAAGCCTTGATCCGGTGGCGATGGCCGGTGGCAGGCTGGTGTACTGAATAAGGTCAGGTTTTCCATGTAGATCATGGTTGCGCTCCTTCCGAATGTCGAGGTTGCCGGAAACACACCGGGCATCGCGGCTTCACCTAGGGTTGCGGGACAGGGACCCGGAATTGGCATTCCGGGGCGATTTCACCTTGGAATACGATGCCGGCGCGAATAGTTTTGGCCTGAACATCATATGCACCCATTGCACCATTCCGAGCGACGTCGGGGCGGACGTTATTCGGTTGCGCGCCATATTCGATGAAACAGCCTGAGCCAGCGTCAGCGACCGTGGATCGGCCATTCTGGTAGATCGCCAAGCGCATGGGGCATCGTTTCAGCGTGGCATTGCCGACAGGATCGGCGCGGATCGGCGAGCAGCCGGTGAGCGTGTGCAGGACCGAGAGGACGACGGTTTTGGTCGGGCTGCGCACGACGATGTGACTCTCGGAAGCCGGCGCGTTGGCGACCGCAAAGCGCGTATCGCCTTTGGCCACGTAGGCGTCGTTATTCTGCTTCAGCCGGTCGGCCCATAGGGAGGCGTAGGGCACAGCTTCCGAGTTCGGGAGCTCGAGATCGGCGTAGGCGACGGCGCGCCAGGCGTTCGGTTTGTGTGTGAGCGACTGAGCCGAAGCGTGGGGCGCCAATGTAAGGGCAGTCGCGACTGCGACAAATGTCAGGCGTTCGTGCATTTTTGCCTCGCTTTTGTGCATTATGATTAAATCAATGTCTTAGCGGTTGTCGAGCGTGATATTTGAATGAACAAAGAAGCTCGCCTATCGGGGCTGGACCGCTTTGGACGTTCTGCATCGATGCAATCGCGGTAGGGCTGGCGATCGGAGCAACCATGGGCAAAAGCGCATGGCCAAGACTGGCGGAGCACCTGCGGGGGATCGGTAACATGGAAGCGGGGTTCTGGATGACGGTCGGAGCCTTCATGTTGTCGATCTTGCCGCCGGCGACACATGGCGTGGAACTGCCGCGCTGGCCCTGATGTGCGGGTGGATCGTGACAAGGGCGACCTTGCGGGATGATTCTGTGAACTGGCCGGGACGATGCTGCGCCACTTAGGAGACATCTCCTATGCCCTCTATCTGATCCATCTGCCGGTGCTGGCAATGTCCAATTGGTCCCTTGGCCAATTCCTGGGCGCTCCGGCGACGGCAACGCTCTCGATCGCGATTGCGATCGAGCTGTCTCATGTGCTGACAGCGGCGATCGGAGATCCGCTCCGCCAGCTCGGCCGCCAATGGTCAAATCGAACAGTCCGGGAGGTGTCGCCGTGACGGAAGAAAATCGTCAGTGGTCGCTTGGTGGTGAAGATGCCGATCAAATTCCGCGAGGAGCGCTGGCGCTGGCGGAGCAGCTATTGACCGAGACCGACGGCGATGGTGGCAGCGCTCGTCGCGGCATGCTGCGTCATTGGAGCCATGCGCTCGGCGGTATCGAGGGGTATGGTGCGCGACGGATCGCCGTCAGGGGTCGATATCGCGCAGGTGCTGGAGGTGTTCGTGCGAAGCGAGCCCCCAGCAGAAGAGCAGAACCTAACCGGTAGATGACCTCGACCGTGAAGTAGCTACGATGTTGGGAGGCTGTGCAGCGTACCGCTCGATCCCCCGGAATCCTGAATGCCCGTACCCGCGAGTTGATCTTCGTGGGCGACCGTCAGCAATGCCGAGCACTGACACTGATTTCGCCTCGAAAAGGGGTTGAACTAAAGGCCTTGCGAAACGGTTTTGGCCGAACGACAGATCGATCTCGCAAAAGTGCGGGAGCATGATTTTTCGGCCGGAGGTGTGCGACGCGGCCGCCGTGCTGAAGGTGGCCATGACTGCTGGCGCGACCACACACAATAGGCTCGAAGTCGCCGAAGACGACCGTCGCCATCTTCGAACTGGGGTCTCCACGAAAGAGACGCGTTGGTGAATCGGCACGCTGCGTGACGACAAATCCGGAGCGTCGTAAAAGCCGCTCGCAGCTTACCTCTGATACGCTGCGGACAATCTTGGCGACGCCGGCGCCTTGCCGTTGGTTTGGCCGTCGGCTTCTGTGCGCATCTGGCCTGCCGACACGCGGTAGTGTGATTGCCGCCGCTTAGTAGCGGTTGCCGAACCAGCCCTTGCTCTTGGGTGGCGAGGGTTCCTGATAAGCCCACGGGACGGATTTGTAGGACGACCTCGGGTCTTGGACGCGCCAAGCCTTCTGCCAGTAGTAGAAATTGAGGGGTACTCGGGCGAGCACGCGACCATCGGCAGACAGAAGGTCGGAAGCGCAGGCGACGACGGGGCCGTCGTAATATTGCACGCGGCCGGTATAGCCATTGAGCGCTCCTGGCCGGCAGGCAAAGACGCGAACGCCTGCAGCGATCGTGTCCGGGGCTTCCGCGGGGACGGAGATCGTCTTGATGCCTTCCTTGGTGATGAGCGTGCGCACGGGCACAGAGCTCCAATGGGAGCGGCGCAAGGCGTTATTCGCCTGAGTTTCGGTTGGGTAGCCGGTACGCTGGGTAATGATCGGCGGGAAGCGGCCCCAGTCGGGCGCATATTCCTGCCGGCTGCGACTGACCCGATCGGGCTTCCAATAGGCGTCCGTAGCCGAAACGGATCCACGCGGGACCGAATGTGCAGCCTTCGGCACTCGCCCGGCGCAACCGGCGAGCAAGGCCGCGGATGCGACGATGGGGAGGATGTGACGAAAGGTACGCATATCGTGTTCGAGGGTCATGGGTTTCGCAGGTGAGAATTTCCGGTAGAGCCAAGGCATCTGGAAGGTGCTGGCCGAACTGCCGCGATGGGTTTTGCGAGCCTCGCGCCCGATCTGGGCGTATAGGGGGATGCGACGATCGGGATCATCGGGGAGGGTGACGGCTACGCCTGCTTTCAGCCTCTCGCCGGCGACGTCGGCCATTTCGCTGGTTGGACGACGCCCTGGCCATAGCCTCGTCTTTCCGGATCGGCGAGCTGACAACCCATTTTTTCAAGGTGGCGGTTACGAGCCATGCCATGGCGACAACGCCACAAGGCCACGTCTGCTTTCCCAGCGTCGCGGTCTGGCCCAGGTCGCAGCCGTCGACTCCGCGATAGGTGCACGAAGCAAAGTTGATTGCTGGTTCCCATGAATCACTCCTCTTCAGATTCATTGAATCAGTAAACTATCTTGCAAATCGCCGTGCAAGTGTCTCTGACTCATATCCAGCCAGGGAAGGAGGGTGCTCGTATCCGGATCGGTGCCCGATGGGCCGGGTAGGGGTCTCGGTATCGAGTTGGCGCGTGGCGGTCTGATTTTCTGGATTTCGGCGAGGGCTGGGACCATCAGGCAATCGATACTCTGAATGCGCGCTATGGCGCGGCGGTCGCAATGGCATCCGACTGGACGAACTCAGCGGCTTCGTGGGGAGGCTTGCTTGATGTCGCTGTGAGCCTCCCGAAGCCGCTGTTCGAGCGCTAAATAGAGAGACGTAATCGCATTCAGCTTTGTGAAGAACTGCTTGCTCTGCGCAGGGTTGCCCGGCACAGGTGGAGGGGACAAAGCAAAAAGAGCATCCCTATCAGCGTCTAATTGTTCCAGCTCCGCACAGAAACGGCAAACCTCGTGGTCGGTCGTTCCGGAACTCCGATGTGATGCACGGCGCGAGGCATGTGTTGAGTTAGTCTGCCGACCCACATCGTTTGACGAAATTACGATCGTATCCAAGGCGTTTCCTCCACGCCGGTTGTGGCCATGCAATCTGGAATAAAGCGGGTTGCAACCTAAGTATACTGGCGGTTTCGCCTGTCACTTTTGACAGGGCGCAAGACGCTGGAATCCCGCGAGGAGCAACCTAGTTAAATAGCCCGCGCGAATGGCTCGGAGAGGCACGTCGATAGCAAGGAGGTAAGCGCAATTGGACTCACATTTTCACTACATGACTGAGGGTATTCGAGCAGTTGCCTCTCCTGCGGATGCAGCGGACCTTCTGAACACAATTGTCCAAAGTTACGGCCTGGAGACGGCGGCCTTTCTTACCGTCAGGCCGGTTTATGAGGAACCGAGTAAGCCGTTCTATGTGACCACCTATTCGCCTGACTGGGTGAAACGCTACATCGAGAAGGATTTTTTCGAAATCGATCCCGTGCTTCCCTACGGGCTGCGTGCTGTGACATTGGTTGATTGGAAGGAAATTGACCTATCGGACAAGGCTGTGCGGACATTCTTCGGAGAAGCGAGGGAACATGGGGCCGGAAAGCATGGCGTCACGTTCCCAGTTAGGGGTGTCGACGGCGACCGCGGCATTCTGAGCGTGACGAGCAACGAGAACGCAGCGGCGTGGCAGGCGTTTCTCAAATCACAGGTTCGTGACTTCCAGCATCTCGCCGGCGAATTTCACCATGCTATCGGTCGAATTCAAGGAAGGGCTCTCCATCAGACGGTCTGCTCCGACAGAGAGATCGAATGCCTGAAATGGTACGCGAGGGGAGAGAAGGTCAAACGGACCGCAGAGATACTGTCGCTATCCCCTCGCACGGTCCGATTTCATCTTGATCTGGCACGGGCCAAGCTGGGTGCCAAAAGCTTGGCGCATGCAGTTGCGATCGCGACAGAGCGCGGCCTTTTCTTCCAAAGACGGTTTTGATCGCTAGCCAAGCGCTTCCGGGAAGGGCCGCCGGCGATGGTTGCCGCCGGCAATATTTGTACCGCTCCGTGAAGCTGGGATTATAGAATGATGAATGACTAGATCATGGGGAAAGAAGGGAGACGGCGCTCTGGACAACCTCATCCGGAAAGGCACCGCGACCCTCTGAGGGCAGAACGCTGGCCAAACCAAGTGCCCTATTCACAAACCATACGGTACCGCTTGCCGGGCTCGCTGACGTTATTGCAGACAAGCAGCTTGTGCGGCTCGGAAGAGGAGAGCGGAGGACTTGCGACCCGCGATCCACGTCTGTTTGATGTCTTGTGACTTGCCGTAGGGCGCGGTTCGAGCCTTTCCGGCTCCTGTGGCGCAACCGGAAACACGCTGGTTTCGATGTGGGGCTTTTGCAGGCTTGGCGGCTCTTTGTCAAAGAATCGCCTGGCATCAAGCGATCGCGGAATAATCACCGTACCATCATCGCTGTGCGCGCAGCCGCTGCCCAACAGTAAAGCCAGCCCCAGGAAAAAGGCGGTGTCCGTCCAAACATAAGCACTACCTCGGCGGGCATACCCTTCAGCCCTACAACCACTTTTGTTTCCACAGCATGAATTCGATCTTGCCGGGGACATCAAGATGCTCCGGAAAATCGGGAAAGGAAATGGGCTTGCCGTCGCGGACGAAGATGGCGACATCATTGCTGCTATTCGTCGCAACATAGTTTTCTCGCCTCATTTTTCCGCCTTTGGAGTCGAACACAAATCGTGTCGAATTGATCCATGATGGTGAAATGAAGTTAAGATGATCAGCGATCTGCCAGACGCGACCCAAACGCACGCGGAATGCTGCAGAGAAGTTGATGGGATCTGGGATGAAGATTGAGAGGTTGCGTACGCCAATCTCATCAAGCCTCTCCAGGAGTCGACTGAGAACTAAATGATGATCATTTGTGTTGCGCAACAACGGAAATTGATTGTAGAGCCTGATTCCGCGCCGTCGAAGCTCTTCGATTTTTTCTGATACATCTGTGCAGATTTCATACGGATGCACAATGTGAAAAACTACGCGGACATTGTGCGTCGCAAAGATTTCAATTTTCTCTGGTGTGAACGCATCTGGTTGATACACAATAGCTCTTGTATGAATACGGATCGACTTTACCGATGGAACCGAGCGAATCCCCTCCATGGTTACCTCCAGCCGGGATGTTGGCAGGATCAACGGATCTCCGCCTGATAGGATTACCTCCGTGACCTCTGGGTGGGTGCGTAGATATTCGAGCAGCTGGCGCAGATCTGCATTCTGTCCATTTCGCGGGTCAACGGCATTGTTCTCTGTAAGCACGTCTGTTCGGAAACAATACTGGCAATGCCCAAAGCACTTCGAGGTGGGTAGGAAAAGGATGCGGTCGGCGTATTTTCTGATCAAGGACGTTTTGTTCGTATCGCCGAGCGCATTTGATCGGTCATCGACGAAGTCGTTCACCTCATTGGGAGCCCTCAACGAAATTTTGTCCTGCGTTGGAAAGGACGCTCGATGAAGCGGCCCCAGATGATTGCCTAGCGCCTCAACTTCTTCCCTGACTTTCATTTCATAGAATGGCGTGACCTTTACGGGCAGCAGTCCCTGCTTGATAGAGATGGTCTTGAACGCCTGATTGATGGAGGACTGGTTCATGTTAGTTCCGCTCGATTGTTGCGGTTCAAAACAATGGCAATGAGGGCGATAGATGCAATATAAGGGAGAGAGACTCCGGCGCCGAGTATGATCAGCACAGCGGGAATGACAATCACAGCAGCAAGTAGCCTCGAAACCAATCCTTGCCTGAGTCGGACCAGTGCAACCGCCGAAACGACGTAAATGGCAAGAAAGTTCATTCCGGCCAAGCTGAACATTAATTCGATATTGAGCAACCCAATCTGGTCACAGGCGACGACTATGATCAGGGCTGCAGCCACGCAATAGACACTGTTGCGAGGCGCACCATTGTGCAAGCAACCGAGACTGGCGGGAAGGAAGTGTCGTCTGGAGAGGTAGAATACCAGCCGTGAGACGGCCACAACTGACCCGAAGAGATTGGCAGCGACCAGCGATGCGCCAAGCACGGGAACCAGCCAATGTGGAGCGGTAGGTGCGATTTGCGCCGCAGCCTGGAATATTGGAACATTGAAGTTCGACTTAATATCAGCGATATGCACGAGCGCCGCGCTGCCGACGTAGACGGCGCAGATCAGAATAAAGGCAAAGACCATTGCTCGGCCAAAATCCCTCTTAGGATTCCTAAAATCGGCGGACAAATGGGACGCGATCTCCCAACCGGTGAAGGAGAAGAAGATCAGCGGAATCTGGCTCGCAATCGACGGGAAATCTGAGGGTCGACTGAAGCGGACTCCGTTGGCCCGTACTGCCAGCACGATTAGCACAAAGAGAGCGCCTATCAAAAGCGATAAGGACCAACCGCCCACCAGCTTCACGCCACTGCGGAATGTCTCACCAGCGGACAGGGCGAAAAAGCCAGCAAGCAAAATAAGTAGCGCCGCAATCAGATGAACATCAACACCGGGCCAAGTTAGCATTTGTAGGTAGGCCGAACCCACAATCGCGATAGATGGCAAGCCCAAAATTACTGCTCCAAGAAAGAGCATTGACACGAGCAGTTCAAGGTATTGGCCAAAAGCAAGCTTAGCGTAGTACGCAACACCGCCGGCACTCGGGTATGCACTGCCTAACATAACCATCGTGGCGAGGATTGGCGCAGACAGCAACGAGCAAGCAACCCATGCGTAGATGCCCTCACCGCCGATTTTTGCGAACACTAGTCCTGGGAGCACAAGAATGCCGGATCCAAGGATCACTGTAGCTATAAGCAAAGTCCCTGAGGCGAGCCCCAAATGTCCCCTGAGTTCGTTATCGATAATATCTTTCATAATACCCTCGGAAAGTATAATTCGGCACTAAGATGACAGTCGCAATATAGGCGGGGCGGATGGCGAATCCTTTGGTGTACTGTCAATCATTTGAAGTGCAGAGGGCACTCGAGTGGGGCCTCCTCATTGTTGTCGGGGATCATGTATTGCGGCCACTGCGCTTCGCCGAGAAGGTAAGATCCCAGCAACGGGCTGTGTGCGACATCGTCGTAGATGTCGATGTTGCGCCTGATCGTTGCTGTTATGGCTCTGCCTTTCCGATCAGCGGGAGCAGCTATGTCGAAGATCTTGCGCGGATTTATAACGAATGCCAGCCCGGGGCCTAGGTTTCTACTTTTACGAAGAATATGCCCTGGATGACTTACATTCACGAACAGTTCACAGCCGTCAAAGCACATCGTCCACGTATGATGCGCAGGATCCTTGGATACGTTCGCAGGCCAAGTTCCGTGATCCTCATCCAGTAGAAACTGCATCGCTTCTATGAATACCTTCTTGAAATGATCTGTGGCTATAAGAGTGATTATTGGCTCAAAAAGCACTAGTAGTGGGCAATGGTGGTTGAGGGCGACGGAGCGAATATTAGTGTGTGCGATGTAGGTGCGTAGCCCAGAAGCCAAAACACCAAGGTCATATTGTGAAGTCTCGAATTTGTATGGAATGAGGAGGAAGCGTAAATTGCCTCGTTTGACCGCGTTCTGCCCGAAAATACAGGGAAACCTAGGGCGGGTTTCTGTCTCGGCTTCGAACTTCGACAGAACGTGCGAAATCGCTGCGTGGCCCCACCAGAATTCAGCAGTGAGGTTAGCAAGTTCTCCTTGGTTGATCAGCATGTCTTTCTCCCAATTCGATTTGGCAATCCGTTGTTGGAGTTCGTTGCGCAGACGGATTTGTGCAATGCGGCGTGCATGTATCCGATTGCCCGCGAGCCGTGCTATCGCCGTCACCGCCTTCGCGCCGAGAGCTGCGCCCACACGGTGGCTGTCTCTCCGCGCGGCTCAATCCGGCAAAACGACAAATCAAAGCCGGGGCCTGAAAACACCTGCTAGTTGAGAGATGCCGGATGTGCCGCTGTAATGCGCAATATCTTCCGTCGGCTCGGAAAGCTCAGTTTTCGCGGGTAGACCGCATGTTGGGCGGGCCTGGTCATGGTTGATGTCTCCTCAGTCCTTGCCTCAACGCGTTTGGGGATAGCCCTGCATGCATCGTACCAAACCAGAATATCGTGTCAAAACAACAGGATCACTCATAGAACGCTGCGTCTCATGTCCTAACATCGTCGAGGATCCGACAATGAGTATGCGGAAGAACCCGATCAGGATGAGAGTTTCGCGGTAGGGACGCTCATTGCTGTGCGCCCCCGGCACACATCCACGCGGGCGGCTTTCCCGCACGTGGCTCCTACCTCGGGTGTTTGACGGCGAAGCGAACACTCGGCCATGGATGAAGGTTGCAAGGCTTGGGAAGGTAGTCGTTGGCTAACTGCGCGATCCATTCCCACGTAGCGCCGTCCTTCTGGCTGCGTCGCTGGAGCGTACGCCGCCAAAGGTCGATCACATGATACCTGAACGCTGTGAGCGCCCGGATACTTGTTGGAACCGGGGGGGGGGGGGGGGGGGGGCGCGGGCGGGGGGGCGCGCCCCCGGCTCGGGGGGAGCGGGGCGAGGGGGGGGGTGGGGAGGCGGGGGGAGGGGGGGGGGGGG
>NZ_JAMYTH010000078.1:0-12063 GCF_040322415.1 Mesorhizobium sp. M0152
CGTTCCAGTGTACACTCTGTTTGCATCGGGGAATACCTCTGCTCAAGGTAAGTCTTTGTCGCAGAAGCATTTTCCTTGATTCGGAACCCCGATGCACTTCAACTGTGTGAGACATCCGGGCTAGAGCGGTTCACCGTTTCACGGAAACGCCGAACCGCTCTATCTCTTTGTTTTTACACAATTCCGGACGGAAAACCGTTTCACACTTTTCCTGGAATTGCTCTAAAACGCGGCACCGCGTCGCTCGGACGGCTTCATCTCGTCGAGAAGCTTCCGGATAACGCCGGCCATGCTGTGGTTCATGTCACTGCGCCACAGGGCGAAAGCGACATTGGCCTCGACGAAGCCTTCCGGCGATCCGCAATCGAAGGTCCGGCCCTGATAATTGTAGCCATAGAAGGGCTGCTGCTTTTCCAGCTTCAGCATCGCGTCGGTGAGCTGGATTTCATTGCCGGCGCCCTTCTCCTGGCCCTCGAGTATCTTGAAGATCTCGGGCTGGAGAATGTAGCGGCCGTTGATGTAGAGATTGGACGGCGCCGTGCCGGCCTTCGGCTTCTCCACCATCTCGGTGATGCGGAAGCCGTGATGCGTGGCCTCGCCGCGGCCGACAATGCCGTATTTGTGGGCCTCGGCCGGGTCGCATTCCTGCACAGCGATGATGTTGTTGCCGGTCTCGGCATAGAGATCGACCATATCCTTCATGCAGCTCTTTTCCGACTGCATGATCATGTCCGGCAAAAGCAGAGCGAAGGGCTCGTCACCGACCAGTTCGCGCGCGCACCAGACGGCATGGCCAAGGCCGAGCGGCACCTGTTGGCGGGTGAAGCTGGTCTGACCTGGCGCCGGCTGCAGCCGCTGCAGCCGGGCAAGCTGGTCGTCCTTGCCGCGCTGCGCCAGCGTATCATAGAGTTCGAACTGGACGTCGAAATGGTCCTCGATGACGGCCTTGTTGCGGCCGGTCACGAAGATGAAATGCTCGATGCCGGCCTCGCGCGCCTCGTCCACCACATACTGGATGACGGGCCGATCGACGACGGTCAGCATTTCCTTGGGAATGGCCTTGGTGGCCGGGAGAAACCGCGTGCCGAGGCCAGCGACCGGAAAAACTGCCTTGCGAACTCTCTTCATGTGTCAATTATCCATTTGATGGCCAACTCGGCAATCCCTGTTTGAAGACATTTTCACGCCGAAATTGAGGATTACTTGGCGGACCGAGGAAAACTTCCACCGCTAAGCATCAAGGCGCCTTTTCGTTCCGGACGCCGCCTATGGTAAACTAATTGCTAACCAGGTTCGGCGAAGAATGGTCTTTCCCGTGACAGAGAAGGAGCAAGAGATGTCCGTTCGCAATGCCGCACAACGTTTTACCAGCGTCATGGCGGCCGCCAGCCTCTCGCTCGCTTTGCTGATGCCCGCCGGGCCGGCCTTCGCCGATGCCGGTTTCCGGCAATGGGTTGCCAGCTTCCGCGCCACCGCCGTCGCCGGCGGCGTTTCGGGCGCTGTCTACGACAGGGCTTTCAAGGGCATCGGCGAGCCCGACCCGGTGGTGCTGGAAAAGGCGCGCACGCAGCCTGAATTCACCGCGCCCGCCTGGGACTATTTCGACAACCGCGTCCATGACCAGTCCGTCGAGGTCGGTCAGCAGATGGCCAGGAAATGGAAGCCGTGGCTGGACAGGATCGAAGCGAGATTCGGCGTCGACCGCTACATTTTGCTGGCCATCTGGTCGATGGAATCGAATTATGGCGAGATCCTCAAGCGCGACGACATCATGCGCAATGTCGTGCGTTCGCTGGCGACGCTCGCCTATGGCGACCCACAACGGTCGAAATTTGCACGCACCCAGCTGGTCGCGGCGCTGAAGATCCTGCAGACCGGCGATATCGATGAAAGCCATCTCATGGGTTCGTGGGCCGGCGCCATGGGCCAGACGCAGTTCATCCCCACCAGCTATCAGCATTATGCCGTCGACATGGACGGCAACGGCAAGCGCGACATCTGGAATTCCATCCCCGATGCGCTGGCGACGGCCGCCAACCTGTTGAAGAAGAACGGCTGGCAGGCCGGCAAGACCTGGGGCTACGAAGTGGCCTTGCCGGCCGGCAAATTGCCGGGCGGATCGAAGACGCTGGCGCAATGGCAGGCGCTCGGCGTCGTCAGGGCCAACAGCAAACCGTTCAGGAATCTCACCGACAAGGCGACACTGAAGGTGCCGGACGGCCGTGGTGGGCCGGCCTTCCTGATGATCAGGAATTTCTCCGTCATCAAGGCCTACAACAACGCCGACAAATATGCACTTGCCGTCGGCCTTCTCGCCGATGAGATCGCCGGCTCGAGCGGTCTTGTCCAGGATTGGAAGCGGCCTTTCACCAAGCTCTCCTTCGAGGAAAGGCAGGAACTGCAGAAGCGGCTTTCGCAGCACGGGCTTTACGATGGCAAGTTCGACGGCAAGATCGGTGACGGCTCGAAAACCGCCATCATGGCGTATCAGGCCAAGGTCGGCTTGACCCAGGACGGGTATCCGAGCATGGAAGTACTCAAATGGCTCAGGCAGAAATAGAGCCAGGGCAATTCCGGGAAGACCGCGTAACGGTTTTCCGTCCGGAATTGCGTGAAAAACAAGAATTATTGCGGCCTCAGCGACCTGTCCGGCGCTGAACCGCGCAGGGATGGAGGAAGCGATTGGTTTCGGCTGCGCGCATCGGGACGCTGGTTCGTCGCATGCCGGCGCTTATCCTGGCCGTCGCAGTGCTTGCCGTTGCCGTAGCGGGCGCTTTCCATGCGCCGGCCATGGCGCAGGAGCAGCAGAACCGCGGCTGGTCGTTGCGCGACCTTCTGTTTCCGAACCGTGGCGAACGGTTCGAGCCGCCGCTGGACCTGCCGAAGGCAAAACCGAGGCTCAAGGCGAAAAAACCGCGTGCCCCCCGCCCGCCCGCGGAACCGGAAATCCCCGTGGTCGAGAAGGCGCCGGACGCCCGCACCGTCCTGGTGGTCGGCGACTTCATGGCGGCCGGCCTTGGCGAAGGCCTGGATACCGCCTTTGCCGAGAATGCCGGCGTCAGGATCGTCGTTCGCAGCAACGGTTCGTCCGGTTTCGTGCGCGATGATTTCTACAACTGGCCCGAACAAATCAAATCGCTGATCGAGACCGAAAAACCAGCCGCCGTGGTCGTCATGCTGGGTTCCAACGACCGCCAGCAGATGAAGGTGGGGGACGTGCGCGAACAGCCCCGATCCGAGAACTGGACCAAGGAATATGAGCGCCGCACCGATGCGCTCGGTAAGGCGATAGCAACCGCCAAGGTGCCCTTCCTGTGGGTCGGCATGCCGGCGTTCCGGGTGTCGAAGATGACCTCCGACATGCTGGCCTTCAACGACATCTACCACCAGGCGGCCGAAAGCAATGGCGGCGAATTCGTCGACGTCTGGGACGGGTTCGTCGACGAGAACGGCGCCTTCGTCACCAGCGGCCCTGATATGAACGGCCAGCCCGTGCGGCTGCGCGCCGATGACGGCATCAACGTCTCGAAGGCCGGCAAGCGCAAGCTCGCCTTCTATACCGAGAAGCCGCTGATGAAGATCCTGGGTCTTGCCGCGCCCGGAGGCGTCGCCCCGGCGACGGCACCAGCGGGTGCGCCGGTGGAAGCGCCGGCACCGGCCGCCGCACCCATTGTCATCGATCGCACGGCACCCATGCTGCTGAGCGATCCGGCGCTCGACGGCGGCTCCGAACTGCTCGGCGCTGCACCGGCGGCAAAGGCCAATCCCGACCTGCCCGGCGAAAAGCTGGTCGTCCAAGGCAAGGCCTCAAAGGCTTCGCCCGGCCGCGCCGATGATTTCTCTTGGCCGCCGAAGGCAAATCCGGCAACGGCCGCCGCCGATACAACGACGGCGATCAACCCTTAGTAACTTTCTCTGAGACCGTTCGAAACTCGCTCCCGCGAGCCATATGATGGTGTTTTCGAGAACCGGAGCAGAGCGTACGTTTAGGTACGCGAGCACCGGAAGCGCAGAAAACGCCTTCAGATGGCCGCAGGAGTAGAGTTTCCAACGGGGCTCAGCGCGGCAGGACGCTGGACCCCATCAACGCCTCGTCGATCGATCGCGCTGCCTGGCGGCCTTCGCGGATCGCCCAGACGACCAGCGACTGGCCACGACGCACGTCGCCTGCCGCATAGAGCCGGTCGACGCTGGTCCTGTAGTCGCGGTCGTTGGCTTCGACATTCCTGGAACGGCGGCTGTCGGTAGCGATCTTCATCTCGCCCTCGAGTTCCGACACCACCCCGGCGGCAGCCGGTCCGGCGAAGCCGATGGCGATGAAGGCGAGGTCGGCGCGGATGACGAATTCGGTGCCGGGGATCGGCTTGCGCTTGTCGTCGACCTCGCAGCACTTGACGCCGGTCAGCTGGCCCTCTTCGCCGATGAATTCGAGCGTCGCCACCTGGAATTCGCGCTCGGCGCCCTCGGCTTGCGAGGACGAGGTGCGCATCTTGGTCGCCCAATAGGGCCAGACCGAGAGCTTGTCTTCCTTCTCCGGCGGCTGCGGACGGATGTCGAGCTGCGTGACGCGCACGGCGCCCTGGCGGAAAGCCGTGCCGACGCAGTCGGACGCGGTATCGCCGCCGCCCACCACGACGACATGCTGCCCGCCGGCGATGATCGGATGCGACGGCCAGGCGACCGACTGGATCGGCTCGCCGCCAACGCGCCTGTTCTGCTGCACCAGATAGGGCATTGCGTCATGCACGCCGCCGAGGTCGTCGCCGGGGATGCCGGCCGCGCGTGGCGTTTCCGAGCCGCCGCAATAGAGCACGGCATCATGCTCGGCCAGCAGTTCGGCAACCGGCTTGTCGACACCGACATTGACGCCGCAATGGAAGGTCACGCCCTCGCCCTGCATCTGCTCGATGCGGCGGTCGATATAGTGCTTCTCGATCTTGAAGTCGGGAATGCCGTAGCGCATCAGCCCGCCGGGCCGACTCTCGCGCTCATAGACATGAACGTCGTGGCCGGCGCGGCCAAGCTGCTGGGCAGCCGCCATGCCGGCGGGCCCCGAGCCGATGACGGCGACGCGCTTTCCCGTCTTCTTCTCCGGCGGATAGGGCCTGATGTGACCGGTCTCGTACGCCTTGTCGGCGATCGCCTGTTCGACCGTCTTGATGGCGACCGGAATGTCCTCGAGGTTCAGCGTACAGGCTTCCTCGCAGGGCGCGGGGCAGATGCGGCCGGTGAATTCGGGGAAATTGTTGGTCGAATGCAGGTTGCGGATCGCGTTGTCCCAGTCCCTGTTGTAGACGAGGTCGTTCCAGTCGGGGATCTGGTTGTGGATCGGGCAACCCGTCGGCCCGTGGCAGAACGGAATGCCGCAATCCATGCAGCGCGCGGCCTGTTTCTCTACCTCCTTGTCGGACATCGGCAGCGTGAACTCGCGAAAGTGCCGGATGCGGTCGGAGGCCGGCTGGTACTTGTGCACCTGCCGGTCGATTTCGAGAAAGCCTGTTACCTTGCCCATAGTCCAGTTCCTGCTGTCCAAATGGTGCGGTTTTAGCCGCACCCGTTAACCCCTTGAGGCAGCCATGGCAACCTTGCGCCCGAGGTCAAGCTGTCGATGAAGTGGGCCGGGAAGCCTGGGCTTCCCGGCAATTCCAAACAAGTCTATTCCGCCGCAACGCCCATGCGCATGCGTTCCATCTCGATCAGGGCGCGGCGGTACTCGACCGGCATGATCTTGCGGAATTTCGGCCGGAAAATAGTCCAGTCGTCGAGGATCTCGCGGCCGCGCACCGAACCCGTGAAGTGGACGTGGTTCGAGATCAGCTGGTAGAGCCGTTCCTCGTCATGGCTGGTCATGTCGCCCGACACGTCGACGCGACCCTTGTGGTCGAGGTCGCCGCCATGGTGCAGCAGCTTTTCCATCAGGTCGTCTTCTTCGGGAACCGGCTCCAGTTCGACCATCGCCATGTTGCAGCGCTCGGCGAAATCGCCGGCCTCGTCCAGCACATAGGCGACGCCGCCCGACATGCCGGCGGCGAAGTTGCGGCCGGTCTTGCCGATGACGACGACGATGCCGCCGGTCATGTACTCGCAGCCATGGTCGCCGACGCCCTCGACGACGGCCGCCACGCCTGAATTGCGCACCGCGAAACGCTCGCCGGCGACGCCGGCGAAATAGGCCTCGCCCTCGGTCGCGCCATAGAGCACCGTGTTGCCCACGATGATGGAGTCCGCCGCGATGATCTTGGCTTCTTCCGGCGGCCGGATGACGATGCGGCCGCCCGAAAGGCCCTTGCCGACATAGTCGTTGCCGGCGCCGACGAGGTCGAACGAGATGCCGCGCGCCAGGAAGGCGCCGAAGGACTGGCCGGCGGTGCCGGTAAGCTTCACCGAGATCGTGTCCTCGCGCAGGCCCTTGTGCTTGAATCGCTTGGCCACTTCACCCGACAGCATGGCGCCCGTTGAGCGATCGACATTGCGGATCGGCAGTTCGATGCTGACCGGCTGCCGGCTCTCGAGCGCAGGCTTTGCCAGCTCGATCAGCTTGCGGTCGAGCACGTCGTCGATCGGATGCTTCTGCCGCTCGGTCCAGTGTGCCGCCTCATGCGGCACGTCGGGCTTGAAGAACATCTTCGAAAAATCGAGGCCGCGCGCCTTCCAGTGCTGGATCACGTCGCGCTTCTCCAGGAGGTCGCTGTCGCCGATGATCTGGTCGAGATGCGTAAAGCCCATTTCCGCGAGCAGCGCCCTCACCTCTTCCGCCACGTAGAAGAAGAAGTTGATGACATGCTCGGGAGTGCCCTTGAAGCGCTTGCGCAGCACCGGATCCTGCGTCGCGACGCCGACCGGACAAGTGTTGAGATGGCACTTGCGCATCATGATGCAGCCGGCCGCGATCAGCGGCGCCGTGGAGAAGCCGAACTCGTCGGCACCGAGCAGCGCGCCGATGATCACGTCGCGCCCGGTGCGCAGCCCGCCGTCGACCTGCAGCGCCACGCGCGAGCGCAGGCCGTTCAGCACCAGCGTCTGGTGCGTCTCGGCGAGCCCCATTTCCCATGGCGAGCCGGCATGCTTGAGCGAGGTCAGCGGCGAAGCGCCGGTGCCGCCATCATAGCCCGAGATGGTGATGTGGTCGGCGCGCGCCTTGGCGACGCCCGCCGCGACCGTGCCGACGCCGACTTCCGACACCAGCTTGACCGAGACGTCGGCCGCCGGGTTGACGTTCTTCAGGTCGTAGATCAGCTGCGCCAGATCCTCGATCGAATAGATGTCGTGATGCGGCGGCGGCGAGATCAGGCCGACGCCAGGCGTCGAGTGCCGGACCTTGGCGATGGTGGCGTCAACCTTGTGGCCTGGCAGCTGGCCGCCCTCGCCGGGCTTGGCACCTTGCGCCACCTTGATCTGCATCATGTCGGAATTGACGAGATACTCCGCCGTCACGCCGAAACGCCCTGACGCGACCTGCTTGATCGCCGACCGTTCGGGGTTCTTGCCGCCGCCGGGCAACGGCAGGTAGCGGTCGGCCTCTTCGCCGCCCTCGCCGGTGTTCGACTTACCGCCGATGGCGTTCATGGCGCGCGCCAGCGTGGTGTGCGCCTCCCTTGAGATCGAGCCGAACGACATCGCCCCGGTCGAGAAGCGCTTGACGATATCGGCTGCCGGCATGACCTCGTCGAGCGCGACCTTCTTGCGGCCGGTCTCGTCCGCGAGCTTGATCTTGAACAGGCCACGGATGGTCTGCGCACGCGCCGTCTCGCTGTCGATCTGCGCGGAATAGTCCTTGAACGTTTCCCACGAGCCCTGGCGCACGGCGTGCTGCAAGGTGGCGACGGCGTCGGGCGACCAGATATGCGCCTCACCGCGCATGCGGAAGAGATATTCACCGCCGACATCCAGGCTGTTGCGCAGCACCGGGTCGTTGCCGAACCCATCCGTATGGCGGCTGAAAGTCTCCTCGGCGATCTCGTTCAACCCGACGCCTTCGATCAGCGTGGCGGTGCCGGTGAAATACTGCTGCACGAAATCCGACTTCAGCCCGATGGCGTCGAAGATCTGCGCGCCGCAATAGGACTG
The DNA here is from genome assembly GCF_040322415.1 of Mesorhizobium sp. M0152. NCBI lineage: Bacteria > Pseudomonadati > Pseudomonadota > Alphaproteobacteria > Hyphomicrobiales > Phyllobacteriaceae > Mesorhizobium > Mesorhizobium sp. M0152. The sequence goes on from NZ_JAMYTH010000078.1 coordinate 8,068, forward strand.
GTAGGTCGAGATGCCCATCTTGGACATCACCTTGAGGATGCCCTTGCCGATCGACTTGATGTAGCGCGATACCACCTCGTAGGCGTCGACCTCTTCCGGCAGTTCGCCGCGCTTGTGCATGTCGAGCAGCGTGTCGAAGGCGAGATAGGGGTTGATCGCCTCCGCGCCATAGCCGGCGAGGCAGCAGAAATGATGCACTTCACGCGGCTCGCCGGATTCGACGACGAGGCCGACGGAGGTGCGTAGCCCTTTGCGGATGAGGTGATGATGCACCGCGGCCGTCGCCAGCAGCGCCGGTATGGCGATGCGGTCCGGGCCGACCTGGCGGTCGGACAGGATGATGATGTTGTAGCCGCCGGCGACCGCCGCCTCCGCCCGCTCGCACAGGCGGTCGATGGCACCCTGCATGCCCGCGGCCCCTTCATTTGAGCCGTAGGTGATGTCGATCGTCTTGGTGTCGAAGCGGTCTTCGGTGTGGCCGATCGAGCGTATCTTTTCGAGATCGCCATTGGTCAGGATCGGCTGGCGCACTTCGAGCCGCTTGCGGCGTGAATTGCCGACAAGGTCGAAGATGTTCGGCCGCGGTCCGATGAAGGACACCAGGCTCATCACCAGTTCCTCGCGGATCGGGTCGATCGGCGGGTTGGTGACCTGGGCGAAGTTCTGCTTGAAATAGGTATAGAGCAGCTTCGACCTGTCCGACATGGCCGAGATCGGCGTATCGGTGCCCATCGAGCCCACGGCTTCCTGGCCGGTGGTCGCCATCGGCGACATCAACAGCTTGGTGTCTTCCTGGGTGTAGCCGAACGCCTGCTGGCGATCGAGCAGGCTGACATCCTTGCGCAACGCGCGCGGCTCGACCGGCTTCAAGTCTTCCAGGATGAGCTGCGTGTTGGCGAGCCAGGTCTTGTAGGGGTGCTTGGTCGCGATCTCCGACTTGATCTCCTCGTCGGAGACGATGCGGCCCTTGGCGAGGTCGATCAAAAGCATGCGGCCTGGCTGCAGCCGCCACTTCTGGACGATCTTCTCCTCCGGCACCGGCAGCACGCCGGCTTCCGAGGCCATGATGACCCGGTCGTCGTCGGTGACGATGTAGCGCGCCGGGCGCAGCCCGTTGCGGTCGAGCGTGGCGCCGATCTGGCGGCCATCGGTGAAGACAACCGCCGCCGGCCCGTCCCACGGCTCCATCAGCGCGGCATGATACTCGTAGAAAGCCTTGCGATCGGCATCCATCAGCTTGTTGCCCGCCCAGGCTTCCGGGATCAGCATCATCATCGCATGACTGAGGCTATAGCCGCCCTGGAACAGGAACTCGAGCGCATTGTCGAAACAGGCGGTGTCGGACTGGCCGTCGTAGGAGATCGGCCAGAGCTTCGAGATGTTGTTGCCGAACAGTTCGGAATCGACCGAGGCCTGCCGCGCCGCCATCCAGTTGTTGTTGCCGCGCACCGTGTTGATCTCGCCATTATGCGCGACCATGCGGTAGGGATGCGCGAGCTTCCACGAGGGAAACGTGTTGGTCGAAAAACGCTGGTGGACGAGGATCAGCGCTGTTTCGAAGCGCGGGTCCTTGAGGTCCGTGTAGTAGGCGCCGACCTGATAGGCCAGGAACATGCCCTTGTAGACGATGGTCCGCGCCGACAGCGACACGCAATAGGCGCCGATATCCTTGTTGTCGTTCTCGGCGTAGATGCGGCCCGAGATGACCTTGCGCAGCAGATAGAGCCTTGCCTCGTACTCCTCGTCGTCGGGAATGTCTGACGTGCGGCCGATGAAGACCTGGCGATGGAACGGCTCGGACGCGACGATGTCGGGTGCCTTCGACAGCGATGAGTTGTCGACGGGCACGTCACGGAAACCGATGAGCGGAAGACCCTCGGACTGCGCCGATTCGGTGATGATCTCTTCGACATGGGCGCGAAGTGCCGGGTCCTGCGGCATGAACCAGTGCCCGACGCCATACTGGCCCGCCGGCGGCAGTTCGATGCCCTGGGCCGCCATCTCCTGGCGGAAGAACTGATCCGGAAGCTGCACCAGAACCCCGGCGCCGTCGCCTACCAGCGGATCGGCGCCGACGGCGCCGCGATGCGTCAGGTTTTCGAGCACGGCAAGCCCGTCCTCGACGATCTGATGCGACTTCACGCCCTTCATGTTGACGATGAAGCCGACGCCGCAGGCATCATGCTCGTTGCGCGGATCGTAGAGGCCTTGCGCGGCCAGCCCGGTGCTGGATCGGCCAAAAGTGGTCAGGGACGCGTTTTTGACGGTTGCCGCTTTCGTCTGCGCGGCCTGGCCGTTCGTCGCAGCGTGCGTCAATTCCGTCATTGTCCTGTCCTCCATACCCAGCCCTTCGGGCGCTGGTTTGCCTCGGCAAGCGCTTGGCTCACCCTGATCCTTGCGGCACGTCTTGCGAAATCCTTGTCGAACCACGCGGCGTTCCGCCTGGTTCGCATCTGGTATCGTACAGGCCAGAGCCCGGCCGTCCACCCGTCGCGCGTGGCAACAGCCGGAGAGGCCTATATGTTACGCCAATCCAGCCTGTTTTGTGCGACAAAATAAGACAGCACTACTGTCCTAAATTTTTATGGCAGAATTCCCCGGCACACACAAGACCGATTCACAAAAAACTTGGTCGATCCGCGACAGAAAATTACGTGAAAATAACAAAAAACGTAAGCTTCAGTCGCAGGGCGCGGCCCGCCAGCTTGGCTGGCGTTAATGGTTTTCCAGCACCTGGCTCTTGCGGCCGGCGCGCGAAATTGGTCCACTTTGTACCGATTTCCCTAAACATAGGCAGGTGCATGTTCTTTGCTTCCGACAATTGGGCAGGCGCCCATCCCGATATCGCCGCAGGCCTGTCGGCCGCGGCCGGCGGCTTTTCCACCGCCTATGGCGACGGTGCGCTCGACCAGGCCGTCTATCGGCGCTTCAGCGAGATTTTCGAACGCGAGGTCGCGGTGTTCTTCGTGGCGACCGGCACCGCCGCCAATTCGCTGTCGCTGACCACCTTCAACAAACCCGGCGGCATTTCCTTCGCCCACCGCGAATCCCACGTCATCGAGGACGAATGCGGTGCGCCGGAATATTTTTCCGGCGGCTCGCGGCTGCATGCCGTCGACGGCGCGCTGGGCAAGATCGACCCGCACATTCTGGAAAGGACGATCGGCCGTTTCGCTGGCGAGGTGGTTCATTGGGGCCGCCCCATGGCCGTTTCGATCACACAGTCGACGGAGGTTGGCACCGTCTACGGCCTGAACGACATCGACGCGATCTCGGCCATCGCCAAACAGCATTCCGTGCCGCTGCATATGGACGGCGCCCGCTTTGCCAACGCCCTGGTCGCGCTCGACACGACGCCGGCCGAGATGACCTGGAAGCGCGGTGTCGACATCCTCTCTTTCGGCGGCACCAAGAATGGCTGCTGGTGCGCCGAGGCGATCGTGCTGTTCGATCTCGACCGCGCCAGGGAATTGGCTTTCCTGCGCAAGCGCGCCGCGCAGCTGTTTTCGAAATCGCGCTTCGTCGCCGCTCAGTTCGAAGCCTATTTCAAGGACGGGCTATGGCTTGACACGGCCAGGCATGCCAACGCCATGGCCGCTCGCCTTGCGGCGGCGATCGAGGATTCGGAGACGGCCAAGCTGGCCTGGCTGCCGCAGGCCAACGAGGTTTTCGCGGTAATCAAGAAAGCCGAAGCCGAGAGGCTGCAGGCGGCGGGTGCCGCCTTCTACGACTGGCACAAGCCGCATGGCTTCGACGGCCATTTGGGCGAGGACGAGTTGCTCTATCGCTTCGTCACCAGCTTTGCGACGACGGCCGAGGAGGTCGACCGCTTTGGCCAGTTGATCGCCGGATAGCCAGCATTCTCGATAATAAAAAAGCGGCGCCAATGCGCGCCCCAACCGTAACCCGAGGACACTTATGGGGTTAACCCGCGGTAATTCCCAACATCTGATTAGTCTTACCCGGAGCCGAGGAGAAAGCGCTCTATCGCGGCGT
>NZ_JAMYTH010000079.1:0-10299 GCF_040322415.1 Mesorhizobium sp. M0152
TCGCTCACAGGATTCTCCGCATGATTCATGCTGAAAATGAGCGATCAACCGCCTGCACGCTACGTGGGGATGCCTACGCGCTTACAATTGTGGACAGCAGTCGAATGCGAATTAGCGGATTGGCTGGTCCGCGAATTTCTGAAACACGCAACCTGTCGCGAGAACGCGTGATCATGCCGCTCAGTAGAACGTAGAACGTAGAACTGCTCGTGTTGCGGTTTCAGACTCCTAGGATTTTCCGGACTTCTCGCCCAACGACCCACCCTTTTGGCTGACCTGCCGCGCTGGTCACCTCGGCGGGAAAATATTGGCGGGTACAACCCGAGTGACGAAGCTTCTTCCTACTCCAGCGACTCAGTTCGATCCGCAGTTATCGTGACACGATCCGCCTGTTCCTGTGCTTCGTGTCCGAGCAGCGTGGCCGCAGAAATACTGCACTGGCCCTTGATGACCTGACGCTCGAGCGGAGTCTGGCATTCCTGAAGCAGCTGAAACAAGACCGCGGCAGGCGTTGTCAATCGGCATCGACGATGCAGGTCGCAGTCTTCCGTAACGAAACATCCAGGCAAAATCCCTCCTTCGCATGCGGCTTCAGCCACGCTGCCGAATTTGCATACGTCAGCCGGGACACACCATCTTTTTCATCTTTTTATTCGTGAAGCTCACGATGGCCTCTCATATCAGGCAATTAAAATGACTGTTGCGGCAATAATATCAAACAGTCAAAAAACTTTAACTAAATCTTAGTTTGCGTATGTGGCGGCCAGCGCTGACAATCGCAACCGTGGTTGGCGCTCAATTGTGCTGCTAACTAAACTGTACTATTAACATGAAACAGCAGCGCAAAGTATATATTGACAACATCATGGGTCATCTGCTAATATCTATCGTCTTCTTTTCGGAATCGAAGGGCGAAATATCGCTCGTATTCTACCATTTGGCGAAGAACCCATCTGCTGCACGTGAAAGCTGGCTCAACCACTCATCACTACAAGTTGGGACCACGACCGGCCGAGGGCGAAAGCTAAAGCCGCACAATGTGCGCCAAGCCGCTGCATCGCCCTCCATCTGACAGCGTCCTTGCTTCGTCTGAATAGGAGCCTGATTCATGCCAGTCCGGATAATCCAGGTAGGCCTCGGTCCATGGGGCGTTGACTGGGCTGAGGCCGTCATACCTCGAGTGCCCGAGGTCGAGGCGGTAGGTTGGGTCGAGCATAACCCGAAGTTGCTTGAGAGAGTGAGGTCGAGGCTGGGGGCTCGCCCGGATCAATGCTTCTCAACCCTCGAGGCAGCTCTGTCGCACATTGATGCCGACGCAATCTTGATCACCGCTAACCTGGCGGCTCATGCTTCTCTCATTGCACTCGCTCTTGAGGCCGGCAAGCACGTTTTGGTGGAGAAGCCGTTTGTGTCTACTATCGTTGAGGCAACGCACCTGGTCGATATGGCAGACCGTTACGACCTCATCCTTATGGTGAGCCAGAACTTCCGCTTTTTTCCAGCCGCCTTAACCGCCGCCCGGCTTGTCAGAGAGCAAGCACTCGGCACGATCAGCACAGTCCACATTGAGTTCCGGCGGTTTGTGAATTATGCCCCGGCCGAGGAAGATTATTACGCCTTGCGACAACCGCTACTCGAGGACCTTAGCATTCATCACTTCGACCTTATGCGTATGGTGCTTGGACAGGAACCCCGGCAGGTCTATTGTACAGCTTGGCAGCCGCCCGGGAGTCCCTTCCGGGAACCACCGGGGGCAACTGCAACCATCATCTTCGATCGAGGTACCGTAGTTACCTACCGCGGTAACTGGCTTAGTGCTGGAGAGGCGACACCCTATGGTGGCGAATGGCATTTGGAATGTGCCGAAGGCGAGATTATCTGGACTTGCCGCGGTGACCGTGATCTCACGTTGCACGGTGATCACGTCGTGATCCGCAGGCGCGGCCAGCCGGTAGTGCCGATCGGCCTTCCCGAGATGCCGTCGTTCGGCCGCCGAGAAAGCTTGGCATCCTTTGCACGCGCCGTCGAGACTGGCACGATCGCACCTTACGCCAGCCTGGGTCGTGACAATATTGGAAGTCTCGCTCTCACGCAGGCCGCAATCGCGTCGGCGATAACCGGATGTGTAACATCAGTCGAAACGATACGGCCAGAGGCAAGCGCGGGGTTTACGCCTGTGACTCAATAGCTCTGCAAAGACGTCCCCGGTTTACATTACAAGGAACGTCCACCTGTTTGGGCTAGCAAATCAGCGCATGGGCCGCAGGCATTCCGGTAGTAAGTCGCGGACGCGATCTCGACGTGCCTTATAGACTTTTCTCAAACGCGGCCGTTTCACCGTGCCGTAGATGTCGGACACCTTGTCAGCGTTCCGCGCGGAGCGTACCGGCCACGAATTGAGGCGCGGTGCGATAGGTGTTCAAGCCGTTCCTGTGCCAGCACGAGGCGGTCGCGCCGCATCCTGCTTGGTGGGCTCGGTGATCGCCGCGATGGCAAGCAGCAAGCGCCGCGATTATTAGCTCGATGTCCGAGATGATGTGAGCGGCCGCGAGAACCGTTCGCGCGCATCGACGTCTCTCACGCCATGATCTTTGGTAAGCGGGCAACCAGCATTAATGCCGCCTGTTGTTTAGCGGTCTTGACCGGCACAAACCGCATCGTCGGCCGGCTCATCGCCTCGCACAGCGCAATGTCACGGCCGATGCCTGCTGCAAGGGAGGCCAGCTCACTGCCCGTGGCATCGGCGATCCATTGCTCGAGGCCGGCATCATCATCGCCGCGTATCACTGCAGCAAAACGGCGGGCGAGTTCGCCCGCGATCGAAAGCTCCGGCGCATTTTCATGGAGATGGTGAAGGAGCCGCTCGGTCTGCTCATCGAGAGTGTCGGGTCTTCGCTCAGGAGCTATGCACAATTCCGGCGCGATGGCGGCCGCCACCGCGAATTTGGCGGCGCGGTCGGTGGCCGCTCCTTACGGGCGGCGGTCCATCTGTAGACGGTCGCCCTGCTGCCTTCAAAGCCGCGACGTTTGATTTCGGTCCACAGTTGCAACCCGTTGTGCTGGCCTTCCTCCCAGCGCTTTTCGAGATAGTCTCGAAAAGGATCCATGAGGACGGAGCGCGAGTACGGCCGCCGGTGCTCGGGCTCACCGCCCGCTGCAAGCCAGCGTTCAACAGTTCTCACGTTCATGCCAATCTGGGGCGCGATCTGTCGCAGCGATAGACCGGCCTCCCGCAACTGAAGGATTTCAGCATAGAGCTCACTGCGCTGGTTGCGCCTCGACCGGCGCAGGCAATCAAGTTTCGGGATAGCTTGGCGTCGTCGTTTCCGGCCATCTCGGACGTCATGGCCTTCCCCGCGGCGCTGACAGCTTTTCGATGGCGGCCGACGGCCAAACGCAACGCTTCGCCCAGTTTCTGGTGAAGATGCCAGCGGTCGGCGACCTGGGTTGCATCGGGCGCACCGCGACGGGCGCCCTCGGCATAGACGCCGGCACGATCGCGCGCGATGATCTCGATGCCAGGATGGCGTTCCAGCCATGATGCGACCGTGTCGGCATTTCGATCCGGCAATAGATCGAGGACGCGATTACGCTCAAGATCGCAGATGATCGTTCCGTAGCGCTGCCCCTTGCGCCAGGCCCAGTCGTCGATGCCGACCACACGCGGCGCTTGCGGCGGCTCGAACCCAGCCGCGCGGATCATCCGCAACAGCGTGTCGCCGCTCGCCGGCATGGCGAGCCTGTCCGATAGGCGTGAGCCCGGCTCGCCACCTGCCGCGAAGCCGATCGCCAGCTGGCTTTCGCCGAGCCGAACCGTGCGTCGAGCCTTCGGTTGAACCGTCTCGGGAAAGCCTCTCGGTGAAGATCCGGCGCGGGCATTGTGGATCGGCGCATCGAAACCGTCGTGCGTGAAGCCGGATTTCGACAATCCGCCCCTGCCAACGGCAGATCGGCCAACCGGCGCATGTAGTGACTGTGAACGCAACGCGTCCGGCAGCCGCAACATGGACAGCACGATTCCATCACCTTCGGCCGGGCAACAAGCACAACCCTGTCAGCCTGCGGGAAAATCGGGACAATCGAAAGTTCGGGCGAAATCAGCGAACGGAAGGCATGGAGCATGGGCAAATCACGGCGTCGACTGCGATTCCGACTCTATGAACTTATTCGCACCGTCCGTGAATCCCGCAACCTGCACCAAATATGATACTGTTGGCGAAGTCAGCACTTTGGGCTCGACGAATGCAGAGAGCCTTGATTCCCTGGGTATTCCCACTGATTCGAGGAGCATTGAATGTCGCTGCGGCCAGACCTTTCAGTCGGAATTCCTGAGGAAACGATGCGGGTCGCCAAAGCTGCTTTTCCGCGAGACTGCATGCTGATGATCCTGCGCGACGATTTGGGGCCGATCTTCCATGACCAACAGTTCGCGTCGCTCTTTCCCGCGCTCGGTCAGCCTGCCGCGACGCCATGGCGCCTGGCGCTCATCACCTTGCTGCAATTCGCCGAGGGTCTGTCGGATCGACAAGCGGCGGATGCCGTGCGAAGCAGGATTGACTGGAAGTATCTGCTGGCTCTCTCGCTCACCGATGCCGGCTTCGACCACACGGTCTTGTGCGAGTTTCGGGCGCGCCTGATTGCCGGCCGGGCTGAAGCGATATTGTTTGACGCTGTTCTCGACATCGCCAAATCGCGCCATCTCGTGCGGCCTGACATCGCCAGCGCACTGACTCAACCCGTGTTGTCGCGGCGGTGAGCGGTCTCAACCGCATGGCGGGGATCACCGAAGCCATGCGCCATGCCTTGGAGGTGTTGGCTGTGGCAGCGCCAGATTGGCTGCGAGTGCAGGCAGCGCCTCATTGGGTGGAGCGCTACCAACGGCCAACATTAGCAACCCGATTGCCCCGCAAGGAAACGGCGCGTCAAGAACCACGCCCGCGAGATTGGAGAGGATGGGCACCGTCTCCTGGCGGCGATCTTTGCCGCGGATGCGCCTACATGGTTGCGCGCGATACCGGCCGTCGAGACGTTGCGCCTAATGTGGGTGCAACAGTTCATGCTGCTCGACGGCGAGATGCGTTGGCGCACGGCGGCGGATGGCATTCCGCCGGCCGTTCTGTTCGTCAGCACGCCGCACGATGTTGACGCTCACTACGCGCGCAAGAACTTAGCCTCGTGGGTCGGCTACAAAGTGCATCTGACAGAGACGTGCGATGCTGATGCGCCGCCGATCATTACGCATGTGCGAACGACCACGGCGCCGGTCGCCGACGACCAGGCCACAGAACCCGTTCACGAAGCCCTGGAACAACAGGGTATTTTGCGATCTCAGCACTTCGTCGATACAGGCTATCTCAGCGCTGGAATTCTTGTTGAGACCCGACAACGCTTTGGAGTCGATCTGATTGGGCCTGTTCGTCGCGACATGCGCTGGCAGGCCCAGGCGGGCAAGGGCTTCACTGCCGACGCCTTTCAAATCAATTGGGATGAACGCCGCGTCACCTGTCCGCGAGGGGCGTACAGTTCCAGTTGGACTGCAGCTACCGACAATGGTGCAACCTCGGTATTCAAGATCAAGTTCTCCCGCAAAGACTGCGGTGCTTGCTCCGATCGCGTTGATTGCGCAGGGGCACATGCAAATCGGCGCAGCATGACGCTGCGCATGCAAGATCAACACGAAGCGCTGAAGGACGGGCGCCAACGACAGCAGACAGCCGAATTCGCAAGACTATATGCCTGCCGAGCTGGGATCGAAGCGACAATATCGTACGCGGTGCGCGCCTTCGGCATGCGCCACGCCCGCTACATCGGTCAAGCCAAAGCCCACCTTCAGCATCTTGCCACAGCCGCGGCCATGAATCTCATGCGTTTGGCGCGCTGGATCACCGAAGACCCCGTCGCACGGACAAGGACATCGCGCTTCACACGTCTCATGGCTCAAGCAGCCCCGGCGTGACTTCGCCAACAGTATCAAATATGCGGAAGAACCCCAGATTGTCGCGCGCTTCTCTCCCAGATTGATGGTGTGGAACGGCCCCGCTACCGACAGCATCTAAGTGCTAAAACGTGGTCGTTGCGAGCAACGCCACAAGGAAGGGAGCCGTTCCGTGAAGCACGTTAGCACCATCGGCCTGGATTTGGCCAAGAACGTTTTTCAAATTCATGGCGCCGATGCCGAAGGCGCGCCGATTTTCAATCGCAAACTGCGTCGAGCCGAGCTGCTGGGCTTTTTCGAAAAGCTTCCGCCGTGTCTGGTTGGTTTGGAGGCGTGCGGCGGTTCGCATTATTGGGCGCGCGAGATCGCGGCGCTCGGTCACGACGTGCGTTTGATCCCGCCGATTTATGTGAAGCCTTTCGTGAAGATATGGTCAGGTGGGCATATCTTGACGTACGGTTTGACATATTGAGGAGGGATCAGCTTCACCTCATGCCCAAACGACTGCAGCAGGCGTGCCCAGTGGTGCGAGCCCCCGCACGCTTCGATCGCAACCACTGTCGACGGCAGCTTCTCAAAGAACGCCACCACCTCCTTGCGCCGCAGTTTTTTGCGCAGCGCCGGCTCCTCAGCTGCGTTCACACAATGGAGCTGGAAGATGTGTTTTGACGTGCCGATGCCAATGCGAATAATTTGTTCCACGGACGGTCTCCCTTTGCTTGAGATCTGTAACGACCTCATTCTGGCACATCGATGCCGTGCGGGGGCCGTCCACCCCCACATCATGCTGCGGCCAGAGCGCCGACCGCGAAGAGAAGCGAGTGACCTGCGGGACGGTCCAGAAAACAAGTGCAGGAGTGCTTGACCTAAACGACCCCAATCAGAGAGGACTCTAACCGCCGGCTTGGCCCCCGGGCTCTGCGCCTCGGAAACATGAAACAGTTGACGCCAGCGACCGACACCTAATGTCGGGTTTGTCGAGTCTGAGACACAGTCGTGTTCAGCGTGGCTTTGTTCCGCTGTATATTTAAACCCATTGAACAACGGGCATAAAACTCTTTCAACGGATATTCTTGCAGTTGGCACGGCTCTTGAAGCTTATTGTCGTAAGGCGGAAGTTTTTTTGCGACTGTCTTATCCCGTGGGTGACCGCGTCCCTTAATTCATCCGCTACATGCTCAGCTTGGGAGTTATATAATGTCTGTAAACCGCGACTTTGGGATAGATGTCATTCGCGCCCAACCGGGTACATATGGTTGCGGCATGGGTTTGGGGATCATGCTGCTCGACGAGGTGTATCCTGGTTTTCCCGGCTCTGTACGGAACGCAAGTGCGTATCCATTCCCCGTCCAATACGAGGTAGTCGAAGGTGTCGACACCGATCGGCTCATAATTCAGTCGGATAAATCCGCTTGCCTAGAACCCATACTGCAGGCCGCGCGTCGACTCGAACGTATGGGGTGCCGAGCCATCGCAGCCGAGTGCGGTAACTTTGCGTATTTCCAAAAAGAAGTTGCGGCTGAAGTATCGGTGCCTGTATTCATGTCGAGCCTTTTGCAGGTACCTCTCGCGCAGCGGCTGACCGGAAGCACGGGACGCGTTGGGATTGTGTGTGCCTTCCCTCGGCGACTGACCGAGCACCATCTCGTCAGCGTCGGAATTGATCCCGCGTCAAACCTTGCGTTCATGGGAGTATGCGAGGACTATTCGTGCCCGGAATTCGAGAATTTGGGGAGCGCAGACAAGTGGTCTGCGGTTCCGACGGCCAGTTTCGAACGCGCCGAAGCCGAGTTCGTTAGTGCGTGTAAGGACTTCGTCTCCAAGAACTCCGACCTGTGCGCATTGATTTTCGGTTGCACAGGACTTCAGCCGTTCGCACGCTGTGTGCAGCGCGAAGTGAGATTGCCTATTTTCTCTTGGAGTACGCTGCTCGACTACGCCTTTTCAGTTGTCGTTCATCGCGAGCACTATGGCCATGTGTGACACCGACATCTGATTCTTGATTCCCGCAGCTGAAAAAGGGCTATGAGGCCTCTCTTTTCGGCTGGTTGAGGTCAAGCGTTTTCGAGCTCCTTCTGCCGTCGCATCTAAAATCTATCAATCCATCGCCGGGTCTCGCTGCTTCTCTATTCAAGCACCTCTTCTGGCGACTGTTCTAATAACGTAAGATATTCCGACGGGCTCGCTCTTCTTTCCGGAATCGGCACATTGGCCCTTCCATGATGGAGCGGGCGGGAATGTCTATGGTTGCCGTATAAGCCAGCGCTACAACGGGCCTTGGTCCCACGTCATAATGCCCATCTCGCTACGTCATTGAAAGACAAAGGTCTTTTGATCCAGATTTGATGAAGGCAGCCCGTTGGGGGCACGTGTCGGCTTGCTCAATCAGAGGCGAACTGTTCGATATCCCGTCGTTTGGTAATCCAAGGTGGGCGTTTGCAATATTGCTCGGCGGAAATGATGCCGGCAGCAATCTTGAGAAGGACCGTCGCGGAACTCAGATTGAGCATCCCGGCGGCTTCTGTCAACGTGACTTTGCCGCGCTCGGCCCATTCGCCGTCACTGTAGACCGCGATGCCGTGCGTGTTGCGGAAGCCTCGCAATGCGACTGCGACCATCCATTCGATCCGACCTGTTCGCTTTCCAGCCCGATCGAGTAGTCCGGCAATAGCCTTGTCGGGCATCAGTAGCGCGCAGCGTGGATCAACTATACCGTCTCCGGCTCCAGGTCGGCCCTCATTTGCAATAGGCGCCGGCGCCCCTCGGCGCTCAAAGCGGCCGGCCGCTGTTGAACCAGGGCCTCCAGTTCTTCCTCGAGCGCGTACAGCCGCGAGAGCGCCGTTCCACCGGCGCTCGAGCTCGTGAGCAATCAGACGATTCTCGGGGTCGACCGTATCATACTGTCGGCGCGCTCTGGTGGCCCTTTGCGCCTATTCGAGCGCCAACTCGATCTGGCGCTGTTTTTCGCCAGACTGATGCTCGCGCTGCGCGATCGCCTGGATGGACGCTTCAACGCTGAGCGGCTGCAGCAACCGCGCGATCTCGGCTCCCACTGCCTCGTCGAACCGTGAGGCGCCAAACCATTCAGGGATCACCTTCCGGATTGCTCCGGATCGCATCACACTTGTAGCGGTCCAGATCACCCTTTAGCGCCATTATAACCAACAAGCAGCCGGCGTCCGCTACAAGTGTGATGCGCCCAGGCGTTGTAACATGGCGAATGCCGAGACAAGAGCAATCTCGGGCTCGAATTTGGCTGGATCGAGCGGCGTACCGGAATTGGTTGGCGCTTCTGGGCAACAGACGAAGCCGCACTCCGATCAGCCCAATATTGCCCACGCTTGGTTGCGATCAAGCACGCCGCCCAGTGCGTCCGTAAGGACCGACATTATACATGACTAATTCACTTGGAACAAAAACTTAAGTTGCTTACCCAACGCTGTCGTCAGAACTGGAAGGCGTATCGCCGGACATGCGACACAAATGTAGGGAATCCGACGTAAGTGCTAAACAGACGTTTTATCAACAGGGCTATCATGTTGTTTTAGACGGAATTTTCGTTTGGCACGGTACATGCTTGCTGCTCTGCAAGGGTGCCAAGAAGCTTGTGGTGTTAATTGAAAAATGGATTTAGGGCTTGAAGGCAAGGTGGCAATGGTCGCGGCCGCCTCCAGCGGCCTAGATTTGGCCACCGCAGGAGTTAGCCAACGAAGGCTGCCGCCTGTCCATCTGCAGGGCCAGCTTCCCACCCGAAGCGGGGGTCGTGCATCACGGCTACTTTCCGCCTTCTCAGGCGCGCGGTTCAGAGAAGGACGGAGACGGCCTTTCTAACGCCGCCCTCGAAAGCCCACATCCCCAGACAATCGCAAATACGGCCCGCTCCTATTTCCATCATCTCATTCAATTCCTTCACTCGGGAAAAATTCCATCATGCGCTACAACCAGCTTGGCAATACCGGCATGTTCGTCTCCGAGCTCTGCCTCGGCACCCTGACATTCGGCGCCGCTGGCGAGAACGCTGAATGGCGCAGCATCGCCAGCCTCGACCAGAAGGGCGTCAACGAGATCGTCGCCCGCTCGATTGCCGCTGGCGTCAATTTCTTCGACACCGCCGATGTCTATTTCTTCGGCGAGTCCGAAAAGCTGCTCGGACAGTCGATTAGGGATCTCGGGATCAAGCGTTGGAACGTGGTCATCGCTACCAAAGTGCACGGCGCCACGGGCGAAGGCCCGAACCAGCGCGGCTCTTCACGCGGCCACATCATGGATGCGGTCGACGCTAGCCCGGATATCTCACACAGTCTTTCGGCGCGAGGCTGGCAGCAGCGATTTTGCGGGCGCTTGAGCTGCGGGCAAGGGATGTC
>NZ_JAMYTH010000080.1:0-10192 GCF_040322415.1 Mesorhizobium sp. M0152
GGCAACTTCTATGCCATTGTGGAACCTCAGAAGAACTGGACTGGTCTCGACAGCATGACGGCGGACGATATCCTCAAGATTAGTCTTGTCCGCGAATTGGTACAGGATGCCGTCGGTCCAGTGCATCCAGAGGACGATCGGATTTCTGGGGTGAGCCATGTTATGTGGGCTGATAAGGCCAAGCACCCGGAAGCAAATGCACGCAACGCCGTGTTTTTCGGGGAACGCGGGATCGACCGCTCGCCCTGCGGCACCGGCACCTCCTCTCGCATGGCACAGCGTGTTGCAAAGGGGTTGCTGGACGTCGGCGAAACGTTCGTTCACGAGTCTATCATCGGCACGCTATTCCGTGGTCGTGTGGAGGATGTGGCGGAAGTTGCAGGACGTCCTGCCATTCTTCCGAGCGTAGGATACTCGAAGAATGCGACCACCCGGCGATTAGGTCAAACGGGCAGCTTCTACCGCCGGCTCGAAAAAGCGCTCCTGAAAGCCCATGAACCAGGCATGTTGCGCAGGGTCATGGATTTTCATCAACCTGTCCTGCTCGGCACGGTCCTGGGCGCCCGGTCTAACGTATTTTCCAGGGTCTTGCTGCCATCTGTAAAACACTGAAGGACTTGCCTCGGGATGAAATTGGAATCCGAAGGCCTTCTCACCGTAACGGAATGCTTGGTGCTCAAATAGCTCACTTTTGGCTAAAAGGTCGGCACCGGCTGCGATTTCGAATTGGTGGTAGTGCGACTCTGCGACGTACAGCCGTTCCGGAAAATAGGTTTTCCCGACCTCCGTTGCGACGATTTCGTAATAGCCGAATTCACCTGGATCGCCAGGGAGGGGTCCAACCTTCGCGCCCAGCACGGTAGCCATGACCTGGGCGCCGAGGCAGATCCCAAGCAGCGGGACGTTCTGCTTCATGCATTGCTCGGCCCATTCTTTTTCGAACCTGAGAAATGGGTACTTGTGATCGTCGAACACGTTAAACTTCCCGCCAAAGATCACGCTGCCGACGACCGATGTGTCGACAACATCCAGCTGCTCCCCCAGGAAAGGTCTGATGGTTCGGGGAGGAACGCCGTGCGCCTGGAAGAACTCAACGACCCGGTCGTCCTCCGGACCATTGTCATGCCGGACCAATACAACATGAGCCATTTTAGTCTCCCGTTAAACGCTGAGAAGCCAGCCGTCGGCTCTACCGGCAGGTAAGTTCGACAACTTAGCACCCACGAATATCATTGCTTCCAGGCGTCGGCCAGCGCGCTCACCTTGCCGCGGAAAGCCTCCGCGCGTTCGTAGAGTAATTGCCATTCGGCGGCCGGAACCAGCGAGCCGCCCGTCGTCCACGAAATATGCGTCGCATTCGGCAAAGTTCGCCCAAGTCCATGCGCCTGAACATAACTGCGGCCTTCCTCGCTCGCGGTCAGGAAGAGCGGGCCGAGTAAGGCAATGGCCGCAGAAGGCTCTACCTGGAGGCCTTGGGCGTCCCGCACGCACAGCATCATGTCCAGCATGTGACCATCGTTCGCGGTATAGATGCCGGAGACTTGGTCAGCCATCAGTGGCGCGACGAATGGAGATGCACTGCCGACGGCCAGTCCGTCCGCTTCCGTTGCGTTGTCGAGACCAATATCGTAGACGGACACGCTGCGGTGAACGCCAATCAACAGCTGAAGGAGCATGCAGGCCGAAGCCGAAGGCTCAGCCCAGAAGCAATGTACGTTCTTTCCGAAAAGCGACTTCAGTCCGTAGGTGATCCCGCCGGGCGCGCCGCCGACGCCGCAAGGCACATAGACGAACAGTGGATTATCGTTATCGACGACAATTCGCCGATCCCCAAGTTGCGAAGCCAGTTCGGCTGCGGCGGCGCCATAGCCGGCAAACAGGTCTATCGAATGCTCGTCGTCGACGAAGTGGCATTTCGGGTCGGCTTCGGCGGCTTGGCGCCCCTGCTGGACGGCGATCGAATAGTCCCCGGTATGCTCGACGACCTCGACGCCATTGGCGCGCAGAAGATTCTTCTTCCAGGTTTTGGCGTCGCGCGACATGTGCACCATCGTGCGGAAGCCGAGGCTAGAGGCGATCATGCCCACGCTCAGGCCCAGATTGCCCGTGCTACCGACGACGACCGAATAGTGTGAAAAGACGGAACGCGCGTCCGGGTGCGTGTAGTTCGGCCGCTCCAGGGACGTCCGGGCGAGACCGTTCTCAGCCGCCACCCGTTCCGCGAAGGCGAGCACCTCGTTGAACCCTCCCCGCGCCTTGATCGACCCGGCAATCGGCAGGGAATGGTCAGCCTTGACGAGCCAGCGTGGAATGTTCCAGCGCTTCGCGAGATCTTCGGCGGCAAGCAGCGGCGATTCGATGACGTCGGCCGAGCCGCGAGTCGCAGGGAAAGAGCCCTGAAGATGGTAACGGGCATCGCGCAAACGCTGCCGCGCGTTGGCGATATCCTGACGATACGCATCGCCGTCATGCGATTGCGCAAGAGCGTGGTTGATCCAGAACACCGGAACTCCTGCCGCCAGTTGGGCGAGAAGCCTGTCCTTCGCCTGGCCATTGTCGTCGAGCATAAGGTGTCCTTGACGCAAATTCGCCGATCCCGATCAGGAATGACCCGAAAGAATCAAGCCTTCCTTAAGCGACCGATCCGAACCCTGCGCCGACTAGCGCAGTTGGATCCAGATAGCTTTCGTCTCGGTATACTGGTCGTGAGCAGCGAAGCCCTTGTCCTTTCCGCCGAAGCCGGATTCCTTGTAGCCGCCAAACGGGACCGCGAAGTCGCCTTCCGAGTAGCAATTGACCGAAACAGTGCCGGCGCGGATCGACCTTGCGATCAGGTGAGCGCGGTTGAGGTCGTTCGTATAGAGCGACGCCGCCAAGCCGTAATTCGTGTCGTTCGCGATGCGCACGGCTTCGGCGTCGTCACGGACGCTGATGACTGACAAGACGGGGCCGAAAATCTCCTCGCGCGCGATTACCATGTCGTTCGTCACGCCTTCGAAGATGGTCGGCTCGATGAAGTAGCCGCCGGTTCCCTTCAATACCTGATTGCCGCCGAGGGTCAGCTTCGCGCCCTCGGATTGGCCCTTCTCGATGTAAGAGAGGACCTTATGCATATGCGGCTCCTCGATCATGGCGCCGATCTTTGTAGCGGAATCCAACGGATCTCCGACCTTCCAGGCCTTGACGGTTTCCTTGAGCTTCGCGAGCAGAGGTTCGCGGATTTTCTCGGCGACTATCAAGCGCGTGCCGGCGGAGCAGTTCTCCCCCTGGCAAAACAGGAACCCGGCCGCGATCTGCTCGACAACGGGGGTGAAGTCGGTCACGTCATCAAGAACGATGGCCGGACTCTTGCCGCCACATTCCAAGACAATGCGCTTCATGTTCGATTCGGCGGCGTATTTCAGGAAGTAGCGGCCGACCTCGCCGGAGCCCGTGAAGCTGATGCAATCGACGTCCATGTGCAGGCCGAGCGCGCGGCCGGCGGTCGGGCCCATGCCCGGCACGACGTTAAGCACGCCGTCGGGAAGACCGGCTTCGGCGGCGATGGCCGCAAGGCGGAGCATCGAAAGCGAGGTCAGTTCCGCCGGCTTGACGACGACGGAATTTCCGGTAGCGAGCGCAGGCGCAATCTTCCACATGGCGACAAACAGCGGGAAGTTCCACGGCAGGACCGCGCCGATAACCCCGACCGGCTCGCGCACGATCATGGAAACGACGTCGAGCGGGGCTGGAGACATCTGATCGTAGAGCTTGTCCGTCGCCTCGGCATGCCAGCGCAGGGTCTCGATGCTGTCGGGAAGATCGACGTTGCGGGAATCGTTCAGAGGCTTCCCGCAGTCGAGCGTCTCGATCAGCGCGAGTTCTTCGCGTTTTTTTTCGATCAGGTCGGCGAAGCGCAGCAGCGTCTTCTTGCGGTCGCGGGGCGTTTGGCGCGACCACGATCCGCTTTCGAAGGCAGCGCGCGCGGCCGCGACAGCCCTGTCGATGTCGGCCTCGTCGCCCGAGGAAACCTGCGCCAGTTCCTTGCCCGTGGCAGGGTTAAAAGTCGCAAACGTTTCGCCGCGTTCCGTAACGCAATATTCGCCGTTGATAAATGGGCGCGTCTCGAACGTCGCGGGCATCTTGATATTGACGGTCATCTTATGTCCTCAACCTATTGGGGTACTTTCAATGCACCCAGGAGGCGATGTTCTGCGACTTTAGGGCTTCGTAGAGCTTGCGGAAGTCGGAGCGCTCCGCATCACACAGGCCGATCAGCGGCGAGCGCACATCGCCGATCGGAATGCCAGCGAGCGACGCGCCGTATTTGACGTACTGATTGTACTTGCCTGCGTTCTCCAGCAAGTAGATCAAAGGCATCATTGCCTTCATCAGCTTACGCCCAAGCAGGAAGTCTTCCTTCTTGACGCACGCGTTGTATAGGGCGACGTGTTCTGCCGGCAGGAAGTTGGAAGCGCCGGCGATCCAGGAGCGCGTGCCCCACAGGAATTGATCCAAGACCTGATCATCGAAACCGCAGACGCGTTGCAGCTCGGGATAGAGGACCATGTGCTGGTAGTAGCGGGAAATTGAACCGCTCGATTCCTTGATGGCGAAGATCTTCTTTATATCGAGGACGCCTTCGAGGAACTCCTTGTCCATGTCCACGCCGGTGCGGGCGGGGAAATTATAGAGGATGATCGGCAGTGGCGTGCTCTTGGCGATGTTGCGGAAATGCGCAATGAGTTCCGACTTGTCCGGCAGGGAGTAAGGCGGAGCCGCGAGCAACTGCGCCCCGTAGCCCAGGCCTTCGGCGAACTTTGCGACCTCAATCGTCTCCTCGGGCCGCATGCTGTTGGCCCCGACATAAAGTGGGATGCGGTCCTTCACGACCTCGGCCACGCGCCCGAGGACGGCTTTCCGTTCCTCCAGCGTCTGGGAGTAGTATTCTCCAGTCGAGCCCCCCGGGATGAGGGCATGCACGCCGTTGGAGATGAGATACTCAACGAGCTTGTCCAAGGCCTTTAGGTCCAGGCGACCGCTATCATCATAGGGTGTGGCGAGGGCCGTCAGGATGCCCCTGAGTTGAGGTATCTGCATCTGAAATCTCCATCCATATTAAACCGCAGGGAATAGCCTGCGAAGACTCGTTTTGTGTGTCGCGAAAGCCGGTCGCTCGTTCTGTCGACATATTGTCGTTCATAGTTATTGTCAACGACTTTTGATGGTCCGCACCTTGGCGCGGCCTGACCGACTGAAGAGTGAACGAAACCTCAAATGTCGCGTGTCGGCTCACCAGCGCCTGCCTCGGGTGGCGTTTGCGGACACGGTCGCTTCCCATTCAGCAGACCAAAGTCGCCATCGGCTGCGCCGTCCTCGGTCGCATGCTGTTCTGCGCACCCCAAGATGCGCCTACCGCAAGACAGCCACGGAATAGTCGGTCGCTTCAAAGATCGCCTCCGTCCGGACCCCTAACGCCAGGATCGCCATATGAGCTTGGAAGCAAATACTTCTTGAGTCACTTTCAATTATCGGTATTCAAAGGCATGATTGACAAATGAATCAAGTCGACCGCACGTTGAAGTATCTGTCTGGTCAGATCGATGTTTGGTGACGTAGCGAGAACATATCCTATACAGTCTCGATAATCACCTTTCCGGATGATTGGCGTCCCAGATTTAATATAGAACTTAATTTCGGCGACACCTGGTACATCAGCAGCCCCGAGATCGGTCCAATCGATGGTGCCATCGCGATTAGGAACTAGCAACCGCAAAACCGCAGTCTGCGGATTGCTTCTGAGCAAATTCCATTCGTCACCGATGACAAGCTTGATATGCTCGGTGACGAGATCGACACCGTAGACCAGTTGGACCATTTGAGGACAGGGCGAACCCGGCATACGCGGATTGACTTCAATGACGACTGGCCCTCGCTTCGTCCAGCGGAGTTCAATGTTCGTTGGCCCCCAGCCAAGCCCTAGAGCGCGCAAACAGTTCAGCGAAACATCGGCGATACGCTTGCGCTTGTATCCAGTCAGCACGGCTGGATAGGTGAGCTCACGATAGACGAAATGGGGTGGGCGGCAGAAGTCAAGCGCGCCAATCCCAATGACGTCATCCCCCATTATATCAATGGTATAATGCGGACCTTGTGCGTATTCTTCGACAAGGATCCTTGGGGACGCACGCCATATGTGGTTACCGCTCAACAAATAGGCCGTATGTTCGGCCAATTCACCGAAACTGTGGCACAATTGGACCCCACTGCTGCCGCTGCCAACCACCGGCTTAACTATCACCGGCAGTCCGATCTCCGCGGCAGAATCCTCTACGTCCGCTGCATTGGACGCCAAGCGATAAGCAGGTATCGGAACGCCTGAGGCCGCGAGAAGTTGACGCTGAGTATACTTATCGCAGCATTGTTCGATAGCTTCCGGGTTCGGTCCGGGTAGATCGAAGTGCCGACAGAGCTTGCCAACTGTCGCATAAAACGAATCCGCAGCGGCCGTGATGCCTGCGATGTCATAGGTCCCTCGGAGCCGGCAACATTCGCGGATCAGCGCATCCAGATCGTCTGTATCAACACGGATTGTCTCAGCCCCTTTCGCCGCGAAATGGTCGTACCGAGTTGGATCGTCAGAAAGGGTAATTGGCTGAAGACCAAGACGCTGAGCAGCCTGGACGTAGAGCAGACCCGAGCCCATTACCGTGCCTCCAATTAGGATCAGCGCTCTTGCCATTGGCTGTGGACCCTTCTGTGCGTGCCGTGCGGCGGCCTGAAGGACTGTCGGCACCTTTGTAGCCGCGCTTGATCTCAGACCTTGCCCCGAGGTTACCATCGCCAACGATCTCGCCGTGTTAAGAATCAGCAAATTTTTATTTCGAGTTTTGTTGCATCGGCTGCCCTTCGAACTTTTGTGTGAAGCGGCTGCGAGATATTGACGAAGACGAGCATGCCTCTCTCAAGCAATGAAGCGGGGGCCCACCGACCGTTGCCTCAGACTTTGGCCGAACGCCTGATCTCGCTGGGACTGGCAGAGAAAAGATCACGCGGCGTTGGCATCAGCCGGCCGGCCGGGAACTGGTTATCGCCACTCTGCTGGGCCAGGTGGCCCGCGATTGGGTCATTTCACGACTTCCTTCAGGCTGTGAATAGGAGATTGTGGGGACCCAATCCCCGCTGTACGCGCTGGCGTCAACCTCGGCGTTCAGTCAATCGGTCACGATTCCTCGAGCAACGGAGGAACTGGTTCTTAGGACCTCATGGAGAATAATCGCTACCGTTTTCGTGGTCTGAGGGTTCAGGATGGAACTTGTCGCTGACGATGTCGATGCTGGGCATTTGCATCGGACACCTTGAAGCCCTTTTCGTAGGTGCGCGTGTCGAGGACGCAGTCGACCTTGAGGCCGGTCCTGGTCGTCGTCGCGCCGATCAACTCGACCACCGTCAGGCGGCTTTCGAGGTCGGCCCCGCCAATTCTGGGTGATGTGGCAGAACAGGCGGTGCTCGATCTTGTTGCACTTCGATGTGCCGGGCGGATAATGGTGGACGTGCAAAGTCAAGCCCGTCTCGTCGGCCAGCTTCTGCAACTCGACCTTTTATAACCTGACACTGATGGCGCGATCCCTCGTCAGCCTTGCGATTGTGCTGGCGCGAGTAGCCAAGCTTGACCAACTCCTTGGCAACCGTATCGGCGCTGCTCGGATGGCCCAATGCCATCAAGGCGTCGGCGAGCTTGTCCATCTTTCCGACACTCACAGCAGCGCTCGTTCGGGTCGCCAAGCGTAACAGGCTCTACCAGCCGCTTCAGCTCCGGGGTCAGGCCGGATCGACCTCACTCACCGCCTTGCGCCCGCCGCCGGACCGGCGAACCTGCCCCGCAGCCAGCGGCATGGCGCCAGGTCGTCCTGGCCGCGATTGATCATCGAGTGGGCAAGCCCCGTGATCAGCGAGACCGCCGCAAGGCCGCCCCAGCCCGCCGTGCCCGCTTCAGCCGCCGCAAACATTCGACGGCCGCGCTCGTCAAGCTTGCGCCCCACCGTCTTCCAGCGATAGCGGATGCCGTCTTCGTCGATCATACCATCGACATACAGCCAGTTGTGGCGCGCCGGAATCCCATAGCTGTGAGTCACACAGCCGCAGCCGCTATCGCTCGAGATTCAGTTATTGTTCGGAGCGTCCTTAGCACCTAAAGCAACCCCGCCTGTTTAGCCTCGCGGCGCAGGTTCTGGCGCGGGCGCGGCCCGAGCTGCTGGATCACCAGTCCGGCCGCCAGCGAGCCAAGGTCGCCGCAGTTCTTGAGGTCGCGGCCCTGCGTGTAGCCGTGCAGGAAGCCGGCGGCGTAGAGGTCGCCGGCGCCGGTCGTGTCGACCAGCTCCCTGATGGCGGTCGCCTGGATGACCACGGTCTCGTCGCCGCGCACGATGACCGAGCCTTTTTCCGAGCGGGTGACGGCGGCTATTCTGCAGTCCTTGCGGATCTTCGCCAGCGCCTCGTCGAACGAAGATGTCTGGTAGAGCGACTTGATCTCGTGGCTGTTGGCGAAAACGATGTCGACGGTGCCGGAGCGCATCAGGTCGAGGAATTCGTCGCGGTAGCGGTCGACGCAGAACGAATCCGACAGCGTCATCGAGACTTCGCGGCCCGCCGCATGCACCAGTTTCGCCGTCTGCCGAATCGCTTCCTTGACGCGCGGCGGGTCCCACAGATAGCCCTCGAAATAGGTGACCTTGGCGCCCGAGGCCTTGTCGGCCTCGACGTCCTCCGGCCCGAGTTCGACGCAGGCCCCGAGATAGGTGTTCATCGAGCGCTCGCCATCGGGAGTGACGAAGATCATCGAGCGGGCCGTCGGCGGCTCGCCGGTGAGCGGCTTGGTGTCGAAGGCGACGCCCTGGGCATGGATGTCGTGCGCATAGATCTCGCCCAGCGCATCGTTGGAAACCTTGCCGAAGAAGGCGGCGCGGCCGCCGAAGGAGGCGACGCCGGCCGCTGTGTTGCCGGCGCTGCCGCCGGAGGCCTCGATCGCCGGCCCCATGCGGCTGTAGAGCAGTTCGGCGCGTTGGGTGTCGATGAGGTTCATCGCGCCCTTGATGATGCCGTTGGTCTGAAGGAATTCCTCGTCGCACTGGGCGATGATGTCGACAATGGCATTGCCGATGCAAAGCACGTCATAGTCCGGCATCAATGTCTCCGCCAAAAACCCGAGCCGGCTTCTTGCCACGCCCGGGCGGGCGCGGGTCTGCCAAGTGGGAATGGGCTTGCCAAGCCGTTTGCCGGCGGCCCTCACGGGGCGCCGAGTCCTGCCTCGCGACGCAATTCGTCGGCTCTGTCTGTCTTCTCCCAGGTGAAATCAGGCTCTTCGCGGCCGAAATGGCCATAGGTCGCAGTATCGCGGTATATAGGCCGTAAGAGATCAAGCATCTTGATGATGCCTTTCGGTCTGAGATCAAACATCTCAAGAATGAGGCGCTCGATCCTTCTTTCCTCAATCCTTGCTGTCCCAAACGTGTTGACCATGATGGAAACCGGACTGGCCACGCCGATTGCGTAAGCAAGCTGCACCTCGCACACGTCCGCAAGTCCGCTGGCGACGATGTTCTTTGCGACATACCGGGCCGCATAGGCAGCCGAGCGGTCAACCTTGGACGGGTCCTTGCCCGAAAAGGCGCCGCCGCCGTGACGACCCATCCCGCCATAGGAATCGACGATGATCTTGCGTCCGGTGAGACCGCAGTCACCGCGCGGCCCGCCGACTACGAACCGCCCCGTCGGGTTGACCAGAATTCTGATGCCTTCCGTCGCCATGTGGGTCGGCAGGACGGGCTTGATGATTTCCTCAATGACGCCCTCGCGGACAGTCTCTTGTGAAACTTGCTCGTCATGTTGGGTCGACACTACGATGGTATCCAGAGCGACCGGGCGCAACCCCTCATAGCGCACTGAGACTTGGGACTTCATGTCCGGACGCAACCAGCCAAGCTGTCGTGCCTTCCGGACATAGGCCTGCCGCTTCGTCAAGCGATGAGCGAGCTGGATCGGCAAAGGCATCAGGGTGTCGGTTTCGCGGCATGCGTAGCCGAACATGAGGCCCTGATCTCCCGCTCCCTGCTGGAGGTCCTGCCCTCGTCCCTCGTCAACGCCTTGGCTGATGTCGGGCGACTGCTCGGTGAGGGCATGAACGACGGAGCAACGCCGGCCGTCAAAGCCGACG
>NZ_JAMYTH010000081.1:0-9944 GCF_040322415.1 Mesorhizobium sp. M0152
CCCCCGTCGATCGGGGGAGAGGTGGCCCGAAGGGCCGGAGTGGGGGTCGACCCGGCTCGGCTGTTGTTGTTTCAAGCCGGCCTCGGCCTCATCAAGACCCTGGTTGTCGGCGGCGGCGCATTTGAAGACCGCCTTCCCCCACTCCGTCGCTGCTTCGCAGCGCCACCTCTCCCCCCTCCGGAGGGAGAGGAAGGGCGCCTGGTTTGGCGAACGTACGTCCTTCCTCTACTCGTCGATGGCACACGTCTTTCCTCCCCCACAAGGGGGGAGATTGGCAGCTTGGCCGATGCGCTACACCTTGTTTTCCTCCGCCAGTTTCCGCAGCGCTTCCATTGCTTCCTCAGCCCGCTCGGCCGGAACGAACAGATGGTCATGGTAGAAAGCCGAGACCGGATTGACGCCCATGCCGGCGGCGGCCATGCGCGTGGTGATGGCGGCGAGGAAGCCGACCGCTTCCAGCGACGAATGGATGTTCAGCGTTATCATCCGGCAGCGGAACGAAGCGGTCAGCCCCGCTGTCTTCGCCGCCTCCTCGGCCACGATCAGCGTCACGCCCTCGCGCTCGCGAAAGATCATCACCGGATCGAGACCTGCCGGCTGGGCGATGCCGGGCGCCAGCGCCGCGAAGACATAGGTGCCGGCGAGCAATTCCGGCGTCATCGATGCCAATAATGTCTTGAGATCGGTCTCGCCGGTCATTGCTTTCTCCATCCGATGCAGGATGCCGCCGCAGTCCGCATGCTCCTCAATATCCGCGGCCGGCGAGTGCCGATAGTCCGCGCGCTGCGCGGACGACATGGCGATGTCGCTGGTGGCTGGGCTTGCCGGCCTGTCGCGTCGCACAATAGAGATGCTGAGGGCCGATGCCGGTCCGTGAAAGGCTTCCGATGATCGTTCGCCCGCGTCCCACGTTCCTGCAGCTGTTCTTCATCATGCGCGGTTCCGTGGTGCCACGCATCTTGCCTCAGATCATCGGCTTTGCCCTTTATTCGGCGGTCATCGTCGCCATTGCGCGCTGGTTTCGCCTGGATCTCGGAGCCTTCAACATCACGCCCTTTGGTTTGGTTGGCGTGACGTTGTCGATCTATCTCTCGTTCCGAAACAATGCCGCCTACGACCGCTGGTGGGAAGCGCGCAAGCTGTGGGGGACGCTGGTCTTCGAAATCCGTAACCTGGCGCGCGCCACCACTAGCCTTATCGCCGACCGGAGCGAACAGCGCGCCCTGCTCATGGAGGCGCTGGCCTTCTGCCATTTCCTGCGCGGGCAATTGCGCAAGATCGACAGCGTGGAAGACGCCCGCGCTTTCGTCGCCACTGAGGCTGAAACGGCTGCGAACTTCGCCAATCCGGCGGACGAAATGGTCAGACGCATGGGCCGACGCGCCAATGCACAGCGCCAGGCCGGCGAACTCGACCCGATCGGCTTCCGCATCCTGGATGAAAGGCTGGCATCGATCACCGCCATCCAGGCCGGCTGCGAGCGGATCGCCGGCACGCCATTGCCCTTCGCCTATACGCTGCTGGTGCATCGCACGGCCTACATCGTATGCCTGCTTTTGCCCATTGGCCTGATCTCGAGCACCGGCTGGGCGACGCCGCTGTTCACGGCGCTGATCGCCTACACCTTCTTCGGCCTCGACGCGCTTTCGGAAGAACTCGAGGACCCGTTCGGCACCGAGGCCAACGACCTCGCCCTCGACGGTCTCTGCCGCGTCTGCGAGATCTCGGTGTTCGAGGCGCTGGGCGAGACGCCGCCGAAAATGCTGCCGGCCGAGGAGTTTTACTTTTCGTAGGTGCTCGACCTGCCGCCGCAGCATAACCGCGAGCACTGGGAAGGATCGCGACAGGACGACTTTGCTCTCACGGGCTCAAAAAGTACTCCGGACCTTGTCGGATCGCCGGCGCACGGCGCGTCCTTGGCACGACCCCTGCTGAAAGGGCTCGAACCACTGGAGGGAACACCATGAGCATTTCCGAAACCGCGCCCGTCTCGCCGGGCGCCCTGTGGACCGGCCGCGTGCTCAGCGCCGTCATCGTGCTGTTCATGATCTTCGACGGCGCCATCAAACTGCCGCCGCTCGCCTGCTCGGCGTCATCGGCCTGATCTCGACCGCGCTCTACGTCTTGCCGCGCACATCGGTGCTCGGCGCCATCCTGCTCACCGCCTATATGGGCGGAGCCATCGCCACCAATGCGCGGATCGGCAATCCGCTGTTCTCGCACACGCTGTTCGGCGTCTATCTCGGCATCGTTCTGTGGGGCGGTCTGTATCTGCGCGACCTCAAAGTGCGCGCGCTGCTCCCGTTCGGCCGATAATCGCGAGGAGAGAACAATGTTCGGCAAGGATTTCGCGGCCGGCCTCGCCAAGCTGAAGCGCCTCAGCGGGGCATGACCCATACGGGGCGCCAGCTTGCCTGGGGTTCGCCTGGCGAGCGGCGTTCCATCGTCAGGGATCAATTTAGCCGTACGAGAGTTAATGACTTGGCGGCGAGGACGGCGATCCCTTGTGAGAGGAGCGACAATGAAGAAAATCATGACCATTCTGGTGTTGGCAACGGCACTCGGCGCGTGCTCGCAAACGGAAAAGGGTGCGGCTGTCGGCGGCCTTGGCGGGGCTGCGGTTGGCGCGGCCGTGGCCGGCGACCCGGTCCAGGGCGCTGTCGTGGGCGGCGCGGTTGGTGCCGTGGCCGGCGCGCTGATCGGCCATGCCAGCGAAGCCGGCCAGTGCCGCTATCGCGACCGTTACGGCCGCGTCTATGTCGACCGCTGCCCGAGCGGCTATTGACGGAGCCGCATTCGACCAATGAACAGCAAAACGGCGGGCAAAGGCCCGCCGTTTTCGTGAGATGCGATAGGGCAATAATTATTCGGCGGTGGCGGCTTCCGCCTCGGCCGGTGCCGCGGAAGCTGCCGCGGCCGCGGCGGCGGCGTCTTCCTGCGCCTTCTTCAACAGGGCGGCGCGTTCCTGCGCCTTCTTGCCGGGCTCGGCCTTCTTCGGGTTGGAGCGGGTCTCGCGCTTGGCAAGGCCGGCCTCGTCGAGGAAGCGCAGCACGCGGTCGGTCGGCTGGGCGCCGTGCGACAGCCAGTGCTTGACGCGGTCAGCGTCGACCTTGACGCGTTCGCCGTCCTTCGGCAGCAGCGGATTCCACGAGCCGAGCGACTCGATGAAACGGCCGTCGCGCGGCGAACGGGCGTCGGCGACGACGACGTGGTAGTAAGGGCGCTTCTTCGAGCCCGCGCGGGCCAGTCGGATCTTCAATGGCATTTCTTTTCTCCTGAAATTCTAAGTTCGTTGATTTGGGTTCAGTTGGTTTTCGTCACGCCGTTGGCAGCGGCGATCTGTTCGTGATGGCGGATCACTTCGCGGACGACGAAGTTGAGGAATTTTTCCGCGAAATCCGGGTCGAGATGCGCATCCTTCGCCAACTGGCGAAGGCGGGCGATCTGCTCCTGCTCGCGCGCCGGGTCGGCCGGCGGCAGGCCATGCTCGGCCTTCAAAACGCCGACCGCCTTGGTGCAGCGGAAGCGCTCGGCCAGCATGTGGATCAAGGCCGCATCGATGTTGTCGATCGAGGCGCGATAGCCGGCTAGAACGGTGCGCGCGTCGGCCATGTCCTTGTCTTCGTTCATCGCGCCCTCACTTCTTCTT
Source organism: Mesorhizobium sp. M0152 (assembly GCF_040322415.1). Lineage (NCBI taxonomy): Bacteria > Pseudomonadati > Pseudomonadota > Alphaproteobacteria > Hyphomicrobiales > Phyllobacteriaceae > Mesorhizobium > Mesorhizobium sp. M0152. Next base: position 3,650 of record NZ_JAMYTH010000081.1, read on the forward strand.
GCCGAGGCCGGGCAAGCCGCCGCCACCCAGGCCGGGAAGCCCCGGAAGCTTCATGCCGCCGGGCAGGCCGGGCAGGCCGCCGCCGGGAAGGCCCTTCATGCCACCGAGGCCGGCGGCCTGCGCCTGCTTCTGCAAGGCTTCGAGCTGCTTGGGGTCCATCTTCGACAGATCGGGCATGCCGCCACCCATCATGCCCCCAGGACCACCCGGCATCATGCCGCCGAGGCCCATCTTGGAGGCGAGGCCGCCCATCATGCCGCGCATCAGGCCGCCACCTTTGCCCTTGCCGCCCATCGCCTTCATCATGTCGGCCATGCCGCGATGCATCTTCAGGAGCTTGTTGATCTCGGCCGCATCGGTGCCGGAGCCTGCCGCGATTCGCTTCTTGCGCGAGTGCTTGAGAATATCGGGGTTGGCACGTTCGGCCTTGGTCATCGACGAGATGATGGCGAGCTGGCGGCCGAACATCTTGTCGTCGAGACCGGCGGCGGCCATCTGGTCCTTCATCTTGCCCATGCCGGGCATCATGCCCATGATGCCGCCCATGCCGCCCATCTTCGACATCTGCTGAAGCTGGCCGGCGAGGTCGTTGAGGTCGAACTTGCCCGACTGCATCTTCCGGGCCATCGCAGCCGCTTGTTCGGCGTCGATGTTTTCGGCGGCTTTCTCGACTAGGCTGACAATGTCGCCCATGCCGAGAATGCGGTCGGCGATGCGCTTGGGGTGGAATTCCTCCAGCCCGTCCATCTTCTCGCCGGTGCCGATCAGCTTGATCGGCTTGCCGGTGACGGCGCGCATCGAGAGCGCCGCACCGCCGCGGCCGTCGCCGTCCATGCGGGTCAGCACCAGGCCGGTAATGCCGACGCGTTCGTCGAAGCTTTTGGCCAGATTGACGGCGTCCTGTCCGGTCAGCGAATCCGCGACCAGCAGGATTTCATGCGGGCTCGACACTTTCTTGATGTCGGCCATCTCGATCATCAGCGGCTCGTCGATATGGGTCCGGCCAGCGGTGTCGAGAATGACGACGTCGTGGCCGCCGAGCCTGGCCGCCTGCACCGCGCGCCGGGCGATGTCGACCGGCGACTGACCATCGATGACAGGAAGCGTCGCGACCTTGACCTGCTCGCCGAGCTGGCGGAGTTGCTCCTGCGCGGCGGGGCGTCGCGTGTCGAGCGAGGCCATCAGGACCTTTTTGTTCTGGCGCTCGGTCAGCCGCTTGGCGATCTTGGCCGAGGTCGTCGTCTTGCCCGAGCCCTGCAGGCCGACCATCATGACGACGACGGGCGCCGGCGCGTTGAGGTCGATGGCGACGCCCTCCGCGCCAAGCATGTCGACCAGCTCGTCATGGACGATCTTGACGACCATCTGGCCGGGCTTGATCGACTTCAGCACGGCGGCGCCGACCGCCTTCTCGCGCACCTTGTCCGTGAAGGCACGCACCACTTCCAGCGCCACGTCTGCCTCGAGCAACGCGCGGCGCACCTCGCGCAACGCAGCCGAGACGTCAGCCTCCGACAGCGCGCCGCGGCCAGTGAGGCCGTTCAGGATGGAGCCAAGACGCTCCTGCAGCGATTCAAACATTCGTTTTCCTTTTCCCTGGCAGCCGGATGGTGCCCGAGAGGTAATGCGTTCGCGCCAACTGTCCAAGTCTCGTGGCGAGCAAAAGCCAAAACCAAAAAGCACCCGGGGGCGCTCAGCGCTGCCGGGTGTTGGCCTCCAGGATCGATTTACAGCACCCGCCTCAAAGAGGTTTCGGCGTCCTGGTCGGCTTGCTCGGAGGGATACTCGTCGCGGAATTCGAGGCGTGTAGACAGGAAATCGGCGCCAGAGTCAAGTCAGGGGCGGATTTGCTCAGGGCAACGAACCCTGGTTGACGGGTTCTTCCGGAGCGTTCGCCGGCGCGTTCGTTGAGAAGCATCAAACGAAAAACCCGCCTGTGCGGCGGGTCTTTGGCGCAAATCTGCACCATAGGCAAATATGTACCATAGCTGCACTCACCATGTCAAGAAAAAATTCCTCTCGTGGAAAAGCTGCCGGCAGCGCCGGTGTTGGCCGTCATCAGGCCTCTTGCCAAGCTGTAACCCTGAGCGGCGAACGGGGATGCAACAGCAGCACGATCGTCAGCAGGCTGCAAGCGATGCCGACGAGAGCGATGAGCACAGCATCCGATGTCGTCCAGCCCGGCCCCTCGAGTGGCTTGGCGTTGAACAAAGCGAAGGAATTGTAGCTCTCCTGATGCGAGATCAGCAGGAAGCCGGTCAGATTGTTGCCGAGATGGGCGCCGAGAGCGGCGCCGAGATTGCCGGTGGCGTAGACCACTAGCGTCAACAACAGCGCGAAGGCCGCGATCGAGGCCAGCACGCAGGCGTTGATGGCGGCCGACGAACTGGTGCTCCAGTGCAGCGAGGTGAACAGAAGGCCGGGCAGCAGCGCCCAGATGAACGGGCTCTTGAACCGGTTGGCCAGGCCACGCAGCAGATAGCCGCGGAACAGCACCTCTTCGGACGACGTCTGCAACAAGGTGAGCGCGACGATCGGGATCAGGAACAACAGCCAGGCCGACAGGCTGATCGTGCCGCGCGCGATTTCCGGCTCCAGCAAATAGAGCAGGATTTCGGATACGAGCGAGGTGATCAGCACCGCGATCAGCCCTTTGAGGAAGCCCGACCGCGAAACGCGGTGGCTGACGCCGAGCAGCGCCGACAGCTTCTCGCGGTGCACCCAGCGCATGGCGATCCACAGGCCGATCCAGATGCCGGCGAAGGAGGCAAGCGCGGCGAGAATGCCAACGGGCGATGCGAGGAACTCCTGTGTGGGCGAAGCAACGCCGGACGAGCCCTGCCATGCGAAGAAGGCGTAGGCGCCCCCGAACAGCACGCCAGCGGTCGTCGCGGCCCAGAACAGAACGACGATCACCGTTCCCAGGAGAAGACGCGGCAAGGTCGTCCTGTCATTCGGCGAACGCCGATAGCGTTCGAAGGCGGCGGGGTCTGACGTCATGCTGGCTCCTTTGCCGGATTCCTCGACTGTCTAGGGCAATTCCAGCAAACGCGTGAAACGGTTTTCCGTCCGGAATTGCTTAAAAACAGCGAGACAAAGCGGTTCGGCGTTTCCGTGAAACGGTGAACCGCTAGCCGATGGCCCCGAAGAGCGGAATCGTTTTCGCAAAGGATTGATGCGCGGTCCGCGCGTGAGGCGGCCGGACTGCCTGCGGGCGGCGGCGGCTGGTGCGGCGGCCGCTTCCGCAAAAAACGACGTCAGCGCACCACGTACATGATGCGCCGTGTGTCCGGATCGATCAGCGCCGGCTGATTGTTCACATAGACATAGCGATATCTGTAGTCCGGAACTTCGCGCAGTTCGACCGTGTCGGGCAAGGTGGCGCCGGTAACCACCTCGCCCTCCAGATAGACAGGGTCGAGACGGTGTGTTCGAACATAAGTCCTGACTTCGGCAGGCGGCCGCGGGATGGGATCGACGACCGGCTCGCCGGCGATGATCGCTCCGGTGTACTCGTTCGAGTAATCGCCAATGTCAGCCGGCGGCGCGACGACGGCAATGCCTGAAGTGCGCGGCCGCTGCGTCAGCACCACCCGGCTGCCGCCGAACTCAGCCGTCACATAATCGGAATAGACCCAGCCCTGGCCGCCGGCTTCGGCGATCGTGCACCATTTGCTGTTCTCCATGCAGCCGCTGAGCGTCGCCGACTGGCCGGCGGCGAGCACGCCAATGACAGGATATTGCGGACCGGGGCCGGCGCGGACGTTGAGATCGGTGACCGCGGAGACGGCGGTGTCCGCCATGGCGGCGCCCGACATCACGGTCAGCATCCCGGCGATTGCGGGAAACAATACGGATTTCATGGCTTCACTCCGTGTTCATGGTCCCTCGCCAGCGAAAACGGAACCGTGGCGCATGCGTTCCGGCTAAAACGCCTGAGCCAACTCACGATTTGTTCCCGCTTCTTTCGGCCGATCGGTCAGAAGTTGGTGAACGAAGGCCAGTTTCCGCGCCGTGACATCGGAAATGACGAAGGGATAGAGGTCGGGCAGGCCCATGCAGCGGTTGATCGAGTTGGAGGCCTCCGACAGCACCAGCCACCGGTCGAGAATCCTGTCGAAAGGCTCGGGCGCCGCTATAGGCTGCGAGGGTGCCGGCTGCGGTCCGCCGCCAGTGTCGCTCCGCGGCAGTTCATTCGCTTCCACCGTCTCCAGCCGGCCGAGCGGGAAGTTCAGCGCATGAACCATCTCCAGCGTATCGGTAATGTGGAGGTGGTGGGCCCAGGTCTCCGCCCAGTCCTCCCACGGATGCGAGGTCGCATAGGCCGAGATGTGGTTCTGCTGCCAGTCGGGAGGCGCGCCGTTGGCATAATGAACCTTCAACGCCTGTTCGTAGTCGGCGCGTTCGTCGCCGAACAGCGCGCGGAAAGCGAGGAGCTTTTGCGGATCGTCGCGGATCAGGCGGTCCCAGTAGTAATGTCCGAGCTCATGCCGGAAATGGCCGAGCAGCGTACGATAATTCTCGCCCATCTCGACCCGCCGCTTTTCCCGCTCGGCCGAATCGGCCTCGGCGACGTTGAGCGTGATCAGCCCATTGTCGTGGCCGGTCAGGATACGCTCGCCGCCGGGACCGCCGCCGATCGGATCGGCGAGGAAGTCGAAGGCAAGGCCGGTCTCGTCGGCGGGGTTCTGCTTGGGCGTCACCGGCAGGCCGAAGGCGAGCAACGAATAGATGGCGCGCTTCTTCGCCGCCTCGACGCGGATCCAGCGGCGGCGGTTGCCGTCGACGGAGAGATCGGGGATCAACTGGTTCAGCACGCAAGCCCGGCAAAAAGCCTGCCCCGGCTCGGCCATCCAGTTGCAGGCGCATTCGTCGGCGTTGGTGCATTGGAAGACGCCGTCGATGCGCGGCAAGACAAAGCATGCATGCTCGGGATCGTAGAGCACCGGACTGGAGCAGTTCAGGCACTGGGCGTTCTCGAAGTAGAGACGATGGCCGCAATGCGGGCAGTCGAAGAGTTTCATTTCGATCTCGACCTGTGAGGGCGTCGCTGAAACGCCGGTCGTCTGGCGTCGTTCCCTGCCGTGACACTATTCAGCAACATGGCGGAAGGATCCGCGAGGTTTCGGCCGTGCCCGCCATAATATTTGCTTGATGGTAGGCAAATTCCCCTTCATTGGCCAGCTTGGCGCAGCGGACGGTGACAAGTGACCGTTTCGCTGGCAAATTCCAGGCGGGACGTGAATCAGGCAACCAGGAGAACAACATGGCATTTCTTGCCAAGGGAAAGATATTTGCAGCGGCTGCGGTAGTGGCAATGCTTGCGCTGACGACCGGCGCACAGGCCGGAGCCAGCTGCGGTAAGAACGGGGCCGGCTTCGATGCCTGGAAGCCGGAGTTCGCCGCTGAGGCCAAGGCCGAGGGTGTAGGAGCCAGGGGTCTGGCCGCTCTGGCCGGCGCCACCTACGCGACAAAGACAATCTCGGTCGACCGCGGCATCCACAAGGCTTTCAGCGGCTCGGTCGACGCTTTCATGAAGCGCCGTGGCGGGGACGCCATCATTTCCAGGGGCCGTATGCTGAAGAAGTCGAACGCGGCAATGTTCGACCAGATCGAACGGAACTACGGCGTTTCGCCGGGTGTGCTGCTGGCCATCTGGGGCATGGAAACCGGCTTCGGTTCCTCCATGGGCAACCAGAATACGGTCTCCGCCATTTTGACGCTTGCCTATGATTGCCGTCGCCCGGAGTTCTTTCACCCGCATGCCATTGCAGCCCTGAAGCTGGTTGATCGCGGAGCTTTGAGCGCTTCGTCGGTCGGCGCCGCGCATGGGGAGATCGGCCACACGCAGTTCCTGCCCGGAAATGTGCTGAAGTATGGCGTTGGCAGCGGAAACCTGCGCGACAAGGCCACTGCGTTGGCGTCGACCGCCAACTTCCTTAAGGCTCATGGCTGGCGGGCCGGTGCCAGCGCTCAGGCCAATATCGGCGCTATCGCCGGCTGGAATGACGCGAGCGTCTATCAACAGGCCATCGCCCGTATCGCCACGGCGATCGATGGCGACTGATAGCAATCTCTATTCGACTGAGGGCCCGGCCATGCGCCGGGCTTTTTGTTGAGGTCTAGCCCGGATATCTCACACAGTCTTTCGGCGCGAGGCTGGCGGCAGCGATTTTGCGGGCGCTTGAGCTGCGGGCAAGGGATGTCCGCCCGCTTGGAGCGGTTGGTGTGGTTCGGCGCTGTTTCCTTGCTGTTGACGGGAGGGTGGATGGGCGCGCTCAGGCGGCTGCTGCTG
>NZ_JAMYTH010000082.1:0-9751 GCF_040322415.1 Mesorhizobium sp. M0152
GTGCGGCCCTATGGGCTTCAGTGTTTCTGGCGGCCGCCCGTCGCCGTTTCCTCTCCTCCGGTTCGGCATGCTGCGCAGCTTCTTCAATCGTCGGCCATCGGCGCCGGAGCTCTTCATATGACCGGAAAGGAACTCTCCAGGCCCGCAACTCATCGTCCCAACTCGCCCACGGAACGGCGCGTAATTCTTCAAGCACCGCCCGCGAAAAAGGCGTGCGAATGCGGAGGTCGTCCGCGATTTCCAGATACCGACTCGATATTGGGTCGAAGGCGAAGGCATCGCGGCCCTTGTAATCGTCATGGGGCGCCCGCTGCGCTGCCTCCTGCGCTAGCCAGCGGTCGATCCGCCGGGCTGCTGTCTTGCCGGGCACGAACCAGCTCCTGCGCTCGTCGCTCCATCTGGCACGCGGAAAAGCTTGCTCAAACCGCTCGACCGCCATTCGATCGAAGGAAAAGCGGGCTTCAGCACCACGTGCCTGCTGTTTCTGCGGCGCGGGATGATCGTCGGGTTCCATCACGCTGCATCACTCGACTTCGCTGCACGGAACGCGCCGCCGTCCATAAAGGTTCACCAGCCGACGGGCCCGCAGGAATACGGCGACAAAGGTCATGCCCAACGTTAAGCCCTGCGCAGGAAACTTTCCCCACACTCGGCGGTTAAGAAGAGTCAAGAGAGATGAACGATGTCTCATCAGAGGTGAGACAGCGGCCGGGGCCGTGTGCGGGTACTGATGCGTCGGTACGAAACGACTGGAGGGCAAGGTTGTGCGTTCGCAAGCCGACCTGGCCTTGGCCGTCCGCGACAGGCTTCCGCTCTCTGCCCTCGTCGTGCTTAGTCAAGCCGGAATCACCGAGCGGGAAATCGAAAGGTTCGTGATCCCGCAGCGCACCCGCCGTCACCGCGCGGACAAGCAGCAGCCGCTGACAGTCGATGAGTCGGATCGCGCCGTCCGTCTCCTGCGCGTCCAGTCTCTGGCCGAGCAAACCTTTGGTGGATCAGGACAAGGCTAGCCGCTGGCTTCGTCGTGGGCTCATCGAACTCGGCGGCGAAACGCCGCTCGTTGTGGCGCAAACCGAAGCCGGCGCGCGCGTGATCGAGACCATCCTCGGCAAGATCGCTTGGGGCGCTGCCGCCTGATGTTGCTCTGGCGCCTGTCAGGCAAACAGTACGCGCAGGCGCTCGACGGCGGCTATGGCCTTCCTTTCGACGGACTCTGGAACACCGTCGGCCATGCGGTCACCTACTGCGCCACGTCTCCTGCGCTCTGTGTTCTTGAGAAACTCGTCCATGTCGAGGATCCGGCGCTTCTGCCGGAGCTCGTCATGGTCACGTATGAGTTGCCCGACACCGTGACGGTAGAGGATGTCAGGTTGGTAGATCTTCCGCCGGATTGGCGCCAGCACGAGGCCTGGAGTCAGGAGAGGGGCGATGAATGGCATGAAGTACGCTCGACGCTGTTGTTGCGCGTCCCTTCGGCCATCGTGCCTGTCGCCGACTCTCCAGATCTGAACGGGCTGATGAACCACGGTCATCCTGCCGCGGCTGACATCCGCATCCTTGGCCAGGAACCCTTCTCACTCGATCCGCGAATATTTGAGGCTTGACCAGCAGATGAGGAGGAGTAGCCGTTTGAGTAACCGGTGTAACCATTGGCGCCGGGCAACTCCATTAACAATTTAAAACAATCTGATGCAGATTTGCGGCGTATAGTCCGGTGTGTCGCTTGAAAGTTGTTACGGAGACTCTGCCCCACTCCGCACGTTTGCCCATATCCATCTTGCGTTCAACGAGGAGGCCGCTATGGTTGGGCAAGCGCATCAGGCACGCAAGTTTCAGTGCACCAAGATGATCAAGTCTGGTGGCCTGCCGGCATGTGGTTGAAGTGTCACCTTTGCTGACCTACATCCGCGGTGCGTCGGATGTTTCCTCCCATTCGTCCGGCGCGTTCCCCTCTGGAGGTTTTAACCTTCGTACCTGGCCGGATCTTTGGTCCGGCCTTTTTCTTGCGCGCGAGAAATGACCGGTCGTTAGTTGGCGATCTCGCCGCCCAGAATGGTTAGATATCGCGTTGCCACTTCACCGCTGAAATGAAAAGCATGATGAGACGCTGTCCAGCCGACGGTTTATCTTCGCCAGTCCGGCAGGCGGAAGACTGATCCATGGCCGTTTCCTCGGCCTGCCATCCTTCACGGTTATTCGAACGCAATGGCAATTCGCCGGGCTTGTCAGTATCTCGCAAGAGATGTGGAGAATTGACTATGCTGCAGGCTTGTCGAAGACCACGGGTAACCCACGTGCCGACGCCATCTCGACGATTACTTTATCGGAAAGGCGAGTCTGCAGTGTCGTACGGATACGTTTGACAGTTTAGGCACCGGCAAAGGCGCGAGATCCTCGGCACCATCGAGAAGCCGACTGACTTCGAGTCAGGCAGATGAACGTCAGCAAGCCTGCTCGCGTCCGTGCTTGCCCGCTCGCCTTCATCTGGTCGCGCCATGTGCCGTCGGTGAGCGTGGCATCGTCCATCCCCTCCGCCTTGAGACGTGTTCATCCCGGGAGTTGCAAACGCCATCCTCTCGGCATCATAGGAGACAAGCGTCGAGGGCTGGAGATTGCCGACCTCGTTAGCTTCGCGCAACGCCGTCATCACCGACAATGATGCGTAGAGAACGGGCATAGCTTTCGGGTTGAATCGTCCGCCATAGAGTTCGGCGCCACGGCCTGACAGCCGCTCGCGCGCGTAGACAGGGTTCAGCGCGATAGAGCTTCCCCGATACAGCACCGGGCCAGGCGTGAACGCCGGGTCGGAACCGTCGCGTCTTTCGCAATCAATGTCAGCTACTGGAGCCCATTGGCGTCAGCGCCGGCCGTGCCATCCTTGAAATCAACCTTTGTGCCCTTTTTCACTACGGCGGCGAGGTCCTCGGCATCCCAGTTGGTCAGCCTGATGCAACCATGCGAAAAGGTCGTGCCGATCTTGCCGGGTTCAGGGGTGCCGTGAATGCCGTAGCTCTCGATAGAAAGGTCGATCCAGACCGACCCCACAGGATTGTTCGGGCCGGCAGCAATGGTGAGGGGCCGCTTGGTCTTGACCCCTTTGAAAGCAAAGTCGGGATCGTAGTGATAAGTGGGGTTGTGCACTACGCGCTTAACCTGGGCTTGGCCGCCGGGCGCCGGCTTCTCTTCGCTCCCGATCGAGGCCGGGTAGACTGCGAGCCATTTGCCGGAAGGATCGAGCACGCGCACCAGGCGCGCACCCTTGTCGACCTCGACGCCGGCATTAGCTGATGGCGGATCGCCGCGCGCCACATCAGGCACCACCACCATCTTGCCGGCCTTGCTGAAGCCAATGCCCGGATTGAGCTTTCTGAGCAATTGCACGCTGATATGGAACCGCTCCGCCAGCTTTTCCGTCGCATTGCGATAGCCAAGCCTCTTCAGGCCGGCCATCCGCTCCAGGCGAGCGGGTATGCGTTTGGTAAAGGAGCCATGCAGGTCCTTGCGCGTCAGCTCATAGGTGACCAGGACCGGGCTTGCGGACGTTGCCATCAGCTTATCCCAGGTCTCCCGCGAAAGGTTGCCATTGGACGGAAGTCCGTGCGCGGCCTGAAACGCCATAACGGCTTTGGTGAAGTTCTCGGACGGCCGGCCCTCGATCAGGCCCGGCGAAAAGCGGGCGCGATCCAAAAGGATCTGCGCTTTGAGAATCGCCGCATCGACGGTCTTCGGTTCGCCCGGAGCAAATTGGGCCTGATTGACTGCAGCCATATCCAGCTTGGCTGCTTCCGTCCGACCGCACACGAGCACAAGTGCCGCTGCGACAACGAGAAGGAGCCTTATCATCATCATGTCACTCCCGGATTCACCAAACCTGATCCAATGACGCGCCCCGGCCCGTCTGGTTCCGCCGAGGCAATAGAAAGGCGGGAAAGAGGTTCAGAAAAATTGGAGCAAGGGAGTGGCAGCTTCTGATCGGAAGTGGACGAGCCCGGCAGCCAGGCAGGTAAGGCGGGGCTTAAATGCGGGTGACGCGATCACCCAGTTCGATGGCAGCGAGCGTTCTGCCCGTTTGCAAAGTCGGCTCCTGAGTCAACCGAGCTCAAGCTCCTCCGACGAGGGTTCGCGAGACAGAGCCCACCGGAACGCGCAATCATCCGCCGTCGGTGTTGCCATGCCTGCCGTGCCAAGTTCTCCGGGGCTTGCGCAACCGTCACTGGGTGAGTTTGTTGCGTCAGTTCGAGAGAACAGCCGCAGGGAACAATGGATCCTCGGTCCCGTTTAGCAACATCGCTTCAAGGAGGGTGCTGTGCGGCAGATGGTGTTGGGTGCTCTGGCGGGCCTTGCGGCAACAATGGCCATGACCAGCGCCATGCAGCGGCTTCACCCTTTGCTCAACGACCGGAGTCGCTATCCTTTGCCGCCGCGGGAGATCGTCGAGCGCGTGGGCATCGCAGGTGATGAACGGCATGCGCGAACCAATGCACTGCTGGCGCATTTTGGCTTTGGAGCCATGACAGGTGCTATTTTCGCACTCTTGCCGCGGCGCCGCGGCAGCGGCACGCTGTACGGCCTTGGCGTGTGGGCGGTGAGTTACCTCGGTTGGATCCCCGCGGCGCGCCTTCTTGCTCCCGCATGGCGCCACCCTGCACAGCGAAATCTGTTGATGATGGCCGTGCACATAGTTTGGGGCGCGGCGCTCGCAAAATCTCTCAGCGAGTTGGAGGCGGCGGAGTTCGAAGCATTTGGCAGGCCCCCGGGCACCCAACCATCAGGCTTGGAATGGCAGGAGCGAGGGCCGCAAGGATGAAGCCAATCCCGTTGTGGCTCGACCGTGCGCCTGAGGTCTCGTTTGGCGCCCTCCAGGGCAAACATCACTTTGACGTCGCGATCGTCGGCGCAGGCATTGTGGGGCTGCATGCAGCTTGTGTCCTGCGTCCCTCAGGTCTGAAGGTGGCGGTGCTTGAAGCACGTCAGATCGGACACCAGGCCACCGGCCGCTCCACAGCCAAGGTCACATCTCAGCATGGCCTGAAATACGCTTCCCTCATTCGTCATTTCGGCAAGGACGGTGCGAAACTTTACGCCGACGCGAATGAAAAGGCCAAACAGGAGATTGCTACACTTTGCTCAGGCATGGCGCATAAGGCAAGCCTGGAAGCCAAAGCTGCCTTCATCTACGCCGAAGACGAACAGCAGGCGGAGAAACTACACCATGAGGCCGATGCCGCCGCTTCTCTTGGATTGCCAGCGGAATTCTTATCCGCTGTGGACCTGCCCGTGGCGACCGCCGGAGCACTCCGCTTTGCCGGCCAGTATCAGTTCGATCCGTACCTTTATCTCTGCGGGCTGGCTCGCCTCGCCGGTGACGGCAACGTTTCGGTCTTTGAAAGCAGCCGCGTTCTAGAGATCGCAGGCGACGGTCCCTACCAGTTGAGCCTGGACGGCGGCGTTGTCACCGCCGGCAAGGTCATCGTCGCCACGCAGATGCCTATCGTTGGGGACGGACTGTTTTTTGCCAAGGCCTTTCCCTTTGCACATCCGGTCGCGGCAGCATCACTGCCGGAACACACGGCGATCGACGGCATGTTCATCAGCGCAGGCGAGCCTTCTCATTCATTCCGGACGGCGAGCAAGGACGGCAACCGCTTTCTCGTGGCAGCCGGCGGCGAATTCAAGACTGGCGATCGCAAAGCCGCGAATGAGGCCGTCACCGACATGCTGGCGTTCCTTGAGCGGACATTCGGCATCCACCAGCCATCGCACCTTTGGATAAATGAAGATTTCCGGTCGATGGACGGGATGGCCTTTGTCGGCCCTGCGAGCTCTTCCAAACCAAGCCTTCTCGTTGCCACCGGTTTCGACGCATGGGGCATCACGCAAGGCACCGTCGCAGCCGAAATCCTTGCCTCGATTGTCCTTGGAGAATCCCATCCGGCGGCCGAAATCTTCGAGGCGACCCGCATCAAGCCGCTCGCCGGCGGGCCGACCTTCCTATTCGAGAACGTCCAGACGGCAGCCCGTCTGGCAAGCGAGCGCATTCTGGGCTCAAGAGCTGTCGCTATCGACGACATTGCCCCGGGAGAGGGCGGGGTGATCCAACACGATGGAGAGCAGCTCGCAATCAGCAGAGCACACGATGGTGCTGTCACCGCCCGTTCGGCGATTTGTACCCATCTCGGCTGCGTGGTCGGATGGAACCCGGTCGATCGAACCTGGGACTGCTCATGCCATGGATCCCGCTTTGACGAAGCCGGTGAAGTGCTTTCGGGTCCAGCGACCAGATCGCTTCAGACGCGAGCGCCGCCGAATGCCGGAAACAGCGAATGAAAGTCCTCGTCACCGGCGCCTCGGGTCTGATTGGAGCTGCGCTTTGCGCGCGTCTTGCGGCCGAGAGACATGAACTCGTTCGTGTGCTCCATCGGGCCGGCATCGCCGCTGTCCCAGGGCCCCCGCCCGTCGTGATGGACATAGGGAGGGCAGTGCGGCCGCAGGACTGGACCCCCCACCTGATTGGGGTGGACGCGGTCGTGAACTGTGCCGGCGTCTTGTAGGACAGTGTTCGGGAGAATACGCGCGACGTCCATGCAACCGGGGCTTCGGCCCTGTTTGCCGCTTGCGAGCAGGCCGGAGTGCGAAAGGTCATCCATTTCTCGGCCATCGGCGTCGATCGCCAGCAGCCGTCCGCCTTCTCCGCCAGCAAACTGGCGGGAGACGTGGCGTTGATGGAGCGCGAGCTTGACTGGATCATCCTGCGCCCTTCGGTTGTCTTGGGACAGCCGGCCTTCGGCGCAAGCGCGCTGTTTCGCGGTCTCGCCGCTTTGCCTCTATTGCCTGTCATGCCCGGCACCGGCCCCCTCCAGGTCGTGCAGCTGGACGAGGTGATCTCCACGGTTAGTTTCTTTCTCAGACCCGACAGCCCATCGCGCCTCATTCTGGAACTCGCGGGACCTGAGGCGCTGCCCATGAACACCGTGGTTGGGCTCTACCGCCATTGGTTGGGGTGGAGCCGGGCTCGAGAGTTCATCCTGCCCAAAGCGGTCGGAGCCACCCTATACCGGATTGGCGACTGGGCGGCTCTGCTGGGATGGCGCCCGCCAATGCGCAGCAATGCGGCGAAGGAGATCGCCAGGGGCGCCGTCGGTGAACCCCAGCCCTGGACAGCGATAACCGGAATTCAGCCGTCAAGTCTGGCATCCGCACTCAGGCTAAATCCCGCCACGGTACAGGAGCGATGGTTTGCAGGGCTCTATTTCGTGAAGGCGGCGATCTACGCCGTGCTGCCCTTCTTCTGGATCATGACTGGCATCATTTCCCTCACCACCGGCTGGCGCAGCGGCGTTGAGCTGCTGGTCGACACTGCGGTCGGCGCTTTGGCCAAGCCGGCCGTCGTCGCTGGCGCCCTGGCCGACATGGTCGTGGGTGGGTTAATCGCCTGGCGCCCGACCAGCCGACTTGGTTTGTTCGGTGCTATCGCCGTGTCGCTTTTCTATGCGCTGGCGGGCAGCCTCCTGCGCCCGGAGCTCTGGAACGAGCCACTCGGGCCCCTGATGAAAATCCTGCCGATCCTGGTTCTGCACTTTGTGGCGCTGGCGATCCTGGAAGAACGCTGATGGCTTATTTCGTGCTCAAATACTTGCATGTCATTGGTGCGGCGGTGCTGCTGGGGACCGGCGCCGGCATTGCCTTTTTCATGCTCCTGGCCCACCGAACCGGAAACGCAGCGACGATCGCGGCGGTCGCCCGGATCGTCGTCGTCGCCGACTTCCTGTTTACGGCCACTGCCGTGGTCGCGCAACCTGTGACCGGGGTCGCCCTCGCCTGGCAGGCGGGCTATTCGCTCGCCGAAGGATGGATCGTTCTATCGATACTGCTCTATGTCGTCACCGGCCTGTTCTGGCTCCCCGTCGTGTGGATGCAAATGCAAATGCGCGATCTTTCCACGCAGGCGGCCGCGTCCAACCAGCCCCTGCCTGAGCGCTACTATCAATTGTTCAGACTTTGGTTCGTGTTCGGCTTCCCAGCCTTTGCCGCCGTGCTCGCCATCTTCTGGCTAATGATTGCGCGCCCACCCATAGAGTGGTCGGCCGCTTAAGACCGGATGGAGTGCTGGCGAGAGCATCGTCGGCATTCCGGGCAGCCATAGGCGCAAGTGCATCGCAGCCCTTCGGCGGAACCTTCCCGCGACGCGCCAGTTCGGGTGTGAAGGAGAAACCCATGAGTACGAAGCCTCCTCCCGTTCCGGCCGCGAACCTCAGCCCCAAAGGCAGCGGCGACGAGAAGCCGGTGCCCGTCGACCAGGCTCCGCGTGGCCGGTCTGCTGCGGGAGATCCTGACAAGCGAGGCCAGCAAGGCAACACCAAGGTCAACACCACCCACCAGGGACATCAGCAAGATCGGTAGGCCATGTCCACGTCCAAGAAGACCCCTGCCAGCATCCGTCACGGCGGTCCTGGCGCGTCGCAGGAAAACGCCAAGAAGCCGCAGGCGGTGGAAAAACCGCCCCCCGACGACGATCGGAGTAGACAAACCAGGATCTCCGGCGGAGGGGGCGAGCGCGACAGTCACCATACTCAGGACCCGGACAAGAAAGGCGGCGGCACCCGGCCGTAGGGGCAGCTGCTCAGCCACGGCTATCGGTGTGACAGGCTTTCCGGTCCCGTCGCATTGCCTCGTTGCGATCCTCCGTGCCGGCGCGTCCGAGCAGCGCGGCAAGACATTTTCGCCGACCAGCAAGGCTTCCGGAACTTCATGCTGATTGGCTTGATCCTGGCCACGGGAAGGAGTTGGGCTACGTTGCAGCGAGGTCGCCAATCCGCCCATGTCATCAGCGGGCGCGAGTCATAGCTGGTACAGGGTCTCGTGCGGGGTGAGGAAAGACAGGATGTCGTTGATGGCGGGATCGTCCGCCATGTTGCAAAAGCCGTGTGGCGAGCACCCGGCCCACTGCTTTGTCAAGCGTAACATATGAGCTAGTTCTCCTTTGTGACCTAAGTTAAGTCGCGGTGACAGGAGTGCCACCATCGGGTCTCCGCTTGCCCTCCACCAAAGCTCAAGACGCTGCCCGCGCAAAATTCTGCCGCGCTCTGCTAACGTCGGCGGCGTCTGACCTGAATGGCAGCAAGAGTAACCGGACGAAAATCCCAACTGTCGACGCCGACATCATACTGGCGCGATATCGGGTTCAGTCGGCCATGGGAATGGCCGTGCAGATTGATCGATTTTTTGCCGATCTGGTTCCAGGTGCGAAAAGGATAGTGGCAAAGCACCAGGAAACTGCCGTCCAGCGCAAGCTCCTTGTAGTGGTTCACACTTGTCCAAGCTGACGCTTCGATGGTGGCTGCACCATCGTTGTTGCCGATGATCAGGTGCTTGCGGCCGTTGAGGCAGGACAGCAGCGAAGACACGGTCGCGGCCGGACCCTTGGCAAAATCGCCGAGGTGCCAGACCTCGTCATCAGGAGCAACAGTCTCGTTCCAACGCGCAGCCAGCGCCAGATCGTGCTCCTTCAACGAACTGAAAGGGCGCCGGTCGAGGCGCAGAATGCGCGGATCGCTGAAATGGGTGTCGGCGGTGAAGAAGATCATCCTCGGCAGCCGGTTGTGATCAGCAATCGTGACGATCGCCTTTACATCCAATCCTAGATGGCCGCCTGACTTCGCCAACCATCCTGATGCGCCGCCTCCTTGAGGATCTTGAGTGCTTCCTCTTTGGTGAGGCCGCACTTGCGCGCAAAATAGTTCGCCTCGATCGC
>NZ_JAMYTH010000083.1:0-9540 GCF_040322415.1 Mesorhizobium sp. M0152
GGCCGAGTGTCCGTTTCGCCGTCAAACACTCGAGGTAGGAGCCGAGTGCCCGAATTGGGCCCGCTCGGATCTGTGCGGGGGGCGCAGGGTAACCTGCGTCCCTACCGCGAAACGCCCTTTCGCAGTTGTGGCTTGGCTGAATTCCATGGGTTCCGATTTGATTCGGAGCGCCCATTCATGACCATCACCGCCCTTGAAGGGTTCGAAAAGCCGCGCCTGAAGGCGCTTCTGGAGCATTTTCCGCCATCGACGACCCACGCGAGCCGCGGCGGGTCGCTCATCCGTTTAGTTCTGCTTCTGGTGGTGTGTGGCACGATCTGCGACTGCGACGATTACGACCTGATCGCTGACTGGGGTGCGGCCCATCTCGACTTCCTGCGCCGCTACCTGCCCTACCATCACGGCGTGCCTGGCGGGCGCTGGCTGACGATGCTGATGAACCGCATCGATCGGGGCTGTTTTCGGATGCCTTCACTTCATGGGTGCGCCAGACCTGGCCCGACAAGCCGGACTTCGTCGCCATCGACGGCAAGACCTCGCGACGCAGCCACGACAGGAGCACAGGCAAGGCGCCGCTGCATCTGGTCTCGGCTTTCGCCACTACCAGCCGCCTCGTGCTTGGCCAGGAGGCGGTCCCCGACAAGAGCGGCGAGACAACCGCCATCCCCGTGCTCTTGCAGCGTCTGGGCAAAGACGACGGCCTCAAGGGCGCGCTCGTTTCCATCGACGCCATCGCCACCAATGCCGCCATTGCTACCGCCATCAGGGATGCCGGCGCCGACTACCTGCTCGCCGTCAAGGCCAACCAGCCGACGCTCAGAGCCGAGATCGAGCGCTACTTCGACGATGCCCCTGCCCATTGCCTCGACGGCTTCGTCGATCTCGACAAAGCCCATGGCCGCGTCGAGGAACGCACCGTCACTGTCTCGCGCGAGGCCGGCTGGCTTCCCGGCGAACTGCGCCTGCCGCATTCCACGACCATCGTGCGCGTCCGCGCGCGCACCGGACTAAAAGAGAAAACCCGATACTTCATCGCCTCCGCCGATCTGACAGCCGAACGGGCCGCCCATGCCGTGCGCGGACACTGGCTGGTCGCGAACGCCCTGCACTGGACCCTCGATGTCGTCTTCAAGGAGGATCAATCCCGCCTCCGAAAGGGTAATGGGGGGCACAACATGGCCATCGTTCGCCACTTCGCACTCAACCTCGTTCGGGCCGTCGGCGACAAACGCTCCATCAAACTGCGCCGCAAAAGGGCAGGATGGGACCCGCAATACCTCGCCGCCATCCTCGGACAGCTAACCCGTTAACCTGGATTCAGAGCCCTGGCGACCGGCTGGTTGGGCGCTGCCGCAACCAAGCCTTAATCTTGGGCTGACTGATGGCTGAAACCACTTAGCGATTCTAGTTCGTGTCGAGCAGTCTTTGGTTCCGACGCTCAAATCCGGTGTCACCCTGATCACGGACATGTGTGGACGGCCCTCGTTGGTGCAAGATGATTTTTTTTGAAGAGTTCGGAGCGTGGTAGGGTGCTGACATGTGTCCGGCCGCGAGCGGGTTCTATTCAACTTCGCGCGCTCAAGGCGCGTACTATGATCCGGTTTTCCGGTCCCGTCCGTACCCACACCCTGCGTGATTGCTGACTGGCCAGTTCAGTCGAAGGATGACGGGTACGGGCGGTCCCTCCTCGGCTCTCATATTAGGGCCCATGGGTCGGTTTTCCAGCTGTACTTATCACGTAACGAGAGCCTGCGCTCTCGACCGGGTATAAATAGAGTTTAATGCCAGCGAAGCATTTTGCGAATTCCCAGGGCGTTCGCTGAGCTCTATCATCAGCAGCATTTAGCAGGGCCCCGTCCGTACCGAGGCCAGAAGAAAGATGTGTCGGCGGGACCTTTTGAGCCCTATGGGAAGATGCGATCATGATACTGATACGCCCTAGCATGCGGCCTGAGGTCACGAGATTTAAGGATCAAACCAACAAGGGAGAAGAAAACTAAGATCTTTCAATCCAAGGGGCTCGCATTCCGGCTTCCATCTACAAAATGCCGAGCGACGTCAAAGCATCTGCGGCCCAGGTGGACCCGCTTGCTGCGGAAACGCTGCCACCGGCGACGATGCGCCTGTCCGTTGTCCTCTTCATCGTGCCTTCACGGGGTAACCATTGGATGATGACGGCTTTGATGCCGCTCGACCATGGTGGCGTAGGATGACTTCTCACGATTGTATGACACATGGGCGGGCGATGATTTCATTTCATCCCAAGAAGATTTCCGATTGCACTATTGCGTTGGGAAGATGCTGTAGCGTCACGGAGATGGCCGTTTCGAACAGTCCAGCGCAGCTGCGGTTGGCGATGACCGGTGTGAGGATCATGCAAGCGTCGCGGCATTCCGTAAAAACGGTCAGCCGGGCCAATGCGCGCGAAGGCGGCCGCGGGCATGGGGGCCGGCTTATGGTGGGGTCTCCAAGTCAGGGTGGCGCGCAGCAGACAGATGGAGGGATTGAGTCAGGACAATGAGGAAGGACATGCGAATTGTCTTCGAGACATTCCTGGAAAAGTTGTCGGTAAGTGTCGATGAGGGTGATTTTCGCGGAGCCTTGGCCGATGTCGCCTCAGGTCTGGATCTATTCACCTTTGCCTACTTCTCCTTACCGCCGTGGTCTAATGGCAAGCCCATGCTGATCTCGAATTATCCGGCGCTCTGGACAGCGCGCTATCTTGAGAACCGGTATCAGAATGTCGACCCGGTCATTTTACGTGCAAGCTATGGCGAATCCACATTTCGATGGGGATTTGACCTAAAGAGTTTTGATCTGTCCGCGCCTCAGCTTAGGTTTTTCGAGGAAGCAGCGCAGTTCGGCATCCGCTGCGGCGTGACGATCCCGATCATTGATGGCCGCGACAATTTTGCGGCTATGACCTTTGCCGCTGACAAGCCCGATCCTGCATACTTTCGCGTGGCCGATCGCTACGAGCAAGGTCTTCCATTTTTCGCGAGCTGTTTTCATACGTTCGTCCGCTGCAGACTGTCGGGCGATCGAAGAGTTGGCGGTGTGTTGTTGACGCCGCGTGAATACGAGTGCCTGCAGTGGGCGGCGCGCGGCAAGTCCGCCCGAGATACAGGCGGTATCCTGGAGATCTCGCGGTACACGGCTGAGTTCCATCTGGCAAACGTCCGCAAGAAGCTTGGCGTGACAACCACCCGACAGGCGATTACGCGTCTGGCGGCTTCAGGCTTTTCGCTTCCTGATAAGTCGGCTTGACCTCCGGAACTGCACAGGCTGCGCTTTCGCGAAGGATCGGCTCCAATGGCGAGGAAATGTTTCCCGCCATTGGAGGTCTTTGATGATCCAGCTTATTGCGCCTGAGTGCTACGACGACTTTGCTGACGGACTGCATGCAATGCATCGGCTTCGATTTCGCGTCTTCAAGGAACGCCTAGGCTGGGACGTGCAGGATAATGGCGGCTATGAAATCGATTCCTTTGACGCGCTCAGACCGCACTACCTGTTGTTGCGCGGTTTCGAGGGCCGGGTGGAGGGTTGCGTTCGCCTTCTGCCCTCAGCGGGCCCGACCATGATTCGCGATACCTTTCCGATGCTGTTGGAAGGAAGGGCTGCACCTGAGGATCCGAGCGTGTGGGAAAGCAGCCGTTTTGCGCTCGACATAGCTTCATCTGGGCAAAAGGGGGCGGGCGGTATCGCTCTCGGCACATATGAACTCTTCGCCGGCATGATCGAGTTCGGCCTCTCACGCCGGCTCAGCCACGTCGTCACGGTCACCGACTTGCGCATGGAGCGCATTCTTCGTCGCGCCGGCTGGCCCCTCGAGCGGATCGGCAACCCGCACACGATCGGCGCGACACGCGCACTGGCGGGCTACCTCGAAGTGTCGAAAGCGACACTTCATGCGGTGCGACAAAACAGCGGTATCGACAGTCCGGTGCTATGGGCGCCGGTGCTTCGCCGGGTGGCGTGAATGTGACGCCCGGCAGGAGAGCACAGTCATGTCCACGTCTCTTGCGACGGACGCCGATCTGCCCGACTGGTGGAATGATAGGTCATACGACTATGCCGCTCAGCTGACGCTGCGTGGCTGGGCTTGGGAGTTTTTGCGGCGCAATCCGGTATTTCAGCATGATGTGCTTGCTACGCGCCGGCAGGCCAACAGTTTGCCGCATGGAACCACCGTCGAGGTGATCGCGTCGGCCGGCAACCTGTCGCGCTGGGGTGTTTCGTTTCGCTGAATCTTACGGGCGCAGTGCGACTGTGTTTTGGTGTCCCCGCCGGTGTCCAAGCGTGTTGCCTGTCATTGCGGAACGGCGATTTGCGTCATCGACGATATCGTCGTTCGAGCTGGCGGCATTGCCATGTCGTGCTGCAGTCCTGCTGATGCCCGACAAGAGCCAGGAGGTTCTTCTTCGCGATGCGGAGCGCAGCCTCCAGCTTGCTGTTTCGGGAGCGGATGTCCTGCATCCTGTTTACCTCCGCACCGAGGCGATCTGGCCGGCAGCACTTTCGAAGCATCGTCTGATAGCGCTGGAGTGCCTCAATGCCCTTTGTGCCTATGGAAAACTGCCCGCGCGCTTGTTTCCGCCAGAAAGACGCGGGCCCCGATTGAACTTCGTCCTCCGCGCGCTCGATGGCGCGCTTGCCGGAGCATCACATCGCGAAATCGCCGAAGCGCTCGTCGGCCAAGCGCGCGTCCGGTCCGACTGGAAGGATCCTCAAGATCACCTGCGCGATCGTATCCGGCGCGCCGTCTCACGTGGCCGTGCGCTAATGAACGGCGAATATCTGAATTTCCTTCTTTGAAGAGCATGAGATCCGCGCTGTGCGTCAGCCGGCGAACAGTTCCTTGTAGCCGGTCGTCACCATCCAATTAGCACGGTCGATATGGCTGCGGAGGGCCTTTTTGGCGCGGACCGGTTCAATGGACGGGTCAATGCCGAGAATGCGATTGGCCATCTCCTCCTCGCTGGCATTGTCGGCACAGGCATCCAGGATACGCAGATAGATCGTGAAATGCTCCCTGTCGTAGCTCGTAAGGCTCTCCGACCATGGGACTTCGTCGGCAATCGGCGTGATCGATTTGGGCTGTAACATCGCTGATTATACCTCCGCAAAACGGCCTCCGCGAAGCCCTCCGCCAGCGGATTGGGATACTCAATGTGGATTACATATTTTAGTTGATAAACTCAAGCTGCCTAATCCGCTGGCTATCGTGCATGGATATGCGCAGATTGGTCGGACGGAATGTGCAGAGGATCAGGCTAAGGAAGCGTCTGACGCAGGAGCAGCTTGCCGAGATTTCCGGGTTCAGCCAGCAGTACATCAGCGGCTTGGAGAAAGGACGAAGAAATCCGACGATCATCACGATCTATGAACTGGCATTGGCCCTCGACGTCAGCCACACGGATCTGGTTCGGCCCGACAAACAGGCCTGACCCACCCGACTTCCAAGTAATTGCTACGGGCCCACGCGCCTCCCAGCGCGCGCCGCTGCTCGTGAACCCCCGGTCTTCTTCGGCAGGCTTCAGCGATCTTGCCCCGTTCGGCTTCGCGCCCCCGGCGCGGGGCAGCCAGTCGGCTGCTACTGGCAAGTACCTGGTCGGGCGTAGCGGGGACGCCCACTCTTAACAACGGCTTCTTCAAGTATCCCCGACAATCGGCTGCTGTGCGTCGGATGGTAATCGCATAAAGTTGATCAGAACGTTCCTCCGATTCGGACACCTCCCGCCCAGCCCCGCCTGGGGGTCACAAGGCCCCACCCCTCTAATGATCCGGGTCGACTCGCCCGTGCAGCGTGGAAAGGGCGCACGAGGCGCCCTTCATTTCCGATCAGCTATCAGCAGCCGCCTTCACCTTTCGTTGTTAGAAGCGGTAGGTGACACCTGCGCCTATCAACCAGGGATCGAGCTCCGCCTTTCCCGTCAGCTTCGCGCCGTCGACCGTGACGTCGAAGTCTGGCTTGAGGAAAAGCTTCTTCACGTCGAAGTTGACCCCCCAGTGCTGATCCACCATGTAGTCGAACCCGACCTGCAGCGCGGTGCCGAACGTGTTCTTAACCTTGAGAGCATCGACGCTGCCGGCATCCTGGTTATAGAAGATCGTGTAGTTCACGCCGGCACCCACATAGGGCTTGAAAGCGCCGAAATCGGTAAAATGATACTGCAATGTGAGCGTGGGCGGCAGCAGCCAAACCTTGCCGATATTGCCCAGCGCGCCGATCGCTCCTTGGCCCTCGATGTTGGCATAGGTGGTGCCGAGTATGAGCTCGGCGGCGATGTTGTCCGTGAAGAAATAGGAGATATCGAGTTCCGGGATCACGGTGTCCGAATAGGAAAGACCCGAGCTTGACACTGAATTGACGTAGCCCGAATCCTCGGTGATGACCCCCAACCCACGCAGGCGGAGTTGCCAAGGACTTGGCTCTTCCGTGACCGGGGCTCCTGCCTTCGGGACGCCCGCGGCTTGCGCAAGGTCCGCCGAGACGGCCTGTTGTCCCGTCACGATGAGGACAACGGCCGCTGTTACTCCCCGCGCCGCGCGCATTTGGTTTCTCGCCATGATATTCTCTCCTTGCTCTTCAGAAATGATGCGATGCACTATGGAAAATCCTGCTGGAATCGACGAAGCGCTCATGCGCAGTTTGCGTGGGACAGCGCGCACATTATTTGCCCTTTGCTCGCAATCATCGACCTGTACTCACTTGTGAAACGTTGCCCTTTGTCTCCGTGCACCTATCGAACGCCATCGACTTGCCAGCCGATCGCACTGCGAAGGAAATTGGTGCCCAGGGCAATGAATGCGGCCCGCTCACGACTGTTCTTGCCGGAGACGTGCCCAAGTAGGCGGGATAGCCAAGAGCCTGCAGCTTTGCAGCCATCTTGCGCGCGTGGCCCGGATGGACGCGGTCGTCCCGCTTCCTGGTGGCAAGCAGGATCGGCGGATAGGGCTGTCCTGGTGTCGCGGCGTGGTAGGCCGAGACTTCCTTTAGGAATATCCATTCCTCCGGCTTGTCGGGATCGCCATATTCGTCAATCCAGCTCGCGCCCGCCAAAAGCTTGGTGTAGCGGCGCATATCGATAACCGGGACGGTGCAGAACAGCGCGCCGAAACGCTCAGGATAGCGGGTAAGCATATTGGCGATCAGAAGGCCGCCATTTGAGCCGCCCTGGGCGGCAATCCGCCTCTGCAGTGTAATGCCCCTTCGCACGAGGTCGGCGGCAACGCCGGCGAAATCGTCATAGGCGAGACGCTTGCCCGCCCTGCGCCCCGCCTCGTGCCAACGGGTGCCGAATTCGCCGCCGCTCCGGATGTTCGCCACCACGCACGTGCCGCCGCGTTCGAGCCACAGTTTGCCGAGCGAGGAGTTGTAGTGGGGCAGGACCGATTTGCCGTACCCGCCGTAGGCGGTGAGGTGAACCGGGGCATCCCCGTTCCCGTTCGCCGGACCGACCTGCGTATAGGGGATCATCTCACCATCGGTCGAGACTGCCTCGTGGCGCGTCACCACTAACCCGGATGCGTCGAAATTCTCCGGGTCGCGCTTCACGACTACTGGAGCGCCGAGAGGCGCCGCGGCATTGAGGTCTAATAGGAGACGCTTCGGCGGCGTGATCGGGTCCTGAGCCGAAATGAGGACCTCTCCATTGGTCTCGTGACGTTCCGCATCGAGCGACCCCAGGTGAACAGTGCCTTGGGCAGGCACGGTGTCCAGCGCTCGGCGCGTCCATTCCTGGCGGTCGGGAGTGAACATCTCCAAACGCGGATCGAGGTTGACGAGGTAGGAGATAATGAGCTTCCCGTTATTCCAGAAGAATGACTGCAGGGAGCGCCTGTCGCCTGTTTCAAAGAGGATGGCAAAACTGCGCTCGCCGGCGATGAAGGAGGAAAGCGAGATGCCGATCAGCGCGTCCCCGGCATGGGTCATCCCTCCCACTGTGCATGGCTTGTGCGGCTTTACCGCCAGCCAGTCGCCGAAGCCGCTCCACGAGGCGTCTCGAGGAAGGTCGATCCGCGTCTTCGGCCCGCTCCTGTCACCGATTCGGACCATCTTCCCAAAGAAGGTCGACTGCTCGATGAACCAGACGCGCTCGCTCTCGGCGGTGCGGTCCAGATGGCCGGACACGCCGAGGGATTCGGAACCGGTCTCGAAGACTACCGGCGCGGTGAGCGGATCCGCGCCACGCTTCCACAGCCGCACGGTGCGCGCGTAGCCGGAGCGGGTGGCCATGCCATCACCGAGCGCACTAGAAAGCAGAAGCGTGTCAGGGTCGAGCCAATTAACCTCGCCCTTGGCCTCCGCGAGGTTGAAACCGTCGGCGACGAAGCTAGGAGATCCCAGATCGAATTCGCGATGCACGACCGCGTCGCTGCCGCCGCGCGACAGGCGCAGAACGGCTCTTTCCCGTCTCTCCGGCTCAAGGGATGCGCCGCGCCAGATCCAGTGCTCTCCGTGGCTAGCGGCGAGGGCGTCCAGATCGAGCAGTAGCTCCCACTGGGGATCCACTTTCATGTAGGCGGCAAGGGTGGTCCGGCGCCATAGTCCGCGCGGATTTCCGGCATCTTGCCAGAAATTGTAGAGGTACGGGCCGCAGCGGGTGATCAAGGGAATGTTGTCAGGACGGTCGAAGATCGCTGTCATGGCGTCACGGTCGCGATCGAACTGCGTTACACCGAAGTGCCCCGGGGGCCTGGCCGACTGGCTAGGGGCGCAGTCAAGTGCCCGTTCGCCTTCTACATCTTCGAGCCAAAGATAGGGATCGTCGTCGGGAGCATTCAGCGTTGGGCGGAAATCGAATGCGGTCATGTCCGGATAACGTGAAGAGTGATGTCGACTGGGAAACAGGCGCAAAGTCTTCCGTCGGCCCGGGAAAGCTCAGTTTTCCCGGCGGCGATCGCATGTTCGGCGAGCATGATCATGGGATGATTTCTCCTCTGTCGGTGCCGAGGCGCGTTTTGCGGACTGCCTCGCAGGAGTCATGCCAAATGAGAAAATCGTTTCAGAACAATGCGATCACCTTGATGGTGCTGTGTCTCATGTCCGACTTCGTCGAAGATCCGACACGAATGCAGCCGTGACCGCTCGATACAACCTCCTGTGCGAGCTCCGTGGGCACTGCGGAATAAGCAGTGAAGCTCACCACGAAACCGGCCGAGCTTCGGATCGACATGGGCGACGGGGCGATTGACGACCACTACGTCGCCGGTGCGGCACAGTCTGAGGACCTGCGGCGGCGATCATCGAATAACTGCGTTTACGATGCTCCACCCTGGCCCGACGGTCTGCGCGCAAAAGACTGCTTTGCGGCCTTATCCCTCTGCCTGGATTAAGGCGCAGGGACCGAATGGTGCACGTGCTTTTGGAACCGCAGAGTGGTCATAACGCAATTCTCCGCCGGCAATCTGTACAGAGGTTCGACAATCCAGTGGTGAAGGGGGTGAAGGGTCAGCCGATAACGTCAGGCCTAAAGTTCCAAGGCATGAGCATTTCGATCTCGGATGCCGGCCATCCTTGAGCGATGCGGGTCA
>NZ_JAMYTH010000084.1:0-8619 GCF_040322415.1 Mesorhizobium sp. M0152
GGGTTGGGGGGGCTGCTCCGCCGCCGGGGGGGGGGGGCGACCGGCTCGACCTGCGTGCTCGCTTGTCGGCGGCTGTACCTTCGAGGACCGGCTTCCCCCACTCCGTCGCTGCTTCGCAGCGCCACCTCTCCCCCCTCCGGAGGGAGAGGAAGGGAGCTAGTCGAAATAAGGTCGCGGCAGGGCTTTTTCGGTTTGAAACTCGGCCTTGCGTTCATCGTAGATCGCCGCACCCGCGGCGTCTTGGAGGGCTTCTTCCGCTACATGGACGTCTATCTCTTTGCGCATGTCGCCGCCCCTAAAACCGCGTGGCACTATTGCGCGACGCCTCCTAAGCCCGCTCCGCCAGCAATTCCTCGCCGCGCTTTTCGCGGATCAAGTTGACGAAGCGGCGGAACAGATAGTGCGAATCCTGCGGGCCGGGCGACGCCTCGGGGTGATGCTGGACCGAGAACACCGGACGGCCGGTGAGGGTGATGCCGCAATTCGAGCCGTCGAACAGCGAGACATGGGTCTCCTCGACACCGACAGGCAGCGAGTCGGCGTCGACGGCAAAGCCATGGTTCATCGAGACGATCTCGACCTTGCCGGTGGTGTGGTCCTTGACCGGATGGTTGGCGCCGTGATGGCCCTGATGCATCTTGGCGGTCTTGCCGCCGAGCGCCAGGGCCAGCATCTGGTGGCCGAGGCAGATGCCGAACACCGGAATGTCTGTCTTCAACAGGTCCTGGATGACCGGCACGGCATAGTCGCCGGTGGCTTCCGGATCGCCGGGGCCGTTGGAGAGGAAGATGCCGTCCGGACGCATGGCGAGGATCTCCTCGGCGCCGGTCTTGGCCGGAACCACGGTTACCTTGGCACCAAGACCCGCAAGCAGGCGCAGGATGTTGCGCTTGACGCCATAGTCGATGGCGACGACATGCATGGAGGGCTGGTCCTGTTCGCCAAAGCCTTCGTCCCAGACCCATGGCGTCTCGCGCCAGACCGAGGATTGGCCTGACGTGACTTCCTTGGCGAGATCGAGCCCGACCAGCCCCGACCACGCGGCGGCGCGCTGCTTCAGGTCGTCGAGGTCGAACACGCCGTCCGGCGCATGCGCGATGACGGCGTTGGGCGTGCCCTTTTCGCGGATCAGCGCGGTCAGCGCGCGGGTGTCGATGCCCGACAAAGCGACAATGCCGCGCTTCTTCAGCCACTGGTCGAGGTGGCCGGCGGCGCGGTAGTTGGATGGGTTGGTGACGTCGGCCTTGAACACGGCGCCGACGGCGCCGGCACGGGCGACCGGATTGAGGTCCTCGATGTCCTCGTCATTGGTACCGATATTGCCGATATGCGGGAAGGTGAAGGTGACGATCTGGCCGGCATAGGAGGGGTCGGTGAGGATTTCCTGATAGCCGGTGAGCGCGGTGTTGAAGCACACCTCGGCGACGGCGGAGCCGGTGGCGCCCAGGCCGCGACCCTCGATGACGGTACCGTCGGCCAGCACCAGAAGGGCGGTCGGCTTTTGCGTGGCCCAGGCGGGCGTCATCTCGGCCATGGCGGCACTCCTATCAGGCTGCGCGCTTCATCCGGCCCGGCGGGCCGTCCGCGCAGCAAATGGCGCAAAGCGGCGAATTCGCGGCTTCCACGCACTCAAGCTTCAGTTCATGCAAGGCCCAGTACATAGGGGAAGGGGGCAGAGCGGTCAATGACGATGCGAAATGCGGCCGCGATTTATTTCATCAAGCAATATCATGGGCTTGGGCCATAACATCAGGGTTTGCGTTGGCTTGGCCCCGGCGCTATTGTCCGCGCCGACCGAAGGAGAATGCACGATGCGCGGAAAAATCGCCGAATCCCTGAAGAGCGCGATGAAGGCTCAGGACAAGCACCGGCTGCCGACATTGCGGCTGATCCAGGCCGCCATCCACGACCGCGACATCGCCAATCGCGGCGCCGGCAAGGAGCCGGCCAGCGACGAGGAGATCCTGCAGATCCTGGCCAAGATGGTGAAGCAGCGCGAGGAGTCCGCCAAGGCGTTCGAGGACGGCAAGCGGCCGGAACTCGCCGCGCAGGAGCGCGGCGAGATGGAGATCATCCGCGATTTCCTGCCGACCCAACTGGACGACGCCGCCATCGCGGCGGCGGCGCGCGAAGCGATCGCGGCGACGGGTGCGGCCAACCAGAAGGACATGGGCAAGGTGATCGCCGCGCTGAAGCAGAAATATGCCGGCCAGATGGACTTCGGCAAGGCAAGCGGCATCGTCAAGGGGTTGCTGCAGTAGGGCCTTTCCTACCACGTGTAGCGATGCTCAGAAGTCTGACTCGTTTCCCGGAAGGAGCCTGACTCTGCGAGGTGTCACGACCATTCGCGCATGCATTATCAAAGTTGAATGCGAACGGTCGCGGACAGTGATATCAAGATCCCGCGGGAGGCGTCTTTGGGAGGAGACGTCGTTGGAAATCCGAAAGCTGCTCACAGAAATGTCGGCCGCGCTGTTCGCTAGGCGCGCGGCCGCTCAACACACTATTGCCATCAAGCCGATCCGACCCTCGCTCGCCGACGTTCCGGTCAGACGCCAAATGGCGCCATACAAGCCAAAATCGCCGGTCCGGCCGTGTAGCAATATGTAGCAAGGGGGCCTCCGCCACCGGCGCCACCACTCGCGTCCAGCATGTCGACGCTTGGGTTGCACGTCGAAAGCTTACGACATGCCAAGCAGGCTGGCTGGTTGGTGGTCTACGAAGCCGGCGTCTTGGGTTCCAACGCGCGGCGCAATGCAGGCGCTTCCTGCTGGATATGATCCCACAGCCGGTTCGCGATCGGTCCGTGCGGGCGATCGCGGCGGCGGGCGACCACCAGCTCGTCGGTGCGGCCCGGCATATGTGGGCCGGCGATGGAGTGCAGGCGCCCGTCGCGCAGCTCTTCCTCGATCAGGAAGCGGGGCAAGTGGCCCCAGCCGAGGCCTTGCAGGATGATCTCCTTCTTCATGCCCTGATCGGCCACCATGCATTGCGGCGCGCCTTCGACCATGAAGTAGTCCCGCCGTGGCGAATGGCGGGCGGTGTCGCGCATGACGCATTGAGTGAATGCGTGCATCCCGCCCAGGGTGATGGGCTGTTCGATGCGCTCGGGCAGAAAGCCCGGAGCCACCACGGGAATGAACGGCACCTTGCACAAATCGACCCACTCCACCCGCGCGTCGCCCTTGTCGACCCAGTGCAGGATCAGATCGGCTTCGCCGTCGAAGAGGCGCTCCCACGGGCCGCCTACCGCCTCGAAATGCAGATGCAGGCGCGTGCCTGGGCATTGGGCGAAGAACCGCCCGAGCATCCCCAGCACCTGCGGGCGCGGGCAGAGGTCGCCAATCACCACATGGATCTCGCTTTCCTCGCCCATCGACAGCTGGGCGGCATGCACGTGCAGGCCTTCCAACTCGCGCAGCAGCTGATGCGCCCGGCGGTGGAAGGATAGTCCCGCCTCGGTCGGGCGCACGCGATAGCCGCTGCGATCCAGCAGAACGAGGCCGAGCTGCCGTTCCAGCTTCGCGACGGCGGCGAACACCGCCGGGTGCGAGCGATGCAGCGTGGCCGCGGCGGGTTGAAAGCCGCCGGTGCGGACCACGGCATCGAAGCATTGCAGGTCGTGCAAGGTGAATTCGGCCATGTCAGCTTTTACTACAGAGATTGTCGTATCTTTGTAATATCAACAAAAACGCGCCGCGGCTACGCTCTGCCTCATTCAACGTTCCAGAAGGAAGCTTCACCATGAATGAGCTGAGTTTCGTGACCACGGGCGACGGCACGCGCATTGCCTACCGCCTCGACGGCGATGCCGGCAAGCCGGTGCTGATGCTATCGAACTCCATCGCCACCACGCTGCATATGTGGGATGGGCAGGTCGGCGAGCTGTCCAGGCATTTCCGTGTCTTGCGCTACGATTTTCGCGGCCATGGCGGATCGAGCGTTCCGGCCGGCGCCTATTCGCTCGACCGGCTCGGCCGCGACGTGATCGAGCTGCTCGATGCGCTCGCCATTGGACGCGTGCATTTCCTCGGCCTGTCGCTGGGCGGCTTCGTCGGGCAGTGGCTCGGCATCCACGCGCCGGAGCGGATCGACCGGCTGATCCTGACCAACACCTCGTCGCATCTGGGACCGGCAAGCTATTTCGACGAGCGGATTGCCGCCGTAGAGCAGGCGCCGGACATGTCGGAAACCGCCGAGACCTTCCTGGCCAATTGGTTCCCGGCGAAAATGGTGGCGGCCAACGAGCCCGTCATCGAGGAATTCCGCGCCATGCTGCTGACCGTCGACAGGCACGGCCTGGCCGGTCTGTTCGCGGCGGTTCGCGATGCGGACCTTCGCCGCACCATAGCGCTGATCTCCCGGCCGACGCTGGTGATCGCCGGCCGGCACGACACGGTGACATCAGCCAGCCATGGCGAATTGATCGCGGCGACCGTGCCCGGCGCGAAGCTGGTTGTCCTGCCCTCCGTTCACCTGTCGAATGTCGAATACCCCGCCGAGTTCATACAAGCGGTGCTTGGCTTTCTGCGCTGAGCGGAGGCACAATGAGGATCGCCTGTCACTGCTCCTTGCAGATCGGCACTGGCTGCGGCGGCGGTGCCGGGTGATCCTTCCGGTATTGGGCGATGATCGGCTCGAGGGTTTTCTTCGGCCAGAATTTCGGAACGCCGATTTCCTTCAGGCAGGAAGCGTTCCAATACAGGCTGGAGCCGGACAGCGAATGAGCTTTCGCCGCCTTCTGCGCGACGGCGGCGATATCGCGCGATTCAGGGTAGATGTAGAGCGTCGTCGGATTGTCCTTCACCATCGGGATGATCTGCCGTGCGTCGGCCGGCGACCAGCTGGTGCAGCCATTGCTGCGGCCGCCGGCGTAATCCACCAGCTTGCCGAACGGCACCAGACCGTCATGGTCGGCGTATGAGCTGTTCGGGTTTTTCCGCATGCACATGCCGCGCAGCACCTGGGCCGCGTGGCCGCCGATCACGCGCTGCCTTGCATTCGCGGCTTCGCCTTCGCCGTCGAACTGGATGAATGTGCGCAGGAAAGCCGAATCCTGTTTCGCGCCGATGCGGTAGAAGCCCTTGAACGACGTCTTCGCCTCGCCGGTCATGTATTCGCCGCCGGCGGTGAGTTCCGAATCCATGGCATTGCCGAAGTTCTTCGCGCACCGTCTGCCGTTCGAAAAATCAACGACGCCTTTGAGATTCCGGCCGCCGCCATGGCCTGACGAAATCGCGCGGAACGACTGGCTGGCTTCGCAGACGACATAGTACCGGCGCCCCGGCACGCCATTGCCCAGATCGCCGGGGCGTGTCGCATCCATGGCGAAGTAGCAGGGATTCTTGACCGCGCCTTGCGCCACTTTCTTCAGGTAGAGCGCGCGGGCCCGCTCAAGGACTACTTGCGATATCTGACCGTCGCTGTCGCCGACATGGGCCTGCAACCAGGCCGGGATATCCGATGGCAGCATTGCGCCAAAGGACCGGACCGACGCGGTCAAGGCGATGACGACGAGAAGAAGGCCGGCGACGACACCCAGAGGGACAGATTTCAACCGCACGGTATCAATTCTCCTGACGAAGCCGCTTTGTGACTCCTTACGGCGTTGCCGTCGGGAATCAATCCTAAAAGACCTCGCGCCAACCGGCGAAACACATCTTGTTTAGCGGAACTGCAAGGAAGGGGCGAGGACTCGGTCCGGCGCAAGACGTTCATAAGGCGACATGCGGGTTCAAGGCTTGCGGCGGACATCTCCGCATCCGCGGACATCCGCGATTTTCGGTCCGCTGCGATTGTAGTATGATCTGATTCCGGCGCGCCCACGCCTCCTCCCTCCACTGGGAAAGCATTCGTTCATGCGGGGCAATCCGATCACCGAACCGACTGTTCGAGCACCAGGCATAAGGAGGGGTTGCGCAAACTGCTCGCACCAGGAGGTTTTGCGATGAGGTTGTCTGCGCCCGTCTACCATCTGAAGCGTCAAGCCAGGCTGTTGTCCCGCGACGGGAAAATCCCGCTCCACCAGGTGCTTGATCGCATCGCCGTGCAGCAAGGTTTCGCCAGTTGGAGCCTGCTTGCGGCAAAGCTGTCCGAAACGACCGCCGCCAGCAGATTGTTTGCGCAGTTGCTGCCCGGCGACATGGTTCTGGTCGGTGCCCGGCCGGGCCATGGCAAGACCTTGATGAGCCTGGAACTCGCGGTCGAAGCGATGAAATCCGGCCATCGTAGCGCGTTCTTCACACTGGAATATACGCAACAGGACATGCTCGACCGATTTCGCGCCATCGGGGTCGAGCCGCAACGGTTCGATGGGCTGTTCGAATTCGACAATTCGGATGCCATCAGTGCGGGTTACATCATCAGGGCGTTGGGCTCGGCGCCGCGTGGCACGCTGGCGGTGGTAGACTATTTGCAATTACTCGATCAGAGGCGGGAGAACCCTGAATTGATGGACCAGGTTCGCACGCTGAAGATTTTCGCGCGCGAGACGGGTGTGATCCTGGTTTTCATCTCGCAGATCGACCGGACCTACGATCCCTCGAAAAAGCCGATGCCCGATATCGGCGACGTCCGCCTGCCCAACCCGGTGGATCTATCGCTGTTCAACAAGACATGCTTCCTGAACAAGGGCGAAATCCGCTTCCAGGCGGCACAGGCTTGAGCGTTGGACGAGGAGAGGGCGGTCGGCCCTATGTCGAGATCACCGCCAAGCCGGGCAATCCGGCAGGTTGGGCGGCGGTCTCGCTTTTAACGTCTGCGCTGCCCCTTATCTGGCTGCCGCCATCTTCTCCCCGTATAGTGACGGGGAGAAGGGCGCCTTGGCTTGGATTTCGCCAATCACCAGCGGTGCAGAAAAAGGCGCCGACGGACAGGCGGATGAGGGGCGGCGCCGGCCGAGCAACGTTCAATGCGTAGTCGCGCCTTCGGGCCTCGTCCTCACCCGTGCTCGTCGCCACAGAGTGCGTGGTCGGACAGGGCGCGGATGACGTAGCAGTCGCCGACCGTCTTGCCGTTGCAGCACGTGGCGATACGTTCGAGTTCCGCCTCCAGCCGTTTCAGCTGGGCGATCACTGTCGCACTCGGCCTGAAGACGGTGTTCCTGGTCACCACCATTGCCGGTATCACGGGCCTGTGGCCGGCGATCCTCGCCGATATCGGCGCCATCGGCTGGTGCCGCCGGCGCTACGCGCCTTTATCGATGTGCTGAAGGAGACGAAGGACGACTGAGATCCGCTATTCGGCGGCGGCCGTCAGCGGCGGCGTGGCGCTGCTGCGCACTTCCCAGATCTGGGAGACAACCGCGACGACCACGGCGGCCACCATCGCAAAAGCGCCAAGCAGCGGCAGGCTGCGATAGCCGTAGCCGGCGTTGAGCATGGCAGCCCCCAGCGATGCGGCGAGCGCGATGCCGACGTTGAAGCCAGACGGGATAAGCGAGGAAGCGAGGTTGGAAGCGTCGGCGGTCCAGGCCAGGATGCGGGTCTGGATCGGCGTGCCGATGGCAAAGTTGAGGCCGCCCCAGATGACGATGGCGACAACCATGGGCAGGGGGTAGGGGCTGACGATGTAGATGACGGCGAGCGTCACCGCCTGCAAAGCAAGCATGGTGATCAGCGACGGCATCAGCTTCCAGTCGGATAGCTTGCCGCCGAGGAAGACGCCCAGTGTCGCGCCGACGCCGTTGAGCAGCAGCACCCAAGGCACCAAATCCTCGTCAAGGCCGGTGATCTCCAGCAGGGTCGGGGTGATGTAGGTGAACAGGCCGAACTGGCCGATCATCAGCATCAGCATCAGGATCAGCGAGGTCCAGACCTGCTGGCGCGCCAGCACGCGAACCTCGCGGGCAAAGCCGGCGGGCCTGGCCGACGATCCGGTGCCGCGCGGCAGCAACGCCGCCATGGCAAGCGTTGCCACCACGCCCAACGCGCACATCACCCAGAAAGTCGCGCGCCAACCCCAGATGTTGCCGATCGCGGTGCCGGCCGGCACGCCGATGACATTGGAGACGGTGAGACCGGACAGGATGACGGCGACCGCCATGCCGCGCTGGTCCTCGCGCACAAAGCCGACCGCCACCACCATGGCGACGCCGAAATAGGCGCCGTGCGCGACGGCGACGGCAATGCGCAGAAGCAGCATCGAGATGAAGTCGGGCGCCAGCGCGCAGGCTGCCTGGCCGATGGTGAAGGCGATGACGAGGGCCAGCAGCAAGGTCTTGCGCGACAGCGATTTGGTGGCGAGCGCCAGAAGCGGGCCGCCAATGGCGATGCCACAGGCATAGCCGGAGACGAGATAGCCGGCGGAGGGAACCGAAACGCCAAGCCCTTGCGCCACCTGGGGCAGCACGCCGGCGATGACGAATTCGGTGGTGCCGAAAGCGAAGGCTGCGATGAACAGGGCGATGAGCGGAAGCGACATGGGAAACGCCTTGGCTGGAACGGCCTCAAACCACGGATGGGCTCAGCGGGCAATCCAGAAATTTTTGTCGCGAGTTTAGGTTTTCTTGAGTGTGGGTGCGAGGCGGTCGACCCCCACACCCTAGCCGGTAGCGGGGCACCAAACACCCCCGGGCACGGGTGTTGGGAAGGAGCCACCCGTTTTTAAACCCCCCCCCAA
>NZ_JAMYTH010000085.1:0-7702 GCF_040322415.1 Mesorhizobium sp. M0152
CCGCTCCTGCCGCTTCTGTCTCTGAAGCAGCTCGTGAACGCGGCAATCAACCGCCGCCAAGGATGACCTCTCAGGGGTGTCGGACTGGGCGATGGTGCCGTCGGCGGAGTTGTCCATGTAGCTTCGCGCTCCAATTGGATTGACCTATTTCACGATCAGGCATGCGGTCCCCTTCGGCCGCGTGTCTCGTACCGCTTCAAGCCTTTGCAGGTCCTGTTTATGATAGCCGTCGCGATGGGGCAGGAGATCGACCAATAATCGAACCAGCCCGCCGTCGTTGGATTCTGCCTTGAGATGGTACGAGCGCCACGGAGGCTGTTCGTTGCAGCAAAGAAAGTCGGCTCTGGCGAGCAGCCGGACGTGTCGCGCAACCCGCTCTCGACACACGCCCAGAATCTCCGCCAGCTCGCAGACAGTTAGGTCCGCATGCGCACAAAGGCCCAGGATTCGAAGACGGTCAGGATGCGCTGCCGTGCGTAGGCGACTGACCAGTGTCGTCATTGGTCAAGCCCAAATGGAAAGACTGAATGCCCGTCCTACTGATCTTGTCATTTGGCGTCTCGGCAGATGCTGCAGTTTGCGTTGTTCCTTACCATTCCCAGCGGTTTGGAGTTGCTAAGAGTCTATGAAGTTCTTTGAAGGATTTGTTGCAATGCCTGCACGCGGATTGGCGTGGAACTGGTCGGGCCGGAGACTGACGAGCTTGCCCAGCGAGAGATCGGATTAAAACCGGACCTCCCTTTTTGTGATCAGTCTGTTCGAAATCGACCGCTGTAAACAGGGCGTAAAGACAGATGGTCAAATCGAAAAAAGCTGACTACCGGACAAGTGACCGAGGCCATGCTGCGATCGCCGTCGTGAATGCTCTTCGGGAAGACTTTGACCGGCCATCTGATCCTTAGGCTGGCAGCTCTCACCCAGAGCGCAGATTCTGCCAAGCCTGAATGGCGGCGAAAGACGGCTCATTCGAAATGATGCTTCACCCTCTAGGTTCAGGTTTCGAAGTCAGATAGGGGGGAATTGAGTGCCAACGCTCCGGTTAACTCAACGGCAAAGAAAGTTCTACCCATAGGCACGCTTGCCGCCGATGTCGTGCTGCCACACGCTCGCGCCATATCTACGGCGTGCCCTGCCGGTGTCCTCCCGCCGGTAGGAGGGCTGCCTTCACAGCGTCAGATGGGACTGATTGCTGCGCGGCCGCGCCTTGGATGAACGTCGCAATTAGTCTCTGCTTTGCCCGATTTTCGCAAGCGGGCCCGGGTCCTCCATTTTCCCCTCGACTTCTCAGCTATGGGACCGTTGGTGAAACCTTCTCTAGAGTCGGCGTTGCACAATGATGTATGCAGGTTGTCGACCTTGACCGGCACGGGTAATAGTAGGTAACCCGAACATCATGGACATGCCATTGAGCGAGGCCGTTTTGGCACCTCGGATGGTCTGGCTGATCAAGCTGATCTGCAGCGAGGATACGGACGACTATGCTAGTAAAAAAAGCGGCGGCGGGGCGAGAGACCGCGGTTCCCCGAGAAACCGGAAGTACCCGGGTCTATACCGAGCTCCGTCACAACATTCTGAGCATGGTGCTGCCCCCCAGCGCCCCATTGGACGAGGTAGGGTTGGGAAAACGCTTCCAACTCTCGCGGTCCCCTATTCGAGAGGCCCTGGTGCGCCTTGCCAGTGAGGGATTGGTCGTTACGCTTCAGAATCGCAGCACGATTGTAGCTCCTCTCGATTTCCGCAGCGTGCCCGAATATCTGGATGCTTTGGATCTTCTGCAGCGCGCTACCCATCGGTCAGCTGCCATTTGCCGCTCTCAGCGGGACGTAGAGGAAATCGAATCTACACTTGTGGTATTCGAGAAGAAAGCGAAGCTTAGTTTCGATACCGACGACTGGTTGCCTATGATCGAAGGTAACTACGATTTTCACATCCGGATCGCGCAGGCGGGCCGCAACCAGTATTTTGCCGGATTCTATAAGCGGATTCTGGAGGAAGGGCGACGGATGCTCTACTTTCACAGTGAATTCCTCTTCAAAAGCCTGGGTTCCACAGTAGGGCGCCTGAACCAGCACCATCGAGAAATGGTCGAAGCCATCCGCATTCAAGATGCAGACGAGGCCGAGCGCCTTGCCCACGAGCACGCGAGCCAGTTCAAGGGGGACTTCCTGGAATACATGGAGCGGAGCATCACCTCGAAAATGAAAATCGCCACCTGACGGAAGCCCTGTTCAAGCTTGTTGCTTGCCTGTCGACCGAATGTCGATTTATGCCATTTCGGTCGACAACGGCGCGCGATCTTTGATCGGCGAAAATGAGGGATTTTCATGGATGATGGCGCGAAATCTTGTGCCGTGGGTGTCGTTGGCGCTGGCATCGTTGGGGTCGCATTGGCGTTCTTGCTCTCCCGTCGGGACTTTGTCGTAACACTCCTCGATCGTGACGCTCCCGGAAGAGCCGGACCCTCTTTCGGGAATGCAGGACATATTGCGGGATCGGAGATCTTTCCGATCAGCAATCCCGGCTAGGGACCGCAATCCGTATGCTGGTCGACCCAAATGCTCCGTCTCCTTCTATGCTCCTAGGCTGGCGCCTTGGCTGTGTCGCTTCTACCTCAGTGGCAGGCAGAGGGCCTACCAAAGGGCGACAGAAGCGCTGACGCTGCTTAGCGCCAAGGCACTGCCTTCCACCAAAGCGCTGCTGGCAAAAGCCGGACTCGGGAACATGGTTCGGCACGCGCCAGCTCGTGAGTCGAAGCATTCGTTAGAGAGCGCCATCCCGAGCTGGCGCGCGAAACTCGAGCATTGCCGACTGGCGCGATCTCGCCGAACTTGAGCCATCCCTTTCTCGTGAGTTCGCGGGCGCCATCTTGTCGGATGACTGGGGTGCAGTCACCGATCCGTATGATGTGGTGACGAGCCTGTTTCAAGCTGCGATTGGCAGGGGCGGCAAGTATCGGCGTGCAAACGTGGAAGAGGTACATCCGGTAGAGCACACGATCACGGTTAAGGGCGAGGACACACCTTTGCTTGCCCGGGTGGCAAGTCTTGGTCAGGCCTTCGACCTTCGACCCGGGACTCGGTACCGATTATCTCACGATCTGCAAGAGAGAAGCGGATATTCTACTCGGCCGGGCACGGCCACTGCGGACTGAGCTTCGCTGCGGCCTCGGCGGAGATCATGTTGGAACTGCTGAGGCCAAACCGACAAGCTGGCCAGCCATTCGCGATCGATCGCTTCGAACGTCCTGGGTGATCCCCACCTTTTGTTCCCGGCCCGGGCCAGAACGCTGGCGTCCATAGGATCAGGGTTACGGCGGCCACAAGCTATGCGAGAACGTTGAGCCCCAGCCGCCCTCAGGTTGAAGTAAGCCAGTGTAGAGCTGCGCGTTCCCAGCTATCCTCGAAAAGCCCAACGTGCAAGGCCGACCGGTCTTCCCGTGGCCGGTCCCGACGAATTTCGCCGCCGCCAAGCGTCCGAAGAATGTGCTTCCGCGGAGCGGCTCCCGTACGCGCCCCGCTTGAAAAAGGTGCGCCGGTCTGGTATCCAGCGGCAGAAAGATAATTGTCGTCATTATGTAGACAAAGCTGAACCGAGACGCTTGTCCTGCGAGCGTTGTTCTCGAGTTTGAGGAGCCCGAAATGCGCTGGAGCAAGACCTTCACGATGGTGGAAGCACACGCCGAAGGAGACGTAGGTCGTGTCGTCACCGGGGGTGTCCTGTCGATTCCGGGCGAGACCATCCTCGACAAACTGCTTTACCTAAACAACGTCGACGACCGGCTGCGCCGCTTCCTGGTGAACGAGCCCAGGGGATGCGCGCAGATGAGCACGAATCTCCTATTGCCTCCCGTGCATCCCGAGGCTGACGCCGCCTTCATTATCCTGCAGGGCGACAAGGCGCACGCCATGTCCGGCTCCAACAGCATCTGCCTCGTCACGGTGCTTCTTGAGACCGGCATGGTCGAGATGAAGGAGCCCGAGACGGTCGTCACCATCGAAACCGCGGCCGGCCTCGTCAAGGCCGTTGCCAAATGCTCAAACGGGAAATGCGAGCGCGTCACTCTCGATATGCCGCCGTCGTTCCCGCTGCTGCTAGACGCCGAGGTAGATGTCCCGGGTATTGGCAAGGTGGTGGTAGACATTACCTATGGCGGCATCTTCTACGGGCTCATAAATCCCGAGCAGTTCGGCCTGAAGCTGACGACCGAGAATGCTAGAAAGCTGGTCGATATCGGCTGCCGTGTCCAGCGGGCCATCGACACCCAGATCGACGTCCGGCATCCTGAGATAGCCGGTCTGAGCGGGCTGTCCTACACGATGTTCGTCGGCTACGACGACGAGGGCCGGATGAAAGGCGTCACGGTCGTCCCTCCGGGCCGCGTCGACCGTTCGCCATGCGGCACGGGCAACAGCGCACGGCTCGCGGCGATGTATGCGCGTGGCCAGTTCGCGGAAGGCGAGAAGCGGCTCGCGCGCTCGATCATCGACAGTGAGTTCGAGGTCTCGATCATCGGAACGACCAAGGTGGCTGGCAAGCCCGGCATATTGCCTAGGATTTCCGGGCGCGGTTGGATTCACGGCATCCATCAAATCGGCGTCGACCCGACCGACCCCTACCAGCTTGGTTACATGGTGTCCGATTGCTGGGGCGACGCCTTCGACCTGCTCAAGTAACGTTTCGAAGCCGGGTCTTCGATCCGCGGTCGGAGCCTGTTCAGGAAGAAACTCCCAATTTCTGGAGCTATCCATCACTTCAAAAGTGAAGATCGTGACGGCCCTCAGCGGTGTCGGGGCTGAGCGTCGTTGGAGCCAGCTGTAATGGTGACCGGCTGGCAGGCCTGATCAAAGAGATTGGCTAGCGCGTG
Source organism: Mesorhizobium sp. M0152 (assembly GCF_040322415.1). Taxonomy (NCBI): domain Bacteria; kingdom Pseudomonadati; phylum Pseudomonadota; class Alphaproteobacteria; order Hyphomicrobiales; family Phyllobacteriaceae; genus Mesorhizobium; species Mesorhizobium sp. M0152. The sequence goes on from NZ_JAMYTH010000085.1 coordinate 4,865, forward strand.
CCGGTCTGCGATGCCGGGATCATCGCGTCGGCCGAGCCCCTCTATGATAAAAGCGACAGCGAGATCGCCAAAGCCGTATCGACGAACTTCACCTGGCTGATGCAACTGATTGGCAATCGTTGCCCTACGTGATCACGCGGCAGCGCGGACACCTAGTCGACCTGATCTCCAACGCCCCGCCAGCGTTTACTCCGGAATTCGGCACGACAATGAAGCTGCGAGCGTTGCGCCAATCAGAATTGTCGCGCCACACCGGGACGTGCGCCATGGGGAATCGAACGCTTTGCGCAGTGCCCTGCTGCTCTCTGCGTTATCATCTCTCAAGGACGACAGCGTGGCTTACGCGAAGCGCCTGCCAGGCTGGCCAGCGAAGGGCTGGTACTTGATGAGTTGCTGCTATGAGTGAACACAAGCGAAAGCGGAAGCTTTATGAAAACGCTCAAGCAGGAAGAAGTGCAGGGCCTCACCGCCGACGCGCGCAAGCGGATTGGGTCTTCATCGCCTCCATCTACAACCGGCAGCGGCTGCATTCGGCGATCGGCTATTTAAGCCCGGAGGAATACGAACAGAAGCGTTCACGCTGACGACAGATGAAAAATGCAGCGTAAGTTTAACAAGGAAAACGTTTCTGTGTTTCAGTCTAGAGTTTACTCTATCCCTGTCCGGCTTTGCAAAGACGCAACACAAAAGTCTGAACGGCAACCGTTGCAACAAACTCGAAATAAAATTTTGCAGATTCTTAACACCGCAAAATCGTTGACGATGGTAGCCTTGAGGCAGGTCTGAGGTCAAACGCGGCTACAAATCAAACGCGGCTACAAAGATGCCGACAATCCTTCACACCGCCGCACGGCACGCACAGAAGGGGTCCACAGCCAATGGCAAGAGCGCTGATCCAACTTGGAGGCACGACAATGGGCTCGAGTCTGCTCTATGTCCAGGCTGCTCAGCGTCTTGGCCTTCAGCCAATTACCCTTTCGGCCGATCCAAGTCGGTACGACCATTTCGCGGCGAAAGGGGCTGAGACAATCCGTGTTGATACAGACGATCTGGATGCGCTGATCAGCGAATGTTCCCGGCTCCGAGCGACTTATGACATCGCCGGGATCACGAGCGCTCGGGACGCATTTTATGCGACAGCCAGCAAGCTCTGTCGGCACTTCGATCTACCTGGACCGAACCCGGAAGCTATTGAACAATGCCTCGATAAGTATACTCAGCGTCAACTTCTCGCGGCGTCAGGCGTTCCGATGCCTGCTTATCGATTGGCGGCCAATGCAGCGGAGGTAAAGGCCTCTGCCGCGGAGGTCGGACTACCGGTGATAGTTAAGCCTGCGGTGGGCAGCGGCAGCGTCGGTGTCCGATTGTGCCGCACTGCCGATGAGGTAGTCGAACACACGAACTATCTGTTGGGCGGGCAGCACATTTGGCAGTCTGCGCCAAAGCTACTGGTCGAAGAATTCGCACAAGGCCCCTATTATACCGCTGAGATAATGGGGAATGAGGTCATTGGGATTGGCACCGGTGACTTCGGTCGTCCACCGCATTTCGTCTGTCGTGGGTTCACCTACCCGGCACTGCTGAGTGATGACGAGCATGAGCGTATCGCCGATGTTTCGCTGAGCTGTTTGCGCGCTCTGGGCCTTGGCTGGGGGCCAACGAACGTTGAACTCCGGTGGACGATGCGTGGCCCGGTCGTCGTTGAAGTCAATCCGCGTCTGGCTGGCACGCCCTTTCCTCAACTCGTTCGTCTGGCTTACGGTGTTGATCTCATCACTGCGCACATCAACCTTGTCATCGGCAATGAATGGAATTTGCGCACAAGGCATTCGCACATTGCGGCCGCGCGGCATCTGGTTGCTGATCGCGATGGCACCCTTGATTGGATCGATGGGGAAAGCCAAGCGGCCGCAGTATCAGGTGTTGCCGAGGTCAAGTTTTATGTTGAACCCAAGACGCCGATTGTCAGAAAAGGCGACTATCGTGACTGTTTGGGACATGTCATCGCGGCTTCATCCAGTCTTGCTCAAACCGAGGCGATACTTCAGCGTGCCGTCGACTTGATCAGTTGGTCGATCGCTCCATTTCCGACCATTGACGAACAAAACCAATGTGCGGCCCCTAACCTTCCGAACTGGTGAAAAGAAAGCGGTTAACGGCAATCATCATCACGATGCCGCGTGAGCATGAGACGGGACGAAGGCGGGCGATCTGGCCCTGCAAGCGCGGGATCTCAGAGCCAACGCTTTACAATTGGCAGGCGACAGCCGGGTGAGAGTTCAGTGGGCAGGCACGCTGAAGCGAGTCATTGCGACAGCTACATCAGCCGCAAATCGTGATGTCAGCGACTGTCCGTCAATGAATGAATATGCCCAGCTGCAGGCAGATGGCGAAACGGTCACCCCGTCGCGGCCCGAACCTGGTGTGTGGACCGGCACGGCTTCGGCCGACATGTAACCAATTGGGTTGATGTGCAGAAAAATCGCACTTGTGGCCTCTGCTAAGCCTGGCACGACTTTTGAAACGTCTCTCGTGAGGCGGCAGGAGCTGGCGAGCGATATTTGTATCGCGGGTGAGATTGCGATCATTGGATCGAAGAAGGAAAGCAGCATGTCAGGTGAGGCAGCAAGTGGAGAGCGCGGCAGAATTCAGGGGGCGAAGTACGATTTCACGGCAACCTACAATCGCAGGTGGCCGCACGCCTATTTTCGGGCGCATCGGGCCCTGGACTATATGCTCCCAGATCGGGCCAAGCCGATCTTCGAAAGGATCTTTGCCGATTATCGACGCGTTCGACACAAGACGAAGTTGAAGATAATCGATGTTGGTTGCTCCTAT
>NZ_JAMYTH010000086.1:0-7193 GCF_040322415.1 Mesorhizobium sp. M0152
TCGGCTTCACAGCTACTATGCCGGTGTCAGACTTCTCTGGATCGTGCATCAACGGCTACGGCTCCTCGCCTTCCCGTTGCGGACCGGTGCGGCTTGACGCCGCCCGGCCGGGCAGGAGATCTCCCAGGTTCCGACGCGTTCCTTTCATACGTGATGTGGCCCTAGACCCCGGCAGGGCGGCGGTGCCTCGCTTATCGGCTCCGCACATATTGCCTTCGACGGATGAGAACGTCTCGGCCCCTGCGATCTTATCACTATCGTGGCTCACTCCCACACCCCGCATAATTGTTGTGTACGCTTCGCCGTGGTCGTCACCTCCCACGCCGCAACACTCACTACCGGGCGGGCGCTACTCCTTACCCGGGCCGGACTCGCACCGGCTGGAACTCGCCAGCTTGGCCTGGCGCACCTCACCTTGATTGTCGCCGCGCACGTGCGGCGCGGCCATGCGGCCGTCGGCCGTGCGCGCCTGGAACCATCGGGCCAGCGCACTATCCTTCTGGAAGAGGAGAAAGCGCCAGGCCAGTTGGATCATGCCATGCCGCACGCGGGCACTGCCGGCGCGTGCCAGCCCCTTCTCGCGCCGGCGTTTGCCGCTCTCGTCGGGCCGAACCCGTGAGCCCCGGCATAGCGCGCCACCGCGCGGCGATCACGCAATCCGCGCGACAGGATCTCGTGGACCAGCATGTCCGCCGTCTCGACACCGACGCCGATGACCCGTGCGATGAGGAGCACCATCGCATGCGGGCCTTCTGGTGCAGCCGGAGCCGCGGCGAGCCTACGCAGGCGGTCGCCCTCGATGGTGCGGATCTGCGCACGCAGGAGGTCGAGCCGCTCAAGCAAGCGGTGCAACTCGGCGCGGGTGTTGTCCGGCAGCGGCGTTCCCTCCGCTATGCGGATGGCCATGAGCCTGCCGGCCGCATTGCGCAGGCTCAAGCGGAAGCTGCGAATGCCGAAGCGGGTGAGAATCGCCTTGATGCGGTTGATGAGCCGCGTCTGCTCACCGACCAAGCTCTGCCGCTCGCGGTTCGGCCGCCGCGCGTCCTCTTCTTCGAGCGTCGGAATCGCCGCCATACTGCAATGGCGCTTCTCGCCCCGCAGCCAGCCGAGAAAGGCGCGCATCAAAAGCTCCGTGTCGAGCTATCTGTCTTGACACGCCGGTGCTCACGCGACACCGCAACGCTGGCAGGGTGGATGGCATAGGCCTCGATGTCGCCCGCCCGCAGCCAGCGCGCCAGCCAAAAGCCGTCGCCGGCCGCCTCATAGGCGACGGCGATCCGCTTGATCGTACGCCCGGCCTGGCCGGCTTCGTCGCGCCAGCGCTGCATCAGCTTCAACAATGATGGCGCGTCGGCATCAATCTTCTTCAGCGGCTGGCGCTTGAAACCCGGAAGCGCGGCAATCAGCCACTTCGCCTTGCTCATTTCCGATGACGGCGACGATCGTGTTATCCTGTTCGAGAGCGGTAAGGGACCGGCTTGCGTCAAAAGACTGCGACATGGGGCGCCTCCTTCTGAAGAGTTGGTTCTAACAGCGCCGAAAGATGCCACACCCTCGCCGCTCGCCCCACAGCATCTACTCGGCGGGACACCATCCAGGCTTTCTTACCCGACGTCCCGTCGGACCTTCCAGAACCTCCTGTCTGCCTGCGTAACCCACTGCTCGAGACGTCCAATTGGACGTCCATTTTGTCGTCTGCTCCCCCACGCGGATCCTCCTCTTTCATCGCAGGATGCTCGCACATTCAACTCATGCGCCGAACGAGGGGGGACAGTGTGGCGCTTACATATGAAGGCTAGCCTTCGGACATCAGTGCACGAGCCGTGTTGAGGCCGACGTGCCGGTTCCAACAATGACGGCATGGCTCATGCAGGTCTCCCGAGATCTCGAAAGGAAACGTGCGGTCGACTTCCGCCGCCGGGGTTGCGGCCGTGATCGCAGATGTCTTGGAATTACCGGACGAAGGCCGATTTGCGTTCAACCATCCACTCAAAAGCCAATGCCAATCCCCCAACGTCGCAAGATGGTGCCACGATGTCTGCAATTTTTTGAACATGCGGTTTGGCATCGGAGACGGTGATTGCCAACCCTGCCCAGCAAAGCAGACCTAAATCATTATCGGAGTCACCTGCTGCAGTAACATCATTTGCACCGAGACCAAATTCGTTCGCGATAAATGCAGCTGCGACATCCTTTTGAACGCCATTTCCGACCAGCTCCACCAGATTGGCGCCCGATCGCGCTACCGTGAGTTCACCGGAAAACCTGCTCGATAGAAGCGAAACGGAGGCTTCGATTGTCTCGTCGGGGAAAGTGGCAAGCAGTTTGAAAGGGGCTTTTGGTGCGTCGTTTGGTTTACGGATGAGTTGCAGACAGTCGCCAGTGACATCAGTGCGCCGTCGTGCAACTGGTTCATCGGACTTAAGAACGAAACAAGTCTCCAGATCGAACCAAATAGGGCTGCCGCCCAGGTCGTGAACCAATGTCATTGCCTCAAGCGCTGTTTCGCGATCAAGGCGCGCTTCCTTCAGTGCAGTTCTTGATGAGAGCTTTCCGATCCATGCGCCGTTGAAGCAGCAAACCGTGTCCGATGCACCCACGTGGGCATGCACGCGTTCTAACCCCCCAGGTGATCGCGCCGATGCAAGAATGAGGGGGAGCTTTACCGAATGTAGCGACCGTGCTGCCGCCGAAACGGTTGGGAGCAACACGTGCCCATGTGTAAGCAGAGTTCGATCGACATCGCAAACAAAAAGCCGCGGCACCGCGGTTCTGCAACGCTCGCTTGCAAATCTGAGCCGGTTCATCTGCATCTCCATTCACGTAGAAGCGTTTGTAGCCCCGGCGGAGAACGATTGGCGCTTCGTACTCGTGTGTACCGGCCCGTGGAAAGGCTATGTCGCGCGTTCAAGCGGAAAGGCGACAAGGGGATGGGTCATCGGAACCGGAGAACCAGAGGCTCCGAGCCGCACGATGGTCTGGCGGCCCGGATTTTGGAGTCGTGGATCAGGCCGAAAGCGCCTCGACTGCAGCTTCGACCAACTTCATCTCATCAGCGTTCAGCGGTGGCACAGGCATGCGGCACCGGCCGGCCTTACGGCCGGTCATCTCGCTACCGGCCTTGGCGACCGGATTGAAGGGCAGCGTCCAGAGCAGACGGCTGATCGGCTGGAGGGTCTTCCAGACCTTTTCCGCCTGCTCGTAGTCCTTCGACTTCACCAGGTCCCAGAGCTTACGGATCTGCGCCGGTGCTACGTTGCCGGAGCCGGTAAATAGACCGGTGGCGCCGTTCACGAGCGCGAAAAAGTTGAGAAAGTCACAGCCGCAGAACACTTTGGCGCCTTGCCCTGCGAGCTTTTCGATGCGGCTGGGGTCGGCGGTATGGTCCTTAATGTAATCTACCCCGTCGATCTCCGAAAAGCGGGCAAAGACTTCCGGCGTGATGTCGAACTGGGTATAGGCCGGGATGTTATAAGCCATGATCGGGGTTTTGATCGCCTTGGCGATTTGTTCATAGTGCCAGCGCACCCCCTCTTCGCCCGGGCCTTCGAAGTAAGGCGGCAGAACCAGAACCGCATCAGCGCCTACTCCTTCGGCGTGCTTAGAGTTCTCCACAGCATCTTCGGTACGGATCGCCGAGGTCTGGACGATCACTTTGGCGCGACCATCAACGCGTCTGCAGGCCACTTCGGCCAACTGGCGCTTTTCCGATTCTGACAGGAACGGAAATTCACCCGTTCCGCCATTGACCGCGATGATGTGCACAGCGTTTTTGACCAACGAGTCGATGTTTGCCTCGAATGCTGCAATGTCGAGAGTTGCACCATTGCCCTTGAATGGAGTGCAAATGGGAACGCAGACGCCTTCCAGAGTGTTCATTCTAGTCTCCCATTGAGCGGCCCGTACAGGGCGGATGAAATCCTTTTCAACCCAAGGCACATGCGCCTCGGGGAACTCTGAGAACAACAGCGAAGCTGAATCCAGATAGCGCTCTGGCCGCTACGCGGATCGTGCGTGGCAAGATTCTTGGCTCGATGAAAGCCGTCCGTCTTATCTCGCGCATTGCGAGCCTGTTAAGAGGCCAAAGGCCGCCAATTATTGTCGACATATTGTCGTGCGAAGATTTTGTCAACGGATTTTTCGGCTCAACCCCTTGAAACGAGAGGTTCGCCTTGACCTTGCTCGCCTACTGAAACGTGCCGGTCACCGCGGCTTCCGAACTCCCCAGCTTCTTCGGTCAATATGCCTACGGTCGGTCAAGCGCGCTCAAGAGCGGACGCCACCTGATTGATGCAAAACGCGGTGAGAGCTGACCGCTGTCCGGGACTCTTTATGAAACCGATGTGGTAGTCCCGCTGCGTAACACCTACCAATTCTCGCTTCAAAACTTACCTCCGGTTTGTCGGTAGCATGTCGGGAAAAACAAAGCGCCGTAGGCGCGTATAGGAAGCAGATTTGTTTTGGGCAGCCCGAGGTGAAGGTCGGCTTGACTGTCGACATATTGTCGTTAGTATCAAATAGGTATCATGTAGGGAGAGAGTCGGGAGAGACCTAATGCTCCTCGGCATCGCGCTTGGTTATGTGGATTCGAAGAGAGAGGGGTATGTTGAATGGCTGTTTTCGAGAGGAATAGTGGCTCGGTATTGCCCACCGCCCCTCAAGATGTGAATGCGGCGCTTCCCACCGGCAGCAATGCTGGGGCATCTGTGAGCATGACAAGCGACGCCCAAGCCTGGCAGCCGGGGTCGCAAGCAGGTTTACGCCGGGTGCGTGACATCGAGAACATCTGGATTCCGATGTCCGATGGCACGAAGCTTGCGGCTCGCATGTGGCTGCCCGAGGATGCCGAGGAAAATCCGGTGCCAGTGCTCCTGGAATATATCCCCTACCGCAAGCGTGATGTTACGCGGTTTCGCGATGAGACCATACACCCCTATCTGGCATCCCACGGGTATGCCTGTGTGCGGCCCGACATTCGCGGATCGGGCGACTCCGAGGGATTGCCGCAGGACGAATATGTCAAACAGGAGCAGGACGACGGGGTGGAGATCATCGCTTGGCTCGCCAGCCAGACTTGGTGCACGGGCAAGGTTGGCATGTTCGGGAAATCCTGGGGCGGGTTTAGCGCGCTGCAAGTGGCTGCCCGCCGTCCACCTGAGCTCAAGGCGATCATCACGGTGTGCTCGACCGACGACCGTTATACCGACGACGCGCATCACACCGGGGGCTTAATCAACGAAAATATGTTCTTCGAGTGGGGAGGACAATGGCCCGCTCTTTGTGCACGCTCGCCCGATCCGGCAATCGTCGGGGACCGCTGGCGCGAGATGTGGATGCAGCGGCTCAAGAACATGGACTTCCCTTCGCTGAATTGGGTTATCCACCAGCACCGCGATGCATTCTGGAAGCACGGGTCGATCAGTGAAGACTATGCTAGTATCGATTGTGCGGTGTATGCCGTGGGTAGCTGGGCTGATCCCTATCGTTGCACGGTTAGCCGCATGCTCGCCAACCTGAAATGCCCGCGCAAGGGCCTCATCGGTCCCTGGGGACATCAGTATCCTAACGAGGTCGATCCGGGGCCGGCCATAGACTGGCTCACCGAATCGCTGCGCTGGTGGGATTACTGGCTCAAGGATATCGATACCGGCATCATGGACGAGCCGATGCACCGGGTCTGGATGCAGCGAGAGCCGACAATGCGCGGCATGCACCAGAGTCCTGGACGGTGGGTGGCCGAGGAAAGTTGGCCGTCGCCGCGCATCACGCCCCGCAAACTCTATCTCAACCAGGATGGACTAGGGAGTAATCCCGGCGCTGAAACCGCCCATGTTCTCAAGCCTTTGCAGACGGTCGGAATCACGGCGCCGCGCTGGAGTGCCAGAGATATCGACATCGAGGCGCCGAGCGATCAGCGAGTGGACGATGCTCGCTCGCTGACATTCGATACCGAGCCACTCGAGGAGGAGTTCGGAATTCTCGGCCAGCCGGTGGTCACTCTTGACCTGGCGGTCGACAAGCCGGTGGCCGCCCTGGCCATTCGGCTCAATGAGGTCGAGCCCGACGGTCTTTCGAAGCGGATCACTTATGGTGTGCTCAATCTCACCCACCGGAACAGCCATGAGTTTCCCAAGCCGCTTGAGCCCGGCAAGCGCTATCGCGTCCGCTTGCCTTTGCAGGATTGTGCCCATGTCTTCAAATCCGGCAGACGTATCAGAATTGCCCTGTCGACAACCTATTGGCCGTCGTTCTGGCCGTCGCCGGAGCCGGTGACGCTGACGCTTTATGCCGGACGGTCCGAGCTTGAGCTGCCCGTGCGACCGCCGCGCGCCGAGGATGGGGACCTGAACTCCTTCGGTCCGGCTTTCGTGCCGGAGCCTACGTCGGGACGAACAGTCTTGCAGCAAGCACCTGCGCCGACCAGAACCCATGAATGGGATATCGCAACCAATAAACTTACGACGCGTACCCTTTTTCATGGCGATGTGCTGGCCGGTTTGGCTGCCGGACGTTACAGGATCGACGGCACCGGCACCGAAGTTTCAAAGACAGCCAGCGAGGTGACGGAAATACTCGACCATGATCCGACCAGCGCCAAAGTCGAGACGCAATATGTCGAGGCGATGAAACGCGGTGACTGGGATGTTCGTGTGGAGAGCCGCATTCGTTTTAGCTTGACCAAGGACAACTTTTTGTTCGTGGGTCAGATTAAGGCTTTCGAGCACGATAAGGAAGTCTTCGCGAAGACGTGGGATCGTACCGTTCCTCGCCTGCTCGTATGAATCACGTTGTCGTTGCCAATGAAGCGGAGGTTTGAGACTTGGGCCCATCCTGTCACCGGTCGCCATTGCCCCGGTGATGGAGTGCCGGAAGCGGTGTTTAAGCGACGTTATTCGCGGCCGTGGAGGAAGATCGCTCGAGGCCTTTGGGGGCGCGCACACGGTACTTCCAGCGCTTGCGCCAAGGTAGACGAACGTTGGGCTGGTCAGCGCGTTCGAGGTAAGTATGGTGGCCGGCGGTGCGACTAAAGCAGGTCCCTTCTGAATGAACGGGAAGGATTGATCGGGATAGGGGAACGCCTCACGACGCGGCCCCTCATAACTGGCAAGCCCGATGAAGCCGCACTGCTTAGCCTCGCCACCTAAATGCCGGCCTCACAGTGGCCCTGGGGACTGTTAGCACTAACAACATGA
>NZ_JAMYTH010000087.1:0-6964 GCF_040322415.1 Mesorhizobium sp. M0152
CCGCCCCCCCCCTCGTGGCGCGCCGCGCCCCCCCCGGCTTTATTCCCCCGCCACCCCCCCCGGGCGGGCGGCCCGCGCCCGGGCCCTTCCCGCGGCGCCCGCCCCCCCCCGCCCCCCCCCCGTTTCCTAGAAAAGCGGGGCAGGGATGACGCTTGAGGACTATAACGGATTCTGCGCCTCGCTGCCTGCGACGACCCACGTCGTGCAATGGGGCGGCGCTCATGTCTGGAAGGTCGGGGCCAAGGTCTTTGCCATCGGCGGTTGGCAGGAAGACAAACAGCTCTTCGTCACCTTCAAATGTTCCGACATAGCCTATGATGTTCTCAAGGAGCAGCCGGGCCTGCGGCCCGCGCCCTATCTGGCCTCGCGCGGCATGAAATGGATCCAGCGTCGGACAAGCCAGAGCATGGATGATGCCGCGCTGAAGGACTATCTGCGCGAAAGCCATCGCCTTGTCGCCCTGAAGCTGACGAAGCAGGCGCGCCAGGAATTGGGGCTTGCCGCAGGCTAACGGGGTATTCCTCGAGACGCCGGAAAAGCGCCATCTTCATGCCCGGTTCATAATGGAACCATATGTTGGGTAGCTGGTTTGCTGGCGAAGGGGTTCGCCGTATAGGGACAATGCCGGGCGGCGGCAAATACGGACGGGAGAGTTTGGCCACGATGTTCCGCACGATCTTCATCCTTTCGGCACTCGCAGCCGGGATGCTCTCATCCGGTGCTCTCGCGGCGCCGACGCGGGATAATGGCCCGAAGCCTGTCCGTGCCGCCGCTGACGGCGGCATCCTCGTCGCGCAGGACGGCAATCTCGACATCTATTACGACGCCCGGGGCAATCGCGTCATCGTCGATGCCGATACCGGCAAAGTCATCGCCATCCAGCCGCCGCAGACACGGCTCGATCGCCGCGCATTGCGCCGCGAGATGCGGCTGCGCGAGCTGGGCCGTGCCCCTGCCGACGACGACCGCTATTATCTCGACGATCCCGAAGACATGGCGCGGTTCCGCCGCAAGCAGTTGGAAGAGGAGGGGCGGGTCATCCCGCCGCCGGCGGACGAATACGATCCCAATAGCGACAATTCGGTGGACGCCTTTCCGCCGTCGTCGCAGGACGACGGCAGTTACGACAACAATTATCCGGACGCGCCGGCGCCGGCAGAGCCGGGCACCGTCAAGCGCCAGCCGCTGGACGAGGCGTCGATAGACCCTATGCAGCCCGCGGCGCCCACCGATCAGGCGGCTCTGCCGCCAAGGGAGGGCGGCAAGACCACGGTCGATCCGTCGCTTTCGCTGGGCGCACGCCAGGACGTTGCCGCACTTCAGGTGCTTCTCGACCGTGGCGGCGCGTCGCCGGGCGTCATCGACGGGCGGTTCGGTTCGAACGTCGACAAGGCGCTTGCCGCCTACAACGAGATCACCGGCAGCAATCTGCGATCCACCGACGCCGTCGGCATCCAGGCAGCACTTGCGCAATCCGGCGGCGACGCCTTCGCCAATTACACCATCACTCCGGAGGATGCGGCCGGCCCTTATGTCGCCTCGATCCCCGAAGACTACAGCCAGAAGGCGCAGCTCGACCGCATGGGCTACACGTCGGTGACCGAGGCGCTTGCCGAGCGCTTCCACATGGACGAGAACTATCTCAAGTCGCTAAACCCCGACGCCAACTTCAATCGCCCGGGCACGATCATCAAGGTAGCCAATTTCGGCAGGCTGGTCTCGACGCCGGTTGCCCGCATCGTCGCCGACAAGAGCAAGAAAGAAGTCTTCGCCTATGATGCGGCCGGCAAGCTGGTCGCGGCCTATCCCGCAACGATCGGCTCGTCGGACACGCCATCTCCATCCGGTATTCACGCGGTCTCCCGCGTCGCGCTCGATCCGAACTACACCTACAACCCCAGCATCAATTTCAAGCAGGGCCAGAATGACAAGATCCTGACCATTCCGCCGGGCCCGAACGGCCCGGTTGGATCCGTGTGGATCGCGCTGGACAAACCGACTTACGGCATCCACGGAACGCCGGACCCGTCGAAGATCGGAAAAACCGAAAGCCACGGCTGCGTGCGCCTGACCAACTGGGACGCGCGCGAACTGGCGAAGCTCGTGTCGCCGGGCGTGACGGTCGAGTTCGTCGACTGAACGGGCAACTTCGACTCAGCCGACGATCCTGCGCACCCATCTCGCGCTCGGTGTTGCCGCGTAGATCAGCTGTACCACCAAAATGAAGCCGACGCTGAGAAGCGGCGTGACCAGGCAAAGCGCGGCGCCGATCGCCCACAGCACCTGCGCCTTGATGATGCGCAGATAGACCGTCCGCTTCGTCTGCGCGTCGACATCCTCTGCGACAAAACCGTTTTTCTCCGCATAATGCCAGCTGGCGAACAGGGTGACGCCGAGCATCAACAGGTTGAGCCAGTAGACGGCCACCGCGGTTCTGAACTCGATGAAGTCGGCCAACAGGTCGGTCGAAAACGGCAAAAGAGCGATGAAGGCGAGAAAGCAGAGGTTCAGCGTGGCGAGTCGCCTGTCGGACCTGGCGATCAGCCCATGCTGCGCCTGCTGGCCGAACCAGAAAATGGTCAGCGTCAGGAAGCTCAACGCATAGGTCAGGAAGCGTGGCGCCAGCGACGCGATCGCGACAAGCAGATCACGTTCCGAATGGATCGCCTCATGCGCCGGCACCCTGATCTCTAAGACGATCAGGGTGAGCGCGATGGCGAACACCCCGTCGGTGATGCCGACTATGCGGCCGCGCCCTTCCGCCGATGCTTCAAGTGGGCGCTTCATCGATTTCTCCCGGTCTGCCCTTCCGGGAACCTAGCATGACTGCCGCCGTTTGCATCCCGACGGCCGCTAGCTGGCGATTTGGCTGGGCAATGTGGCTGGTTTCAACGATAGCAAGCCGCTGGCTGGTTGTTGCCGGCGCATCGGCAGTCTAAGCAGGGTTCCATGCATTCACCGAGCCAAGCCGCAGCCGTCCCGCTGACCATCCCGGCCGGCAACAGAACGTTCTGCCCGCAATCGCAACGGCGCTTCGTGCTGATCGCGGCGATCCTGGCTTCGGCGCTCGGTTTCATCGACGGGTCGATCCTGGCCATCGCCACGCCGGCGATCCGCGTCAATCTCGGCGCCAGCCTTGCCGAGGCGCAATGGATATCCAACGCCTATGCGCTGACGCTGTCGGCGCTGATCCTTGCCGGGGGTGCGGCCGGCGATCGGTTCGGGCTGCGCCGCGCCTTCGTGGCCGGCATCGCGCTGTTCATTGCCGCCTCGCTCGCCTGCGCGCTGGCGCCGAACGCGTTCGTGCTGATCGCGTTTCGCGCGATCCAGGGCATCGGGGCGGCGATCATGGTGCCGGGCAGCCTGGCCATCATCGCCAAGGCCTACCCGAAAAAGGAGCGCGGCCGGGCGATCGGCATCTGGGCGGCGGCTTCGGCGCTGACCACCGCACTTGGCCCGGTGCTGGGCGGCTTCGTGCTGTCGGCGTTCGGCGACGGTATCTGGCGGGCCATCTTCGCCATCAACCTGCCGCTTGGCCTGATTTCGATCTATCTTCTGCTCGCCAAGATCCCGGCCGATGCACCGGCGGAAAAACGCAGTCTGGACCTTGGCGGCGGCGCGCTCGCGACATTGGCCTTCGGCGCGCTCGCCTATGGGCTGACCTCGATAAGCGCCAGCGACGAGGGCCGTATGGCTGGGCCGAGCATTGGCGCCGGCGCCGTGCTGCTGGTCGTCTTCATCCTTTTCGAGCACCGCCAGCGCGAGCCGATGATCGACCTGACGCTGTTTCGCAGCGGTGCATTCGCCGGCGCCAATCTGGCGACCTTCTTCCTCTATTTCGCGCTGTCGGCCAATCTTTTCTATCTGCCGATGCTGCTGATCGCCGGCTGGGGGCTGAGCACGGCCGAAGTCGGTTTCATCTTTCTGCCGCTGTCGGCATCGATCGCGCTTTTGTCGGGGCCGGTCGGCCAGTTGTCGGACCGGATCGGGCCACGTTTTCCAATCGCTAGCGGCAGCCTGGTCGTGGCTTTCGCCTTTGCCGGGCTTGCACTGCTCGCCCATGCCGGCATCCATAATTTCTGGACCGGAGTATTTCCACTGATGGCGCTGATGGGGCTCGGCATGGCGCTGGTCGTGTCGCCGCTGTCGACCGCGATCATGACGGCGGTGGAAGACAAGGACACGGGTGCCGCCTCCGGCATCAACAATGCCGTATCGCGCATCGGCGGCTTGATCGCGGTGGCGGCTATGGGGTCACTGGCCGCTTGGGTCTACGCGAATGCGCTGGACGGGAATGCGACGCCCGGCGTGCCTGGTTTCGGCGAACCGGCATCGGCCGGACTTGCGCCGGCGCTCGACGCGGCAAGGCTTGCCGCCGGCGACGCCGCGTTTTCCGCGGTCTCCTCGATGACCGCGCTGCTTTGCCTGATTTCGGCGGTCGTCGCCTGGACGACCATTCCCGGCTCGGGGCTGCCCTGGTCGCGACGCGCCGAAACTCAGCAGGACTGAAAGCCGAGCGATCAGCCGTCGATCTTGGCGCTGGCGACTTTCAGCGAATTGCCGTCTTCCTGCTTCAGAAGGTCGTCAATGCGCTCGCGCTCGCGTTTGAAGGCGACGAGGTCGTCGCCCTTCAGCACCTTGCCGACCGGCAGCCGGACACGCATCGAATCGACCTTGGTGCCGTTGACGATCAGCTCGTAGTGGAGGTGCGGACCGGTGGAGAGACCGGTCTGGCCGAGATAACCAATCACTTGGCCCTGGCGGACGTGGACGCCGGTCTCGATGCCTTTGGCAAAAGCGCTCTGGTGATTGTAGGACGTCTCGTAACCATTGGCATGGCGCAGGATAATCTGCTTGCCGTATCCGCCAGCCCAGCCCGCCTTCTCAACGACGCCGTTGCCGGCGGCAATGATCGGCGATCCGATGGGAGCGGCCCAATCGGTGCCTGTGTGCATGCGGACATAGCCGAGAATTGGATGCTTGCGGGCACCAAACCCGGAGGTAAATCGACCATTGGGCAGCGGGTTGCGCAACAGGAACTGCTTGGCACTCGATCCGTTCTCGTCGAAATAGTCGGTGCTGCCGTCCTGCATCTGGAAGCGATAGAAGTTGCGCGTCGTGCCGCCGAACGTCGCCGACACGTAGAGAAGTTCGGAATTGTCCGAAGTCTGGTCGTCGCCATCGGGTTGGGAGAACAGCACTTCGATCCGGTCGGAGGGGCTGAGACGGGACTGAAAATCGACATCGGCTGCCAGCAGCTTGATCAGCCGCTGGGTCATCGCCTTGGACATGCCGTAGGAATAGGCGGTGCGGTAGATGCCGTCATAGACATTAGGCAGGTTGCCGCGCACCACCACCGGTGCCGAAGAATCATCGAACGCGGTCAGCAACTCGGGGTTGGGATCCGGCTCCTGCGCCGGCACATACTGGCCGCGGTCGTCCAGCGCGATGGTGACGATATGCGTGGTTCTGTCGTAGACGCTGGTGCGAACCACCTTGGCGGCATCGCCACGGACCTCGAGGCCGACGCGCAGCACTGTTCCAGCCTTGAGCGCCGGCGCGTTCAAAAGCTTGCCGATCGCTTCGGCCATGCCGGTGGCATCTTCGCCCGTATAGCCCGAATCGGCAAAGGCCTCGGTGAGGTCGGTATCCTTGGTGAAGGGAATGATTTCCTCGGCGAAAGCCGGTGCCTGGTCATCGGCGTTTGCGCGCGGCGCCACGGAGACGTTTTCGGGCACGATCTTCACGTCGTAGGAGCCCGCCATGCTTTCGGCGAATGCTTCGCCGAACCGCTGCGGATCGACATAATGGAGCGAAGCGACCTGCACCGCGCCGTCGCTGAGGTCGGTGCCGGCTTCGCGCACCACCTTTTCCACCTCGTCGGCGGACAGGTCGCTCTTCTCGTCGAAGGAAGCCGTCTCGATCGGGAAATCGACGGTCTTCAGGCTCATCTCGCTTTCGACCTTGGCGCCGTAGATCTGGCCGGCTGCGGCGGAAGCCGTCGCCGGCTGCGCGGGGGTGTCGTCGCCGTCGTCGCCGAACACCTGCATCGGATCGAAGGGCGGGTAGGCCCGGCTGGTGGTGTGGCCGGCCGCGAGCGCCATCTTGATCTGCACGAAAGGCATGGTGTGGATAACGTCGCGGTCACCGACCTTGGTGACCATCGACACTTCCATGCGGCGGCGATCCTTGGCCTTGGCGATCTGACGCGGTGCCACGAGCCTTGTCGTCTTGGCGACCTCGCCGGAATCACCATTGCCGGCAAGGCTGATCAACTCGGCGATCTCGGGTGGCGTCGCCAGTTGCTGGCGACCATCAAGGGCGGCAAACAGCGCCACGCCCATCAGCACGCTCGATGTCACGCCGGTGAGAAATGTCCCCGACAGCCAGCGCGCAGAAACCTCGCGCCGATCGGGCGGGCCGCTGCGGCCGTCCGCGATAAGCGGCGGCTCGTTGCCGAGTTCGGCTATGACATCTTCCGTATCTGGCATCCAGAAAGGCTGCTTCTTCCCCGGGCGGAACGGCTTGTCGCTTTTGTTGTGGCCGTGACATTTGCCTGTCACGGCAGGTGAAGTCAACGAAGCGCCAGGCTCCGGTCGAATTCCCCCTCGCGCACTTCTTCTTATAGGGCCTCCTGGAGAAGGCGCGGGCGCGTCCTTGATTTGGCTGCTCGCACGCCCCTTCCAACAGGCTCTTGAACAGGCCGCGCGTGGTTGGCGCTACGCCCTGCTCGTTGATCTTGGTGTCGAACGGCAATGCGGCGGCAATAGGGCTCCCCCGTGGCCGTCCACCCGGTCGTGCCTGTTCCGTTGCGGCAGCTGGCAGTCATCAAACCGAGTTCGAAATTTCTGTCGCAAAAAGTTCAAAAACTTTGAATGAGCAGTTGACAGTTTGGTTTGGTGGCGACTATATACGCCTCACGAACGAGGGCGGCTCGCCGCTGGCGACGAAGAAGTTCGCTTCT
>NZ_JAMYTH010000088.1:0-6835 GCF_040322415.1 Mesorhizobium sp. M0152
GCGACGATAAAGCGGATCACGAGCAACTTCTGACATGGCCCATGTTCGCACATCTTCATCAGCCGTCGGTTAACTTTACGGTGCCCTGCCGGAAGACATTGCGCCGGACTGGATTGATATCGTCGAGGCTGGCAAGGATATGGATACGATGGTCGAGCGCCTGATACGCACGAGGGAGACTGGCCGCAGCTTTAGGCGGCAACAATCAAGGGTTCTTTCGCAGGTTTGGTGAGGGGCTTATCCTCCTCGACTTGAGCGTTCTCTGCTTCTCGTGCAAGATGCTAAATCCGCTCGTGCGTTATTGCCGGCCAGCAAAGGCTGCGGGTCGGCGGTGAGGGTGTCGAGGGTCGGCGGTCGTTCCCCTTCACTCAATGGTGCCGCGGGTGCCTGGATGGTTTCCACGACGCCGGCCCCGCAATCGTAGCCGTTGTGATGATCATCGTGCATGCGCTGCGCTGTTGGGGACATGCTGATGGCGGTGCCGGAAGCACCGGAGACATGTGATATCTCGGCAGCGGGCAGAGGGGCTTCTCTGTCGCTGCACAGGAAAGCGTAGAGTTCCTTCACGCAAATGCGGGCGTCCTTCTTGTCTTTTTGAAAGGGTGGGACGAGGGGCAACCTGATATCGGCCTTTTGGTAGAACGGACTGCGCTCTTCGTACAGCTGGTCAACCTTCTGCTCGATGTCGGCTACTTGCAGCAGCGGCCGGCTGGTGTCCATCTTGAGGCGCCTGCGGAGTTCTTTCAGCTCGGTGTCGAGCCAGATCGACCTCGCCTTATTAAGGATCAGGGCTTGATTGGACTCCTTGCCAAAGCAGCCGCCGCCGGTTGCGATGACTATGGGCCCTCTCTCCAGCTGCTTCGCGAGCTCTTTGGTCTCCAGGTCCCTGAAGTGCGCCTCGCCGCGGCCAGGGTCGGCGAACATCTCCATCAGATTGCCGTGCTCGGCGACGATACGCTTATCGATGTCGACAAACTCCACCCCCAACTCCTTGGCAAGCTGGGCGCCGATGGTCGACTTGCCGCTCGCCGGCATGCCGACGAGCACGACCGGCCGCGTACCGAGGGCCGCGAGGATCTCGCCGGCTTGCGGCGAGCGAGCGACCGCAATCTGTTGTCTTGCGACGGTGGGCGACCTGAAGGTCCCTGCCGCCCTCGACCTGCTTTCTCCTGACGAGCCCCAGTGTAATATCTCAAAGGCGCCACGGGGAATGGGGACCAGCTCGCATTCGCTCTGCGCGCGCTGCGCGAGCTCGGCCCGGTAACTGGCCGGCGTATGGAACTCGACCTCGAAGCGATAGTTCTGCGCGGTTCTGAACGCCGTGTGAACGCCGCGTAACCGCGGCTTGTCCATGATGAACCAGTTGGTGGTCTCGACCTCGCTGCAGTCCCGCTCCTCGAAGGCCAGTGCCGCCTTCCTGAAGGCGCGCGTAAAAGCCTCGTCCGGGATTTCGAAGACATGGCGCACGGCATCGGTGACCAGTTGGGCCTCCGGCGCCGCGCTCACGCTCTGGCCGGTCAACTCGTCGGCTATCCAGACCTGCCCGCGCGACCGTTGGTCAAGATGCGGCACCTTCACCTCGATGCCGTCCTGCCGCAAAAGCTCGGCAACCGCATGCACAGTTTCGGTAATCGCGCTTTCTTGCGCTTCGGCGGGGGCGGCTTCGAGCCTGGCGCGCTCCAGGGCCTGTTCGCTGCTCAGCGTTATCCTGCTGGCGGGGTCGTGGTCGGCCGAGATTGCTAAGGCGCTGGGCAGGATGCGCTTTTCGACGGCGAGTCTGATCGAGGCCTCCATGACCGAGGCCGCTAGCGTGGGGTTGTCCTTCAGATCCGCCAGGCTGCCATCGACGTCGAACCGGCCCTGGTGGAGCTTTGCCGCCTGCGCCTTGACATAGGGGGCCGACTTGAAGCCCGGCCTCTGCTCCAAGAGCCGCTCCAATTCGGCGGTTTTTTGCATGAACACCCGCGCACCGGTATCGGACTTGTAGGCGTCCGTGCCGACCTTGATGCCGACGCTCAACAGATTGATGGCGCTTTCATGCAGATCGTCGGGGTTGTAGCCGTCGGGCCGCGGATCAATGCGCGGCTGGTAGTGGTTGAGCAGGAAGTCGATGCGCTTCCTGGCGTCAGCGGTTGCCGGATAGGATTCGCTGAGTTTCGGGAAGAGCGCGCCGGCGTCGGCGCTGACGGCAGGCTTCGCGCCGGTTGAGCCCACGTATCGCGCTAACTGCTGCTTGACGTCCGACTGCTCATGATCCGGCTCGCTTTTGAGCTGCAGGTTCCAGTCCTGGAGCTCGGCCACTAGCAACGCGGCCAGTTCGCAGGCCACCGGATGCCTGGCAGCCTTGCTGTCTTCCCTCGCCCTGGCGATGAGCTCATGGAGGGTCTGGCCATCCGGCCGATCTTCCTGCAACAGTGCGCGGATGTCGGCCTTGAGCTCTTGATGAATGCCCTCGTAGGTGCCGAAGATGGCACGCTCGGCAAACCAGCGTTGCGCCTCCAGCGGCTGCGCCAGCACGTTGCGCTGCAGGCAGCTGTAGGTCTCCAGCACCAGGCCGGTGGCCGACAGGATCTGCTTGGACCGGCTGAACTGGTAGCCGCCTTTCTCAATGGCCGGCGTGTGCGACTTCGGCGGCTTCATCGAGGCGATGCCGCGCGCCTGCAGCTGCGCGTCGAACTGGCGCACATGCTCGTAAAGGCGAGGCTGGTCGCCGATGATGACGACGGAGTCGCCGTCAAAATCGCCGTCGAGCATTTTTTGTTCGGCGCTCGGAACCGCAACCAAAGAGCCGGGCGCGAACACCTCCGTCGCCTGCAGGATGCCGACGCACTCGAGCGCGGTGTCGGCCTTGACCCGGTCCTTTTCCTCCAGCCAGCGCGAATGGCACTTTACGTCCTCGGCAGACATCACCACCCCGCGCTCGGCGAAGTCCGCCGGCCACATTTCGTCGGGCACAACGATCAAGATGCCTTTGGCAAAGAAGGTCGGATCGTCGGCGGCAAGCCCAGCCCCCGACCTGTGCGCGACGTTGAAGCTGTATTGGAAGGCCACGCACCGATCCAGGAACGCCGCGGTCCGATCGCCATCGCGCGCCGACCTGACCCGGTCGGCGGCGAACGGGCGCAGGTTGGGCTTGTCATAGGGGGAGCGTCCGACAAGCACGCCAGCGTCATGGGTCAAGGTCTTGCTCTTGCCCGTCGGCACATGCAGGCATTCGTCGCTGGACGGCACGGCGATAGCGCTCGAACCCTCGATATGCCCGCCCGTGACCGTCCGGAACAGCTCCTCGGCGGTGAGGCTTGGATGGGTTTCGAGCCAAGCCAGAGCCTTCTCGCGGGTCTCCTGTGCCACCTCGACGCTACGCGGATAATGTTGCAGCGCCGAGGGCGGTACCGCCGATAGCCTTTTATCGGCATAGGCAGGCATCCGCTCGGGAGCGTCGTGGCGAGCCCGGGCAATGGCCGGCATGCGCTCGGCCAGTGAGGCCCTGATGAAGCCGCAGCCGTCATGCGGCCGCAAGGCGATCTCGCCGTCTCGCCCCTCGAACCGGAAGGGATGCACTGCGCCTGCGGGGCGGTCGGGCAGAAGGGACAGCTTGAAGCCCCCTTCCAGCGCATAATCATGCGGGCCAACGTCGGGGATGCCCGGCGGCGCGGCAAATCCGCGGCGCTGGGTATAGTAATAGGCTTCCTTGAACGGCGCCCAGGCCCGCGACAGCTGCTCAAAGGCCGTACCCGGAGCCGTCTCGGCATAGGGGATCGCCAAAAGCTTGCCGCTTGGAGCCTCTGCGACCGCGAAGGGCAGGTGAGAGGCAAGCTGGTTCAGGCTCTTTTGCGGCGGCTTCAGTTTGCTGCCGCCGAACAGGTCCATGCGGTAGGGCACGCCCTCCACGGTGAACGTGCGTGTCAGCATGGCGCCAGTCGGAGTTCCCTTTAGCTGCACCGCCACCACCTTCACCGCGCCCGAGGTCAAGCGGTGGAAAATGGAATAGCGCAACTCGGCTTCGCTGGCCAGCGGCCGGCCTTGCATGTCGACCACCGGCAGCCGCATCAGTCCGGCATCGCCTTGCGGCGGTCTCGGCTCGTGGTCCATGGCCTGAAGGACCCGATGGACATCGAAGCTGGCGGCTGCATGCTGGGCCTGGATCATCGATGCGTTCTGCGACATGAAGGTGTCAAGCGCTTCGAGCGGCTCCTTCGCCTCGATCTCGGCGATCACGCTCCAGCTCATGGAGGAAAGGTCGGCGTAGATGAGGGCACGGGCACTGTCCAGGATTTGCCTGGTTTTGCCGTGCAGCTCTTCCTGCCTGGCCCGCAAGGCGAGCTCGTCGCCCTCGACATAGGACCGCCGGTAGAGCGTCTCCAGCACCGCCCGGGTCTTGAGCACCTGATAGATCGAAAGCGCCGGGCAGCGGCTTGCATTGGCGCCGCTGGTGCGCTCGGCCTGGCCTGGTTTGAGATGGGCATCGATCTTGTGTTCCACCACCGGCTGGATGGCGTTGAGCAGGTTCAGCGCCGACCTGCGGTGCCAGCGCAACGCCGACTTCGGGCTGCGAGCTAGTGGCAGCAGGGAGGCGCAAAGATTGCCCATCGTCTCGAGGTTGTTGTCGAGCTCAAACCCGGGAGCGGCACGTAACACCTCGAGCCTGTCCAGCCCCGGCTGTGCCAGCGCACCGAGATCGTCCAACAACTGCGCCTTGCCCAACGCCTTGAATATACTCGCGATAGCATGGACATCGGCCTGCTGCAGCCGATCCTCGGCATATTGGAGGTAGTGCGCCAGCTGATGCAGCCGGTCCTTCAGCAAGGCGGGTTCGGCGACCTCGCCGGCGATCTCTCCCCCCTCGATACCCCGCGACAGACCGTTGGCGATCCTGACTAGCGCAGGCGTGCTGAAAGTACTGAAGCGACGGCCCTTGGAACCGAGCTCGCCGGCGATGGCAACGATCGCCTTGCGTGCTTTTTCTTCTTCCGGCCACTTGCCGAAGCCGTTCACCAGATTGGCCAATTCTTGATCCGAGAATCCGTCGAGATTGCCGGCGCGGGCAACCACTGCGCCGGCGATGGCAACCGTCGCTTCACGCGTCTTCTGCTGGTCCGGCCATCTGCTGAAGCTGTTAACCAAATCGGCCAACTCTGGATCCGAAAATCCGTCGAGATTGCCGTCGCGGGCAACCACCGCGCCGGCGATGGCAAGCGTCGCTTCGAGCGTCTTCTGCTGGTCCGACATTGCGTCGGAGACGCGGTGCGGGCCTCCTTCGCTATCAGGACGCCCTGCTTGTCCGACCAGCTCTCCGGTGCTGCCCATATTCCCTCTCCGATCCAGCAAAACGCGTCGCCTAAAGCCTGTCAACAACAGGGCATCATTGGTTTGAGTGCGGTCACGCGAGCCTGCAACGGCATGCTTGAAAGCCGCAGCATTCACGCAACGGCAACTGCCTCGACAACGCCGCAAGGAAAAGCTTCTTCGCCACTCGATCGCTCCGACATCAGGCTGAAGCTCAAAGGGCTGAGCCCTGTACAAAACGCCCATAAATCACTGTGAGCCCTACCGCTTTACGGGGCGAATCTACGGTCTTTTCATTGGGGTACAGATTGAGCGATATCGATCAGGCTCGAAATCCAGTTCAAAAGAGCTGTCTTCGGTTTGGCGCCGACCGAGAAATCGGCCACTTCGCCGCCCTTGAAGATCGCGAGCGTCGGAATGGAGCGCACGCCCAATCGGGCGGCGAGTTCCGGGTTTTCATCGATGTTGAGCTTGGCGACCTTGATCTTGCCTTCCATCTCGACGGAGATTTCCTCGAGGATCGGAGCAATCATCTTGCAGGGATCGCACCATTCGGCCCAGAAATCGACGACGACGGGTGCCGCGGATTCCAGAACTTCCGACTGGAAGTTATTGATATCGACTTTCACAGTAGCCATGGCTGCTCCTTTGACCGAAGAAGTGACTCGAAATCCTGTGATAGGGTAGGATCAACATCAACATCTACCTAGGCTCGCCACAGTTCGCGTGTCGAGGCCAGCTCTACTGCTTCGCGGCCGCTGCGGCTCGCTGGTGCTGCCGGACTCGCCCCCCGACGCGACAGAAGCCTTTCCGTTACGCTCGCTGGGAGATCCTGCGCTTTATCCTTATCTTCCGTTGTTAGTCAGCCCTCTGCAGAGTTTGAGCAAGTGACGTGAATGAACCTTTCAACTCCAACGACACTATGTAGTTGTTCTTGATACGTGGCGGCGTCGGAGCGTCAATTTGCGTTGAGTCGAAGCGCTGACAATCGTCTCGCGGAACCATCGACTTCGTCAGCAGAAACCTCCGGATTCTCGACGTCGGACATATCATCATCGGCCATGTAAGCGATCCTTCAATAAACCTGGATACTCAGCTGCAATTTTTTCGTTTGTTTTTCATCTCGGGACTTAACAGCTCTTAGCAATGCTATAGCCGACGTTCACGAGATTCCAGAAACAGAATCGGATCATCCATCGGTGCATAGTCGTCTGCATAATGTCCAGAAGCGCACTCAGTTCACGAGATAGCCGAACGCTGTTTCCAGTTTGACTGAGCCCCGAGTGAGATGATGTAAGTTTTCCGAGCGGCAAATGGACCTCCGTTCAATATCGGATGCGCCGATTGGAGCGCGTCCTTTAATGAAGATCCAAAATTTTGAAGCGTCAACGTCGAAACGGGTTGCATTTGTAATGTGGATAGATCGGACATGCTGGACCTGGCTCCCAAGCATGGGATCTCCGAAGGGCACTGTAAAGTTATCAGCGGATTGATGCAGCGATAGCTGGCCGGGACGGCTGTCACGCTGCGGCGAGACACGCGATTTTGT
>NZ_JAMYTH010000089.1:0-6742 GCF_040322415.1 Mesorhizobium sp. M0152
TGGGGTGACGAGGCTGATCAAGCCTTCCAACAGTACCAGCCTGATCAATTACGGCGAGAGCTACCGGTCCGGAGATCGCATCAGCCCCTCTCTGCATATGCACGCGGCCGCCTGAATTGCCGATTTCGCTCAGCTGCTGCTGAATGGCGACGGCTTGCGGCGCATTCAGGGCCCTCTGCGTCTCCGCTGGCCACAACAGCGCTGGTGAATGTTCATTGTTGGGACGACTCACTCGGGTGGCAGGTGGTTGCATGGTCAAGCTCATCCGGCGAAGGGCGGATCTGCTGTTGGCTGGCAGCCAAGACTGGGGGCGGCGGCCCGAACTCCGGCGTCCCAGAGCTTGCGAAAGCCTCCGACACGCTTCTGTTGAGGTCATCCCGTCCAGCGGGCATCCCTGGGTTGCTGAAAAAAGACCAGGCGGCTTGATGATCCTGCCCTCGCTGAAGCACCTCGCGAAACCTCCTGTTCCAGTCGCAGAAGCTCCTCTGGATCGGTTGGCGGCTCGTCAGCTCGACCATCGAACAGCGGCCGGAGCGCCTCGGACACGTGCTGCTCAAAGCCCACTCGCCGGGCTTGGCCCGCTTGCCCCTCTTCCAAGCCGGCGTCCTGCACCTGCGACAAAGCTGTTACACGGGATGGATTTTTTCGCGGGGTCCACACCAGCCTCACATCAAACTGTATCGTCAAAGTCCTGCGCCAATTCACACAGCGGGTCATCGAGTTGAGATTCGGCGGAGAGCGCCTCCTCTGCTCCCGTCAAGGGCGCCGGCTCCGGGAGGGCGCCTGTCTGGCGTTCAAAGATGCGTTTCAGAATGCGATCCGAGAAATAACGCACCTTCCTCAATTTTAATGGTGGCAGACCTTTGATGAGAACAATCTCGTAGTCGTCATCGAGCAGCCGAACCTGTTCGGGACGCAATAGCGGTGCACCTTGATGTGAATTCTGAATGGTCCAGTCGAACGTTCGCGCCTGGCTGTGGGAAATCGATTTGGCTTCAAACGTGTATTCACCGATGGCCTTGGAAATGTAGTTCGGAGTCTCGTCATCAGCCGTGGCCATGAACACTTGCAGTCCGGTATTGCTGAGAAAATTCTGCTTGCCAGCCTCTCCATAAGCCCCCGTCAGTGCCGAAAGGCTTTGGATGATGAGCATGAAACGCCCCTTGTAGCCCGCGATAGTCGTGATTGCGGTCTCGATCGCCTCCAGCTTACCCAGGTGCTTGAACTCATCGAGCAGGAAGAGAACCTCGTGCTTTTCATCCCGGCGGGCCAGCGACCGCTGCAGAATTGAAACGATTTGCTGAAAAAACAAGCGTATCAAAGGCGCGATCACCTCAAGGTCGTTCGGACCAACGCAAAGATAGATGCACGTTCTGCGACGGCGAAGATCATAGACCGAAAAGTCCGAGCGACTTGTGGCCGCCTTTACAGCGGGATCCGCCCACAGGTTGAGCCCGCCATCGCCGAGCACGGAAGTGTAGGAGGTTAGGATTTTCGTATCGTTCCCCGCCATGTCGTCGAAGATGCGTTGTGCCTCTTTGTTCTGAGTCTCCATGGCGAGTCGCGCGAAGAGCTTAAACTTCTCCCCCGGCTGGGCGAAGAGGTCATAGACGGCGCCGATTGTTGGCGTGCCCCGCTCGATGCAGGCAAGGATTCCCGCGACAAAGATATCTCGCGCGCCGCTGACGAAACCTTCCGCGCCCTCCCCCTTGGCCGTAATCAGGTTTGCGGCCAAGCGGCGGGCTTCGGTGAATTGCTGCTGTGGAGGCAGCGCTATAAGATCCAACAGCGGATTGTAGCAGTTTGTGCGCCGCTCCGAATCCAGCGGCGCGAATTTAAACACGTCGTCACCTGCGGCTTTGCGCGCCCTCGAGGTGAGCTCAAAGAGCTCCCCCTTGACGTCCAGAGCTATCACCGAGCCTTTGAATGTAAGTAGCGTTGGAATGACTATGCCGACGCCCTTGCCAGCGCGGGTCGGTGCAACGATGAGGCTGTGAGGCTGCTCGCCATTGGTCAGGTAGTAGCCAGGCCAGAAAGGGCCACTTGTCTTCCCAAACACCGGCCCTGTCACGCCACGGTATCGTCGCAGATATCCCGTGCGTCGCATTTCATCCACTCGAGCCCAACGAGCCGTCCCGTGGTGTTCGAGCTTGCGGCGCAATACGATCTGCTGAATCAGCAAGACGACCGCGGACGTCGAGAGCACGATAGCCGCGCCCCGATAGAAAACGGGGGTTGCGAAACCCAAATAGAAGGGCGTCTCAAACCAAAAGGCACGGACATCAAACGCCATCAGAGCCTCGCCGCTGCCGCCGTGGCGGAAGGTTGCGTAAAGACTTGCCGCACAGAAGCCCACGGCGAGTGAGCACGCGATGCTAATGGCTATGTTGGGGGGCGTCGTTTTTGTTGAAAGCATTGTTCCATTGCCGGATTAGCCGTAGCTAATGCTGCGCGTGCTTCAGAGACCGAACCGGCGTCGCGCGATGTCGCCGCTCGACAGATCGATGCCGCAGTGGGTGGTGCGATGCTTGCAGCGCATCACCCGGCAGACGTGGTTTTTGAAAGTTACACTAAGCAGGTACGTCAACGGCCAGCGAATTGGAAACGGCAAGGCCGTAGACGGAATTCGGGAGAGAAAGCGTCACTGTACCATGGCCGAGACATCAACGGCCGGAGCGATCTCTGCTTCTGGTGGCCTCCATTAGGTCCTCTCGGGCGTGATTGTAGGCTTGGCTTATGGACCGCCCGACTTGAGCACCCCGCTGCAGCTGTTCATAGGAGGTTTGCGGGCCTACTGTATCACGGACTGCAGCCTCAATACCTGCTATGTGGCCGTCCAGATTCGCACTCCGTTCCTCTGCTGCATGCTGCGGCGGCGGCATGTGCGGCAAGATGTCTTGCATGCCGGGAAAAACTGAGTGAGCTTGGGCCTGTTGATTTGCGTCGAACTGGTGATACATGTTGAGAATAGCATTGGATGCCATGTTTCTGACATTGCCATCCGGATCAGAAGAAGCCAATCCAATGGCCTGATCAAGAATGCGAGATTTGTTTTCGTCAGTAAACTTACTGAAGTGTGGCGCAACGTAATAAGCTCCGAGAGCTTGCGACGGCGGATCCATGTTGCCAATGCGATTAACAATAGCATCTTGCAGCCCTGGCGTTAGGTAATCGCCTAGATTACTGGCCGCTCCGACTTTCTGCAATGCTATGTCATCCGTGCTGTACCCCAATTCGGCTGTTAATGTCGCGGCCAGATTGATGGCTGATCGTCCAAGCCGATTGGTCCGCCTTTCAAATCTCGCGAGGTCAGTTTCTGGCCCGGGTTGAGTGCCCCGAACGGCTGTTCGCTCGTGCGTCCCGAGGCCTTTGAAGCCCCCAAGATTTCGCGCTGTATCGCGCGGGTTAGCGGTTACCAGCCGTTCTGCAACATCGCTCAATGGCCCCTCTGGAACGTCACGGAGGCTACTGCTCCCCACGCCTTGAGATGATCTTGCAGCTGCACGTGCCCGTTTGTTATCGCGATCCATTGCTCGCCTCCAAAGTAGTTATTCTACCCAATGAGGTTACCACCGAAGCTTGACCTGCTAAACCGATATGATGTTACAGTTGTAGTATGGCAAAGGGTTCCCAGCTCTGTGGGTCTGCCAAGTGCCCGTCCAAGCCGAAGAAAATACGATGAAGCTGGCATCAAATGCGATGTGAACTGCCCCGGGCATTCCGGAGGCCGTTTCGTTTGAGTCACGCGGCTATGGCTGGTTCATCCAACATGGCGTAGTAGCGTTCCTCGGCTTCGGCCGGCGGGATGTTGCCGATGGGCTCCAGCAGCCAGCGATTGTTGAAGCAGTCGACCCATTCGAGCGTGGCGAACTCGACGGCCTCGAATGAGCGCCAGGGTCCGCGTCGATGGATCACCTCGGCCTTGTAAAGACCGTTGATCGTTTCCGCGAGAGCATTATCGAAAGAGTCGCCGACACTGCCCACTGCGGGTTCGACGCCGGCCTCCGCCAAGCGCTCGGTGTATTGAATGCTGACGTGTTGGGCGGATTCAACCGGTCGTCGCAACACCAAGGGATTGGAGGTTGCAATGACGGTTCACCAACGCGCTTCAGATCGGTGCACTCGAAAGAAGCTAGATTCGCCCGGGCGTCCGCCTGCCTGGCAGCGTGAGAATCGCTTCCGGTTCTGGCAAGCTATTGCCTTGGGACATTCGAGCGAGGAGGCCGCACTGGATGCCGGTACATCAACGCCTCTTGGTCCGCGCTGGTTTCGGAGTGCAGGAGGGATGCCGCCAACGCATTTGGCGCCGTGGGCGAAGCCGCCTTCGGGGCGATATCTTTCTTTCGGGAGCGCGAGGATATTGCGCTTGAGCTTGCCAAGGGAATCGGCATCCGGGCCATTGCTCGTAAGCTAGGTCGGCCGCCGAGCACAATCTCGCGGGAGGTCAGGCGCAATGCCGCGACGCGCAGCGGCAATCTGGATTACCGGCCAGTGCCGCCCAATGGCACGCCGATCGTGAGTCCCGGCGGCCTCCTGGCAAGCTGGCGGTCAATCCGGCTCTGCGTGAACATGTTGAGGAGCGCTTGGCCGGCAAAGTCACCAACCCCAATGGCGCCTCATTCGAGGGCCCCAAGGTGGGTATGGAAAAAACGACAGAGCCGGAGGTGGTCGGCAGCCTGAAGCCCCGAGCAGATCGCTAAATCGGCTTCAGATCGATTACCCAGAGGATCAACCATGCGGATCAGCCACGAGACGATCTATCAGTCCTTGTACATTCAAGGACGCGGAGCATTGCGCCGAGGACTGACCGCATGTCTGCGTTCAGGCCGAGCGTTGCGCGTACCGCGCGAACGCGCGTACCGCGCGAACGGGCCCGAGTTCGCAACAAGTCCTTCATTGGAGACGCCCTTATAATAAGCGACCGTCCGGCCGAAATTGCCGATCGGGCTGTCCCCGGACATTGGGAAGGCGACCTCATCCTTGGCCTCGGAAGCTAGGCGATCGGTACGCTCGTGGAACGAGTTCACGCTTCACAATGCGTGCTTCACCTGCCGCGCATGCATGGCTATCAGCAGAGCCTGCGCATCAAGAACGGTCCACCACTTGCCGGCCACGGCGCTGAAGCAGTCCGCAGAGCCATAGCCCGATCCATGGGCAAACTTCCCGAGCAACTGCGTCAGTCGCTGACTTGGGACCATGGAGCGGAAATGGCGCAGCAGCCGACCTGCGCATCGACACCGGGCTCGAGATTTACTTCTGCGATCCCCAAGCCCGTGGCAGCGAGACTCCAACGAAAACACCAACGGCTTCCTGAGACAGTACTTTCCAAAGGGCACGGATCTCAGTCGGCACACAGCCCGGGAACTGGACGCAGTTGCCCATGCTATCAACACAAGACCGCGCAAAACGCTCGGCTGGAAAACACCTGCCGAACTCCTCGACCAGCTCCTTGGGGGACAGTATGATGCCGGTGTTGCGACGATCCGGTGAATCCGCCTTGGCTGCCTCTATCGCTGTGATGGATGAGCCCGCCTCCCTGCACGGGCCGCCGATCATGGAGAGCCTGTTCCAGGGCATCGAGAACGAAGGCTGCATGCGCCGTCCGGCTCACCCGCCAGCCGACGATCCTTCGCGCCTCGATGACAAAGGCGACATAGACGAAGCCCGTCCAGGTCGCGACGCAGGTGAAGTCGGAGACCCGCAGCATGTTCGGCGCCGGAGCATGGAACTGGCGGTTGACGTGGTCGAGAGGGCAAGGTGCGGCCTTGTCGCTCACCGTAGTGCGGATCGGCTTGCCGCGGACGATGCCTTCGAGGCGCATGGCCTTCATCAAGCGGGCAACCGTGCAGCGGGCGACCTCGAAGCCCTCGCGACGCAACCGCCGCCAGACCTTGCGAATGCCGTAGACGCGGAAGTTCGCCTCAAACCGTCGGACCTCGTCCTTCGAGGCTGTATCCCATCTTGCCCGAGCCGACAGCCGGCAGGGGTCGACGCGCTTGGCGACATGGTCGTGGTAGGTCGACGGGGCGATCGGCAGCACCTTGCAGATCGGCTCAACCCCATGCGCCTTGCGGTTATCTTCGATGATCGCGATCGTGGCCTGAACCGGCGGTCGAGCTTCGCCTGGGCAAAATACGCGGAAGCCTTGCTCTCGTTGGCCTGCGAAGCTCGCGGCTCTCGCGTTCCAGAGCCTTCAGTTTCGTCGCAGCATCCGTGGGAACTCCGGCGCGCACGCCGCCGTCACGCTCGGCTTTCTTGCAGCCGATCTTGGCGGCGATCGATGAAACCGCCGCCCACCGCGACGTATGCTCGCGTTCGTGATCCAGAACCAGCCGCACCGCGGGGGGTCCGGACCTCGGGAGAGAACTTGTTGGTCGCCTTGCTTGTCATGGTTCCACCTTCTCAGGAGTTGGAGCCTCCGATCAACCCGGGGCGGTACACAACAAGGGTCACGGATCAATCTGGGCGGGAACCCTAGAGAATCAGCCCTCAGAGCCTTTGGTAATAGACCGACCCCTCGCACCTGTTTGGGCTGGGTGTACAAGTCAGGTTTTCATCAGGTTGGACGAGTATGTCTGGCAGCCAGAGCGCGACCACTTCCGTGCCCGCCCGCTCGTCTGGCAGACACACAAAGGAGAAAGATATGCCGTCAGCTACAAGCAGCGCCATCGTTTCCTGCCGCAGATCATCGCCCATCCGGTCTGGCCCTCCTTCAGGTCCCCTTGAGCCTGTGTCTCGTCGA
>NZ_JAMYTH010000090.1:0-6541 GCF_040322415.1 Mesorhizobium sp. M0152
ATCTCGGCGGGAAAGCGGTGGCGACGATAAAGCGGATCACGAGCAACTTCTGACATGGCCCATGTTCGCACATCTTCATCAGCCGTCGGTTAACTTTACGGTGCCTCCAGGAGCAACGATCTGGCGGCCAGGGCATAAAAAACGCGTTGGAGCTCCGCTCCGCGGTCGAACACAACGGCCTTTTTCCGCTGCGGCGCCGCTCCTGCCTTGTAGTCGGTGATAATGGCCGTGCCCCTCGATCCGTCCTCGTCGAGCCGATCTATTCGGCCGCGAAACGCAATGCCAGTTGCCCCGACTGGGACCGGCGAAAGCGTGATCCAGGGATGACGTCCGTCGATGGTCTCGCCGAAGGCGAGTTCGGTCCAACTCGTGCCGCGGGGTTCACCAAGGGCATCTTTCAGCCCGCGCGATGCACGTTCGCAGGCCAGTGTCATGGTATGGCGCCAGAGTAGACCAGGCGGGACGGCCCGTGCGATCGGCCACCCCTCGTCTAGGCGCCTGGCTTCGTCCGCAAGGGCGATCTCGATCTCGTCGACATTTCGCGGTGCACCGTCGCGGAGCACACCGCCAATGAGGGCGTGGACGAGTTCGCCGAACGCACGATGATCGAGCACGAGTGGCTGGTGATCGAGGTTCGGTTCGCGCCAATGAAGTGCATACTCCCAGACAAATCCGAGCGGATCGCAAAGTAGGCGATGCAGGGACGTCGTTGATTGTACTTCGGCTAGTGCGTCGAGGATCAGTGGATGGTTTGCCCGAATGAGCCCATCATGCGCGGTGTGCCTATCGGTTTCCTGCCAGTCGCGCCAGGAGGCGCGGCTGGCCCGAACCTGCGGGTGCTTGCCCGCATCTGCCGGTCTCGAGTAGAGGCGATCGCTTTCGCTGAATGCGTGCCGGGGGATGGCGCTGCGACCCACAATCCGTTCCTCGTCTCGTCGCCATAATGTGCTTGCCGCCTGCAGCGCGCCCGTGGCGCTTCTGTGTCCGCGCGAAAGGGTATAGTCGGCGGATTGGCTCACAATGATGTCGTGCGTCATTCGATCGTCGTCGGCGATATCTGCTGACGGGAGCCGAAGATGCTCGAGCAGATGCTCAGGAAGCAGCGGGTTTTCGATCGCCCGACGTGGCCAGGCATTCGCTTCGAGACCAATGAGGCGGACATGCTTACGGGGGGCGGCGGCCAGGTGATGGGCGGGCCCCCACACGATGGTGTTGCCGGGCTCCTGCCCATCATCGACGCGGAGAGCCTGCAGCGAGAGCTCGATCGCTTGCTGGGGTGCCATGCGCAAGGCGTCCTGCCATAAGGTGAGCGCGGGTCCACGCAACAGGCGGCGTCCTGCGCGATCCGCCTCTGAGATACCGCCAGCGAGCAGCTCGAGAGCCGGCAGCAATGTGCGCTCGGCAATATCCCCATCTGCCCGTTCGGCGCGCGCCTGCTTGAGGGCGTGCTGCCAAAGACGCGGAGTCGTCAGCGCGGCGCTCCGCCTCAAGCCCTTTGCCCAATCAACGGGGATCTGCTCTCGCACGAGAGGAACACGGGCAAATAGAAGGCGGACTCGCTCCTGGGATGTCAAACGGCTTCCAAAACTGACCCTCGATCGGCGTCGATTCCCCGGCTTATGGGGTCAAATTTTGCACGCCGATTCACACCTGGGACAGGCCCCTCAACAGGATGTCGGCGAGTGCACGCAATGGACGAAACGGCCCTCCGCCCTGAGCAAACGTAAGCGGTGCGCCAAGGCACCTTGCAAGATGCCGATGAACAGGAGGTTTCGGGCCATGACATTGGAACATGCAACGGGCGATATGGTCGCCGAGTTAAGCGGCGCCGCGGCGGCCGAAGGTCTTAAAACGGTGCCCGGGCGCGTGCGGCAACGAAGGCTGTGGAGTTGCACTGAGAAGCGCGCGTTGGTCGACCTGGCGAGCGCGGCGGGGTCGTCGGTGACCGAGGTCGCGGAAGCGTTCGGCGTAGCTCCGTCACAGCTCTATGCGTGGCGCAAGCAGATGGCCGGCGGGGAACTCGATGCCGATCAGGCGATGGCGACCTTCGCGCGCATCGACGTGAGCGATCTGCCGGATGTCGAACGCCCCGTCGCCGATTGCCCGGACCCGGCCGGCAGGATCGTCGTGGCCTTTGCGAGCGGCACGCGATTGCGGATCGACGGGATCGTCGATCCGACAGCACTGCGCATCGTCCTGGCGGAGTTGACCAGGTGATCACGGTGGTGCCGACCGACCGGATTTACCTGTGCTGCGGCGCGACCGACATGCGTCGCGGGATCAACAGCCTGGCGCGGATGGTGCGGCAGGTGCTCGCGCTCGACCCGCACACCGGCGCGATCTTCTGCTTCCGTGGACACAAGGGTCATATCATCAAGATTCTGTCGCATGACGACCAGGGGTTCTGTCTGTTTACAAAGCGGCTGACCGATGGTTGTTTTGCCTGGCCAACCACCAAGGATCAGGTCGCCGTGTCGCTCACCAAGGCGCAGCTTTCGCTGCTTTTGGACGGGATCGATTGGCGCCGGCCGAGCAAGATTTATCGACCGCGTTTGGCTGGCTGATTTTGATGTTTCTTATTGATTTTGTGTTGATTCTTCTTCCGTGACGAGGGTCTTTCGGGTATAGGTTTTGGGTGTCGGAACAAGCTCCCTCAACCGCTGATTTCTTCGCTCGGATCGCCCTTCTGGAGGCGGCCGTTTCTGCCCGTGACATCACCATCGCCGAACGCGATGAGCAGCTTCGAAGAGAGCGCGCCGAGGCCGCACTTCGCATCCAGCGCCTGCAGCTGCGGATCGATCGCTTCAACCGCAAGGCCTTCGGCCGCTCCTCCGAGAAGCTGGGCCAGATGCGGCTTGAACTCGAAGATCTCGAGACCGATTTCGCCGCCAGCGTGCCCGATCTCGAGCTGCCCATCGTTGCTGACACCGACAAGGTCCGGGTGTTGCCGGTGCGTAAGCTCAATCCCAACCTGCCGCGCAAGCGGGCCGTTCGCGAGCCGTCTTGCGCATGTTGCCCGGGCTGCGGCGGCGATCTGCGCGCCATGGGCGAAGATAGCGACGAGATGCTCGATCTGGTTGCCCAGGCCTGGCAGGTGATGGAGACCATTCGACCCAAGTACAGCTGCCGGACCTGCGATAAAATCATCCAGGCGCCAGCGCCAGCCAAGGCCATTGCACGCGGTAAGCTCAGCTATGCCGCGCTCGCCCATATCATGATGGCCAAGTGGGGTTATCATCTGCCCTTCTACCGTCAGGCACAGATGATGGCCGCCAAGGGCGTCGATATCGAGCGATCCACCCTTGCGCGCAGCGCCGGCTACGCCGCCGCCTTGCTCGACCCGATCTACAACCGCATCCGTGAGATCGGCCGTACCCGCACCAAGATTCATACCGACGACACGCGGCTTCCGATCCTGGCGCCCGGCAACGGCAAGACCCACAAGGGCGCGCTCTGGGTTTACGTCGCCGACGACCGCAATTCGGGTTCGCAGGAGCCGCCGATCGCCTGGTATCGCGCCACCATGGGCCGCGCCGGCGAGAGCGTGTTGACCGAGCTCGCCGGATTTGCCGGCACGCTCCAGGCCGACGGTTTCAGCGGCTATAACCAGCTCTACAAGGGCGGCGCCATTCGAGAAGCTGCGTGCCTGGCCCATCTGCGTCGCAAGATATTCGACGTTCACGACAGCCAGCCGACCGAGCTCAGCACGACGGCGATGGCCAGTATCCAGGCGATCTACCGGATCGAGGAAGAGATACGGGGACTCCCGCCCGCCGAGAGATTGGCCGCACGACGAAGTCGGACCCGACCACTGGTCCGGGCGCTGCGACGACAGCTCACGCGCCAGGGCAACGGTTTGTCGCGCCATGCCGATATCGCGAAGGCCTTCGCCTATGGCACCAGACGATGGCGCGCGTTCAATCGCTTCCTCTACGATGGCCAGCTCGAGCCCGACAACCTGATCGCGGAGCGGGCGATTCGTGGATTTACAGTCGGCAGGCGCAATTGGCTTTTCTCGGGCAGCTTCGCCGCGGCAGAGCGGTCAGCGGTCGTGCTCAGCATCATTGAGACGTGCAAGCTTTGCGGCGTCGATGCCGAAGCCTACATGGCCGACGTCACCGAGCGCATCCAGAATGATTGGCCAGCCTCGCGCTGGGACGAACTGATGCCGTGTTGGGGTGGACGGCTCCCAACGGCATCGCGATGTGCCAGAATGAGTTCGTTGAAAGCTCAATCGAGGGAGACCGTCCGTGGAAGAGATTATCCGAATTGGTGTCGATACGTCAAAGAGCGTTTTCCAATTGCATGGCGTGAACGCAGCCGAGCAACCAATCCTGCGCAAGAAGCTTTCGCGTAGGGAGATGGTGAAATTCTTCGAGAAAGCACCACCGACCACCGTCGCACTCGAAGCTTGCGGTGGCTCTCATCATTGGGCGAGGTTGTTAGATTCCTTCGGCCACGACGTAAAATTGATCGCGCCGCAATTGGCCAAGCCTTATGTCAAGCGCGGCAAGAACGACGCGGCGGATGCGGAAGCCTTGTGTGAGGCGATGAGCCGACCCACCATGCGCTTCGTGCCGGTAAAGAGCGCGGAACAGCAGGCTGCGTTAATGCTGGTCGGTGTGCGAGAGAGACTCATCCGCAATCGGACACAGCTTGCCAATGCTATTCGCGGTTTCGCCATGGAGTTCGGCATCGTCGCGGCCACCGGCATGTGCCGGATCGAACCGCTATTGGAGCGCATTGCGGCTGATCAAGCCCTGCCTGAATTGGCCCGCGAGCTCTTTGCCATGCATGGCGTTGAGTATCGAGATTTGCTTGCCGAAACGAAAGTCGTCGAGGAGAAATTAACCGCGTTGCATCGCTCCGATCAATGCAGCAGGCGCCTGGCCGAAATTCCGGGCGTCGGGCCGGTCGGCGCATCGCTTTTGATGATGAAGACCCCAGATCCCCGAACGTTCAAGTCGGGTCGCGATTTTGCCGCCTGGATAGGACTCACGCCCAAAGACCATTCGTCCGCAGGCAAGGTCAGACTGGGGGTGATCACACGTGCTGGCGACGAAATGCTGAGGAGCGTATTGGTGGTTGGCGCAACTGCCCTTCTTCAGCATGTCAGAACCGGTCGAAGCAGACATGCTTCCCGATGGCTGATCGAACTCCTGCAACGGAAGAAAACGAAGCTGGTGGCGGTGGCGCTCGCGAATAAGATCGCCCGAATTGCCTGGAAGCTTATGGTGAGCGGCGAAACGTACCGGCGACCGGAAGAACAAACACAGGCAATTTAGGAAATTGGCCACCACGGCGAGCACGATAAAAATGCTACCGTGTTGAGCTGATGCTGTGAACTTGCAAGAGAAAAGCAGATGGTGCGATCGATCGATCCAAGACGCGTGACACTCCGCCAATTCCAGTGGCCTTTCGAGGTCGTTGCCGTGTTAGGAACACGCGTTGCGGAAACCATCTTGGCCAGTGGTCATGTGCGACCACACACAAAGGCCGCACATATGGATGCAAGCGATCCGATCAAAAATATCCGCAAAAAACACTTGCAAGTGGGAGCCGTCCACATATGGAATTGGGTGCGCCGCGAAGAGATGCAGCTCTCCTTGGCGGCATGAGCGCGCTCGATGACATGGCGCTGTCGGACGAGGCGCTCGAGGCCTGGATGGCTGCCAAGACCAACCGCCCGCTGGTGCGGACCATGTCGGCGCTGGATGGCTTCGTAACGGCGGCGGTCACCGGGCCGCGCTACCCGGACCCGCAAGACTGGATGTGCCCGCTCATGGGGTTGCGGCGCGACGTCCTGGCCAAAGGGTCTGCAACCGATCACGCCGTGTTTGCCAGCGTCGCCAAGATCCACAACCGGATCAACGAGACGCTCTTCGACAGACCACGGGATTATGCGCCCCGATTCGCAACCAAGCCCAGCGGCGGCATCGACCCCCGGCCGTGGTGCCAGGGGTTCTACGCGGCCATGAATCTCAACATCAAAAGCTGGAGACGGCTACTCGACTCGACAACCCAACCACGGCCTGCTGCTGCCGATCCTGATCTACTGCGTCGACAAAAAGGAGAGGCCCGTCCTCGGCAAGCCCAGGCCGGGGCCCGAGACCGCGCATTTCATCGAACACGAGGCCTACAAAGACATCGCCCTCGTCATCCCCGCCCTACGCGAACTCCACTACGTCACCCGTTATGACGACCCGGAGTGATCGGCGCCGGCGCGCGGACCAACGACCGACCCGCCAAAGACACATCACCAGCGGTTTCAGGAAAGGTGCCTCGGCGCACCGCTTACGAGCAAACGACCTTCCGAAAGTTTGCGACAGAACCCCGAGCACGGCCTCACATTGGCCGCACGCAACGGCGAGTGGTATCAAGGGGCAGCTGTTCTGGGTCGGTGCCCCAGGGTTGCTCGGCAACAGGTTTAGACAAGGGGATTCAAGATTGAAGGTGGCCGTTGAAACATGTTCTTGTCATTGACGATGATGCCGCAATGCGGCGCCTCATCGCCGAGTATCTCACGATGCATGCCCTGAAG
>NZ_JAMYTH010000091.1:0-5723 GCF_040322415.1 Mesorhizobium sp. M0152
GGCGCGATTGAGGACCGCCTTCCCCCACTCCGTCGCTGCTTCGCAGCGCCACCTCTCCCCCCTCCGGAGGGAGAGGAAGGGAGCCTGACCCTCAAATATGCAGCGCGTGCCCCAGCGCCTTCAGCGCCGCTTCCTGGAATCCCTCGCCTTGCGTCGGATGGGCGTGGATCGTTCCGGCGATATCCTCCAGCCTCGCGCCCATTTCCAGCGCCAGCCCAAAAGCCGCCGACAGTTCCGACACGCCTTGCCCGACCGCCTGGATGCCGAGCACCAGGTGATTGTCCGCGCGGGCGACGACACGAACGAATCCATCCTCGCCGAGCTTCGTCATCGCCCGGCCATTGGCGACAAACGGGAACGTCCCGATCTTGATCTCACCGAGAGCCTTGGCCTCTTCCGGCGACAGCCCAGCCGTCACCAGCTCCGGATCGGTGAAGCAGACGGCCGGGATCGACCGCTTGTCCCAGCTGCGCTTGTGGCCGGCGACGATCTCGGCGACCATTTCGCCCTGCGCCATCGCCCGGTGCGCCAGCATCGGCTCGCCGGTGACGTCGCCGATGGCAAAGATGCCGCGCATCGAGCTGCGGCACTGGTCGTCGATCTTGATGAATCGGCCCGCCATATCGAGGTCGATCTGGTCGAGCCCCCAGCCCTCGGTAACCGGCTTGCGCCCGACCGTGACCAGGATCTTCTCCGCGGCGACCCTGGCGCTCTTGCCATCCGAGGTCTCGACCAGCAGCGCGTCGCCTTTGTTCGCCTGTCCCTTGGTCGACAACCCCTTGGCCTTGGCGCCAGTCATCACCGCGATGCCGAGGGCGGCCAACCGCTTGACCACCGGCCGGGTGAGTTCGGCGTCATACTGCGCCAGCACGCGCGGCAAGGCTTCTACCACGGTCACATCAGCGCCCATTTTCGCAAAGGCCATGCCGAGCTCGAGGCCGATATAGCCGCCACCGACGACCGCGAGCTTTTTGGGGACCTCACTCAAAGCCAGCGCGTCCGTGGACGAAATCACCGGGCCGCCGAAGGGCAGGAACGGCAGTTCGACCGGCGCCGAGCCGGTGGCGATGACGATCGCTTCTGCGCGGATCACCTGGCTGCCCGTCTCGGTCTCGACGGCGACGGTCTTGCCGTCGCGGAATGTCGCCCATCCATGCACGGTCTTGACCCCGGCCTTCTTCAGCAGGCCGGCAACGCCGCTGTTGAGCCGGCTGACGATGCCGTCCTTCCAGGCGATGGTTTTGGCCAGGTCGAGCGTGGGTGCCGTGACCGAAATGCCGATCGGGCTGTCGCCGCCAACCATATCAGACACTTTCTCGAACTCTTCCGCCGCATGGATCAGCGCCTTGGACGGGATGCAGCCGACATTGAGGCAAGTGCCGCCCGGCCTGCCGGCCTCGACGATCACCGTATCGACGCCGAGCTGCCCGGCCCGGATGGCGCAGACATAGCCGCCCGGACCGGCGCCGATGACGAGCAGCTTGCAGGAGATTTCTTTCATTTTGCGACCCTTCGATGCGAGGGAATGTTCCGTCGCGATCCTTCACGCCCCCCTCTGCCTTGCCAGGCATCTCCCCCACGAGGGGGGAGATTGGCAGCGTCGTCGCTTCGCTCATTCCTGCAACGATGGAGATTGGCGAAAGCCGGCGTGACGTCCAATCTCCCCCCTTGTGGGGGAGATGCCTGGCAGGGCAGAGGGGGGCGCTGTCCCGCCGTCATCTCGGTCATCCGCCCCTCAATCCACGAAGATCAGCGCCGGCGTCTCCAGCAGCGCCTTGATGCGCTGCACGAACACCGCCGCGTCCCAGCCGTCGATGACGCGGTGGTCGAAGCTGGAGGACAGGTTCATCATCTTGCGCGGCATGAACTGCGTGCCGTCCCACACCGGCCGAACCATCATCTTGTTGACACCGATGATCGCCACTTCCGGATGGTTGATGACCGGCGTCGTCGCCACGCCGCCCATGGCGCCGAGCGAGGTGATGGTGATGGTCGAGCCGGACAGCTCGTCGCGCGTCGCGGTACCGGACTTGGCCGCCTCCGCCAGCCTGACGACCTCTGCGCCGCACTCCCAGATATCCAGCGCTTCCGCATGTTTGACCACCGGCACCACCAGCCCCGACGGCGTCTGCGCGGCGATGCCGATATGGATACCGCCATGCTGGTGGATGATGCCGGCCTCGTCGTCGAACAGCGAATTGAGGTTGGGCTGGTCCGATAT
The DNA here is from genome assembly GCF_040322415.1 of Mesorhizobium sp. M0152. Lineage (NCBI taxonomy): Bacteria > Pseudomonadati > Pseudomonadota > Alphaproteobacteria > Hyphomicrobiales > Phyllobacteriaceae > Mesorhizobium > Mesorhizobium sp. M0152. Next base: position 2,222 of record NZ_JAMYTH010000091.1, read on the forward strand.
CGCCTTGACCATCGCCCGCATCAGGAACGGCAGCAGGGTCAGCTTCGGCCGCTCCCCACCACCCTTGGCTCCGCGCTTTTCCTTGTTGAGCGCGGCGCGCAAATCTTCGAGCGCGGTGACGTCGATCTCCTCGACATAGGTGATGTGCGGGATGCGCGATTTGGACAATGACATCTTCTCGGCGATCTTGCGCCGAAGCCCAACCACCTTGATGTCCTCGATCGCATCGTTGCGGGCGAGGCCGGATGTCCTGGCAAGCTGCGGACCGCGCGCCAGGAACGCCTCGATATCCTCGTGGCCTATGCGACCGGCCGGGCCGCTTCCCGCTACCTGCCTGAGATCGATGCCGGCTTCTTTCGCCCGCAGGCGGACGGCGGGGGAGGCCAGAGGCTTTTCGCCTTCCGGTCGCGGACCGCCATGGGCGGAAGACTGCCCGGCGCCTTTCGAAATCAAAGGGGCGGATTTGACGTCGGTTCCGCCGACCTTCGGCGAGAGCTTCGCGGTCGGCGCAACCAATTCGGGCTTCGGGGTCGGCAGCTTGGTCGGCGGCTCGGCGGCCACCGCTTCTCCCTGATCTCCTTGCGGCTTCACATTCCCCTCGTCCGCCACCTTCAGCCGGACGATGGGTGAACCGATCGCCACCGTGTCGCCGATCTCGGCGCCCAGCCACAGGATCTCGCCATCGACAGGCGACGGGATTTCGACCGTCGCCTTGTCGGTCATGACGGCGGCAAGCACGGTATCCTCGCGCACGATATCGCCGATCTTCACATGCCATTCGACGAGCTCGGCTTCGGCGACCCCTTCGCCGACATCGGGCAGCTTGATGATGTGTTCGCCCATCCCAGGCCTCCCTAGGCTTCCAGTGTTTCGATGAGCGCGCGGCCGACACGGGCAGGACCGGGAAAATAGTCCCATTCCTGCGCATGCGGGTAGGGCGTGTCCCAGCCGGCGACCCGCGCCACCGGCGCCTCCAGATGGTAGAAGCAGTTTTCCTGCACCAGCGCCGACAGTTCGGCACCGAAGCCCGAGGTCAGCGTCGCCTCGTGCACGATGACGCAGCGCCCGGTCTTCTTGACCGACGCCACGATCGTATCGAGATCGAGCGGCAGCAACGTCCTGAGGTCGATGATCTCGGCATCGATACCGGTCTCCTCGACGGCGGCTTGCGCGACATAGACCATGGTGCCGTAGGCGAGCACCGTAACGGCCGAGCCCGCCCTGCGGATCGCCGCCTTGCCGAGCGGCACGGTGTAGTGGCCGTCGGCGACCTCGCCGAGGTCATGCTTCGACCACGGCGTCACCGGCCGGTCGTGATGGCCGTCGAAGGGACCGTTGTAAAGCCGCTTCGGCTCGAGGAAGATCACCGGATCGGGATCCTCGATCGCCGCGATCAACAGTCCCTTGGCGTCATGTGGGTTGGATGGAACCACGGTCTTCAAGCCCGATACATGGGTGAACAGCGCTTCCGGGCTCTGGCTGTGCGTCTGGCCGCCGAAGATGCCGCCGCCGGTCGGCATCCGCACCACGATCGGGCAGGTGAAATCGCCGTTCGAACGGTAGCGCAGCCGCGCCGCCTCCTGGGTCAGCTGGTCGTAGGCCGGATACATGTAGTCGGCAAACTGAATTTCCACGCACGGCTTCAGCCCATAGGCGGCCATGCCGATGGCCGAGCCGACGATGCCGGATTCGTTGATCGGCGCATCGAAACAGCGGCTCTTGCCGTATTTGGCCTGCAGGCCCTGCGTGCAACGGAAGACACCGCCGAAGAAACCGACGTCCTCGCCATACACGACGACGCGTTCGTCGCGCCCCATCGACACGTCCATGGCATCCCGGATGGCCTCGATCATGGTCCGTCTCGGCATCGCTCAGACTCCTGCCTGCTGGCGCTGGCGCCTGAGATGCGGCGGCATCTCGGCATAGAGGCCCTCGAACATGTCGCGCGTCGACGGCTTGCCGCCGGCATGCAGCGTGCCGTGGCTTTCCGCTTCCTTCTGCGCCGCGATCACGGTGTCGAGGATTTCCGCCTCGGCCTGCGCATGCCGCTCGTTCGACCAGACGCCGAGCTGGATCAGATGGTTCTTCAGCCGCACGATCGGGTCGCCGAGCGGCCATGCGTCGGATTCGGTCTTCGGCCGATAGGCGGAGGGGTCGTCCGAGCTCGAATGGGCGCCGGCGCGATAGGTGACATATTCGACCAGCGTCGGCCCGAGATTGCTGCGCGCGCGCTCCGCCGCCCACTTTGCCACGGCGTGGACGGCGAGGTAATCGTTGCCGTCGACGCGCAGCGACGGGATGCCGAAGCCGAGGCCTCGCGCGGCAAATGTACCCGACCCGCCGCGCGCAATGCCTTGAAAAGTCGAGATCGCCCACTGGTTGTTGACGACGTTGAGCACGGCAGGGGCCTTGTAGGTGGAGGCGAACACCAGCGCCGAATGGAAGTCGGACTCGGCCGTCGAGCCGTCGCCGATCCAGGCCGCCGCGATCTTCGAATCGTTCGAGATCGCCGAAGCCATCGCCCAGCCGACCGCCTGGATGTACTGCGTCGCCAGATTGCCCGAGATCGAGAAGAAGCCGTGCTCCTTCGACGAATACATGATCGGCAATTGCCTTCCCTTCAGCGGGTCGGCCTCGTTGGAATAGATCTGGTTCATCATCGTGACCATCGGATAGTTGTCGGCGATGAGCAGCCCAGCTTGTCGATAGGTCGGGAAATTCATGTCGCCAGGCGCCAGCGCCTTGCGGAAGGCGCAGCTCACCGCTTCTTCGCCGAGATGCTGCATGTAGAAGGACGTCTTGCCCTGGCGCTGCGCCATCTGCATGCGCGCGTCGAAAGTCCGCAGCGTCATCATGTGGCGCAGGCCCGCCAGCAGCTCGTCGTTCGAAAGCAGGCCGGCCCAGGGGCCGACGGCTTCGCCGTTGCGGTTCAGCACGCGGATGATCGAGAAAGCCATGTCGCGGATGGTGCGCGGATCGACATCGATCTCGGGGCGCGGCACCGAGCCGGCATTGGCGATGGTCACATTGGAGAAGTCAGGCGTTCCGCCCGGCCGCACTTCCGGCTCCGGAACGTGAAAACGCAACATCCCAGCATCGGCCATGACCTTTGTCCTCCAATGTTGCCTGGCGCCGATATTTGCACATCCGCGCCCCAGGCCAGAGCGAATTCGTCGGGCAAGCCTCCATCGTCGGTCCCGGCCGCGCCGGCCGATGCAGCCTCCCGCCCACAAGATGAAGATATGTCGGCGAAATTTCTTGTCGATGTTGGGCGACGGCGCGCAATTTGGCGCAAGGTTGAGCAAGGTTTGCCGGAAGATAAGGTGATTGGCCGCAAAGCCTGGGTTCCTCGCCCACTTCCAAACCTCCGGGGGAGAGGAAGGGCGCCTGGTTTGGCGAAGGCACGTCCTTCCTCCACCCGTCGATAGGACACGCCCTTCCTCTCCCCCGTCGATCGGGGGAGAGGTGGCCCGAAGGGCCGGAGTGGGGGTCGACCCGGCTC
>NZ_JAMYTH010000092.1:0-5595 GCF_040322415.1 Mesorhizobium sp. M0152
GCTGTGCGGGGTCGATCCGGAGCCCATCCGCGCGCATGGCCGCGCCCACTTCCGCAGTCTGGCCCGGCATCCACATACCTTCGTGACGGGCCGCTATTCCGAGCAGGTCGAAAGTGCGGAACAGGTCGCCAGGCGGGTGAACCAGCGGCTAATCTGAGGCGGGTCCTGCCGCAGACAGGACGGTAGGCGGGACCCCGCAGGCAGACGGACCGCCCCGCAGTTTCGGCGTCCGGCCGAGGGTGCGATGACACGTGGCGTTGCGTTAGCGACCCTGCCTCCGGGCTTTGAGCGATCGCCACACGATCGCGTGCCGCGCTGGGAAAGGAAGAAGCTGGAGCTCAGGGGATTGGGGCATGACCGGTCTCGACAGACCGCATAGATTTTGAGAGCGTGTTGCGTCGAGGGGTGAAGCGGCACGTAGCGCGACTTGCCGAACTTCGTGTCGCGAACCGTCAGCACGCCATCAACGAGATCGGTGTCGCCGCGATCGAGACGCAGCGGTTCGTTACAGCGCATGCCGGTCGCCGCGTACAAGCCGAAGAGCGTGGCATAGGTCTGCGGGCGAAGGCCGACTGTCGACGGCAAGCGCTTTGCCGCGTCGATCAGTCGGGTGATCTCTTCGTCGCGATAAATATAGGGCGACGATGGCCGACGATAACGGTGAGGAAGAAGGTCGGGCGGCGGGACGACGGTCCGCGGGTCAATGGCGCTGCAATAGCGCGCGAACCGGCGAACCATCGCCAACCGGTTGGCCCACTGGGCGGGCTGTGCTTCTGCCGGCTGCATGGCCCAGGCCAGGGCAATCTCGGTGGTGATGAAGGTGGCGCCGGAAGATTCGGCAAAGACAACGAAGCGCTGCAGCAACCGTCCGGAAAGACGCAGCTTATGGCCGAGGGCGCGGCGCGCGGCCAGGTACTCTTCGAGCGCCGCGTGCAACGCGCTCATGATGCGACTCCAGGCCAGGGTAGCGCAATGGCACGCAACGCCGCGATGTCAACTTTGGCATAGATCTGTGTCGTGTTCGGCTGGCTGTGGTGGAGAAGTTGACCGATTTCAACGAGCGAGGCGCCGCGGCGCAGCAGATCGGTGGCGAGTGAGTGACGCAACAGGTGCGCACCCTTGAACGCCGGCGTCAGACCGGCGCGCTTGAGCGCACGATGGACGATGCAGCAAATAGTCGACGGGCTGACAAAGCTGCGTCTGGGCGCTTTTATGCGAATGAAGACGCGGCGTGTTGAGCAAGCAGGCCGATCCTGCCGCAGATAGTCGACCAAGGCGGCACCGACATCCGCCGGCAGTGGCAGCCGCGCCAGCCGCTGACCCTTGCCATGCACGACGATCTCGCCCCCGTAAACCGAGGCGCGCGAGCAGCATCAGAACCGCGTAGTCCCTGCGGCCGGCCGGTGTTCTCCTGTCGCAAGACGCAAGGAGCCGTTCGACCTGTTCGGCAGGCAGCGCCTTCGGCAGGTGTGCCAAGCGCCAGCCGGCGATCCCAGGCACCGCGACAGCGAGATCGGTGGCAAGCAACCCGCGTTGCTGGAGGAAGCGCAGAAAGAAACGCAGTGCGGTGACCACCAACTTGGCGCGGCCGGGCGAACCGGCCTGGGCTCGCCGAACGATGAACCGATGAACGTCGCCCACTCGCAGGCGGTCAAAATCCGGATCGTTGCCGCCAAACTGTTCGTCCAGGAATCCACGAACAATCGGCAGATAGTTCGTCAATGTCGATGCCGAGAGACCACGCTCGGTGCGCAGGAATTCCCCAAATGCGTCGATCAGCTTACCCTTGGCGCTCGTATCGACCTCTGGCAGCGGCACCGGCACGCCGCCCGTGTCGCGCAGATATCGTACCAACTGCCGAATGGTCCAGGCATCGCCACGCCTCGGGCGCCGACCAAGTTCCGTCAGAAATCGACCTGCGTCCTCTTCCCCGAGCAAGCTCAGCGGAACATCCTGCCTCTCCACCCAAGCACTGAAACCGGCCAGGAGCTTAATCTTCTGCTGAACAGTCGTTTTGGCGTATCCCTGGCCATCGAGCAACCGTTGTCGTTGGCGATGGTGAGCCAGACGCTCTCTCGATGTACCGGCCCGTGTCGCGGCGCCGTCGATTTGAGCTTGACGTCGGTCGTTTAGGATCCTCTAATGCATGGCTCGTAAGTTCGTAAAATTGATTGTTTGAATGATACGCATCCACACGTTGGATAGAACATGACATGCGTTTCAAGGGACTCGATCTAAATCTCCTCGTTGTGCTGGACGCTTTGATCAGGGAGCGTAAAGTCACTGCCGCGGCTCGCAGTATCAACCTGAGCCAGCCGGCCATGAGCGCCGCCGTTGCTCGGTTACGCGCCTATTTCAACGATGAGCTATTTACGATGAACGGCCGCGAGCTCATTTTGACACCGCGCGCCGACGGGCTCGCTCCAGCAGTCCGGGATGCATTGCTGCACATCCAGCTATCGATTATTTCCCCCGACGCCTTCAACCCGGCCCAATCGGATCGTCTCTTCCGAATCATGCTTTCCGATTACATCACGCTCGTATTTTTTAGGAAGATAGTAGAGCGCGCTGCGCGGGAAGCTCCCGTCGTTCGCTTTGAATGTCTGCCTATTTGCGACGACCCCGAGGAGCTTCTCCGGCGCGGCGCCCTTGATTTTCTGATTATGCCGGAAGTGTTCATGTCGAAACATCCTCGCGCAGCCCTGTTCGAAGATAAGCTCGTAGGCGTAGGCTGCGGCACGAACAAGCAGCTGTCGGAGCCACTTACATTCGAGCGATACTTGTGCATGGGACATGTTGTGCTCAAATTCAGGCACACCCGGCAGCCCACCATGGAGGAATGGTATTTGCTCGAGCACGGTTTCGAGAGACGTGTCGAGGTCGTCGTACAGGGCTTTAGCCTGATCCCGCCAGTCCTGTCAGGCACCAACCGCATCGGGACCATGCCCTTACGGCTGGCGCAGCATTTCGCAAAAACAACACCCCTGCGGATTGTCCAACTTCCGCCGCCACTTCCTCCTCCGGCATTCACGGAGGCCGTCCAGTGGCCTGAGCTTCACAATACTGATCCGGCAAGCATGTGGATGCGGGAAATGATGTTGCAGGAGGCATCTTGCCTGGCGCCTTTGCCTGAAATCATTGAGCGTCTCGGGCACGCCGATCCGACCTTTCGGTTGTTGGTACCGACTGCCACCTCGATTTCGCGTGCGAAGTCCCGGAAGATGTTAAGCCCCACCTAATCGCCGCCTGTAAGACAGGCTGATCAGCATGTTCGACAAGCGCCGGCGCGGCGCGTGTTACCTACGTTCTGGGGCTGATCTCAGGCGAGTTGCTCGTCGAGGATGTGTGGCAGAGTGATGCCAGCTGCCTTGATTGCCCACTTTTGCCGTAGGTGGTGGTGACGAGGCGAGCATTCTTTTCGATGGCGGCTTCTGGAGGCGGACGCGATCGCGTAGGAGCGGTTGCCCTTCGGGCGTCGGGCCTTTGGCCCGGCAGAGCGGCGCAGTTCCTTGCTAAGTGCGAGGGCCGGAACGAGCAGAACACACGCCCGGGCTGCTACTGAATTGACTGGCGCCTCCGATTTTGCTTGCGAAGTCCCAGAAGATGCGTAGCCCCACTTAAATGCCAACGTTGCAGGCCTTGCCGCGGCTTTTCACGCGCGGCCAGGCGAGGAGATGGCGATCGACGAAGTCGATCCAATGGACTGTGCCGAGCCTCGCTCGGCTTCTGGCGTTGACGACAGCGCCCTGCACCGAGAAAGTCGGGCACTTGGCAATGAAGCCGGTCGAGCTTGACGCTGCGGACCCACGCAATTGACCCAGCGCTTCTGCCTGAACGCGTGGCCGATCGGCGGTCTTCCTCTTTCCGGGTGGGGGCCTTGACCATCGCGCACACCGGCGGCTCGCCGCGCTTGTAGGCCAGCAGCGCCCGCACCATGGCTTCGCCGTCGATCCTGTCAGTCTTCGCCCGCCGGCGACGCCGAGAGGTCGCGATCGAGGCGGGATCGACGACGTGGCTTTCGATCCCTTCAGCCTGCAGTACGCGGTGGAGCCAGAACCCGTCGAGACCGGCTTCCTGGATCACAATGATCGGAAAGTGTCGTTCCGTTCGCGACAGCGCCTTCTCACGAAGCCATGAAAGGCGCGCCAGCAGCCCGGCGACATCGCCGCCGCTCACGGCATGCTTCGACAACTTCTCTCCATTGCCCGGCGACAGCGACGTGATCAACCAGCTTGACCGGCTCAGACCGTATGTTCTCGGAGTGAAGGCGGCTCACCCCCGCGATAAGGTGAGATCGGGGGTTGCTTCGGATTGGCCGAAGCCGAGCCCCAGCTTAGAGAGGGTGAACCATGGATCAGCATAACAGGCTTTTTGTCGGTTTGGACGTCTCGAAATTGAAGATTTCTGTGGCCGTCGCAGACGGTGAGCGGGGCGGTGAAGTAAGGTTTTATGGGGATATAGCCTCGGATCCGACCTCAGTGGCGAACATCGTGGAAAAAATGGCGAAGCGAAGAGCTGTCCTCCACTTCTGCTATGAAGCCGGTCCGACAGGTTACGAGCTTTACCGTCAGCTTACCGACATGGGTCACGACTGCGTGGTGGTCGCACCATCCCTGATACCAAAGCGCCCTAGTGATCGAGTGAAGACGAACCGGCGCGACGCGGTCAGCCTGGCAAGGCTACATCGTGCAGGTGAGCTGAGGGCAGTCTGGGTACCAGATCGCGGACACGAAGCCATGCGCGATCTCGTGCGGGCTCGAGAGGCTGCACAGGAGGCTCAAAAGCGGGCGCGTCAGCAGCTTCAGTCGTTCCTACTTCGGCATGGCCGCATCTATTCGGGCCGCTCATCCTGGTCGCTGGCGCATATGCGGTGGATATCGACTCTGAAGTTCGAGCATCCGGCGCACTTCATCGTGCTCAAGGAATATTGCCAGGCGATCGAGGATGCCGAGGTGCGCTTGAAGCGTCTGACCGATTTGATCTCGGAGACTGTCCTGGACGATGGCTCCTGTCGTCGAAGCCTATCAGGCGTTACGAGGCGTATCGTTGATTGCCGCCGTCGTCTTTGTTGCCGAAATTGGCGACATCCGCCGCTTCGAAAACCCCCGCCAGCTGATGGCCTTTCTTGGCCTCGTTCCGTCAGAGAGCTCGACAGGTGAACATGTCAAACGTGGTGGGATCACTAAGGCCGGGAACTCTCGGGCCCGTCGCATGCTGATCGAAGGCGCATGGGCTTACCGCTTCCCTGCGCGGGTAAGTCGAACCAAGCAAGCGCAGTTGGAAGGCCCACCGAGAACCGTTCGCGAAATAGCGTGGAAAGGTCAGCTCCGCCTCTGTTCTCGCTATCGAAAAATGATCCTCGCAGGGAGCACAAGGCCATCGCGATCACCGCGATTTCATGGCCGAGGGCGTCGACGGCGTGTTGCGCGACAAGACCCGGCCGCCCGGCATCGCGCCGCTGAAAGCCGTGCTGGTCGACAACGTCGTCGCGCTGACGCTTGAGCCGGCATCGGCTGATGAAGATGTGCGAACATGGGCCATGTCAGAAGTTGCTCGTGATCCGCTTTATCGTCGCCACCGCTTTCCCGCCGAGAT
>NZ_JAMYTH010000093.1:0-5211 GCF_040322415.1 Mesorhizobium sp. M0152
TGGCGATCGTGTTTCCCTGCCTGCTGCTCAATTATGCCGGGCAAGGCGCCTTCGTGCTGGCCAAGAACGGCGTCGTCGGCCATCCGTTCTTCGAGATGAACGAAGGCTGGACGCTGATCCCGATGGTCGTGCTGGCGACGGCCGCGACGGTCATCGCCAGCCAGGCGGTCATCTCCGGCGCCTTCTCGCTGACCCGGCAGGCGGTGCAGCTCAATATGCTGCCGCGCCTCGAAATCCTGCACACCTCGGAACGGCAGTCGGGCCAGATCTACATGCCGCGCGTCAATCTGTTGCTGGCGCTGGCGGTGATGCTGCTGGTCGTCGGTTTCGGTGAGTCGAGCAGGCTGGCGTCAGCCTACGGCATCTCGGTGACCGGCAACATGCTGGTGACCACGGTGCTCTTGTTCGTGGTCATGACGCGCATCTGGAAATGGCGGCTGTGGGTGGCTGTCGCGATGACGGCGCTGTTCGGCTTTATCGACATCGGCTTCTTTGCCTCCAACATCGTCAAGGTGTTCGAGGGCGGCTGGGCATCGCTGGCCGTGGCCTTCACCATTGTGCTGGCCATGTGGACCTGGGTGCGCGGCAGCCGCTATCTGTTCGACAAGACCCGCCGCAACGAAATCCCGCTCGATTTCCTCGCCGGCAATCTCCTGAAGAAAAAGCCGCAGCTGGTGTCCGGCACCGCGGTGTTCCTGACGAGCGATCCACTCAGCGCGCCAACCGCGCTGATGCACAGCCTGAAGCACTACAAGGTGCTGCACGAGCAGAACGTCATCCTTTCGGTGGTGACCGCGCCGCAACCGGTGGTGCCCGACAGCGACCGGGTCAAGATGGAGACGGTCAACGAGCTGTTCATGCGGGTGACGCTGACCTTCGGCTACATGGAGCAGCCGAACATCCCGCGCGCGCTGGCGATCTGCCGCAAGCAGGGCTGGAAGTTCGACATCATGACGACCTCGTTCTTCCTGTCGCGGCGCTCGCTCAAGGCCTCGCCCAATTCCGGCATGCCGGTGTGGCAGGACCGGTTGTTCATCGGCCTGGCGCGCACGGCGGCCGACGCGACGGAGTACTTCCAGATCCCGACCGGACGCGTCGTCGAGATCGGAACGCAAGTGACGATTTAGGGCATGCCGCGGTTGAGAAGAATCGGCTCTGTCACATTGATTGAGCGGTAAGGAAATTCAGGTAGCAGCGCGCCCGGCACTGTAAGTTTCAGCGGCTTGATGCAGCGATAGCTGGCCGGGACGGCTGTCACGCTGTGGCGACACACGCGATTTTGTTCCAGATTTGCATGGGGGCGGTACGCAGGTCTCGATGTTGAGCCGATGACAGCGCATTGCAGGGAAAGTGAGCAGGTCGGCAATCGGATCATGGATGGAAACGAACCGCTGAAGCTGGCGTGCCGACTTGAAGCGTTTCATGATCCTTTCGCGTCGTCGGGTCGGCTGGTGCGAATTTTCCGCTCGATTATTCAGGCCTGTGTGCGACCGGTGTTCGACGTCGGGCATGAGGTCGCGCATGGCGGCATCATAGGATCGGAGCTTGTCGGTGATCATGATCCGTGGTGTCCGCCCTTGAGCTTTCAGCAACTTGCGCATCAGACGCTTTGCCGCCTTGGCATTTCGGCGGCTTTGTACCAGCACTTCGAGGACGAAGCCGTCCTGATCGACGGCACGCCAGAGCCACTGCTTCTTGCCACTGATAACCACGACACATTCGTCGAGATGCCATTTGTCGCCCAGGCAGCCGGCTGATATTGATCTCCTGGGCGAAATGCCGTCCGAATTTCTCCGCGCAGCTTCGAACGGTCTGATGCGTGACGATGATGCCGCGGGCCGCCAGCATGTCCTCAACCATGCGCAGGCTGAGCGGAAAGCGAAAGTAGAGCCATACCGCGTGCGCAATGATCTCGGCGGGAAAGCGGTGGCGACGATAAAGCGGATCACGAGCAACTTCTGACATGGCCCAATGTACGCACATCTTCATAAGCTGTCGGTTGACTTTACGATGCCGCGCCAAGCGAGCAGCATCCGGCCGGCGGGGCCGACCCCGTCTCCCGGCCGTGAGCAGAACGGCATCGCGCAGGTGCCGCTTCATCCTCGACGCGGCCAGCCTGCTTTGCCGTTACCGCCGCCGCCGAAAGCGCCAGGCGTTGCCGCCAGGCGCCGGGCCGCCGGCAGCGGTTCGTTTCCACCGATGATCCGATTGCCAACCAGTTCCACTTCCCCCCATACCTGCGTAACGCCGCCATGCAAATCTGGAACAAAATCGCGTATGTCGCCGCAGCATGACAGCCGTCCCGACCAGCTATCGCTGCATCAAGACGCTGGTATCTTTACAGTGCCCGCACGCCTCTCGCGCGCCAACGGCCAGTCGGGTGTCGCGAATGAGGCGCGCTGAAGCCATCCGGCTCAGCCGATCATGGCGCTTCGGTTGCCGGGTTCGAGGTCGTGGCCTCTGCCGCTGCGCGATTCTAGCATTTGCGCCTTGGAGAGCTCTGCTTCAGCCTCGGCGAGGCATGGCTCGGCTGCGGTTCTCTGCCGCAGAAGGTCCGATTGCGAATTCTTGACGTTGTCACGACGTAGGCGAGCGGCCTTGGCGAACGTCGGATAAGCGAAATGATTGACATCGGAAATGCCGGCCTTCGTTTCCTCGGCGTTTATCTGGAAGTCCAGTTCTCGCGCCATGCGTTCGAAATCGGCAATCATGATGTCTAGCTGGTGCAACTGTCGCTGCTTCTCATTCACCTGAAATTGCTTCAGTCGGACCAGATTACCTCGTGGCTTCATGACTCGGTACTCCGGTACCCATTTCGTCCAATCAAACCGCTCTCTCCCCTTAACGTTAGGCCTACAGCGACTCTCACGTTTTCTGCTGCGAGCGGAAACATATTTTCCAAAATCCTTGGCCGATGGCTATGAGTTCAATGGCATCGACAAGCATGCGAGCGGGGGACTTAAGGGGCGGTAAAAAAAGGCGGAATAGGGCGATTTTCACAATGTCTGCATATGAACGCGTTGAGACCTGCGGCGGGCTTGACACACAAAGCAATCGTCAAGATTTGCGACATGGACGCCGGGGGGCATGAATACGCCCGCCGTCAGCTACACGCCCCCCGATTTCCGCCGCCTATTATCGCCCACGCGGTCTGGCTTTATTTCCGGTTTCCGCTGAGCCTGCGCCTGGTTGAGGAAATGCTGCTGGAACGCGGCATCGTGGTTTCGTATGAGACAAGTCGCCGGTGGGGCATCAAGTTCGGGCTGGACTGCGCTCGCTGCTTGCGCCGCAAGCCGCCGTGCCGGAATGATGTCTGGTACCTGAACGAAGTGGTCGTCACCATCGCCCGGCAAAAAGCTTTGGTTGTGGCGCGCCGTCGACCAGGATGGATATGTGCTGGACGAAATCGTGCAAAACCGCCGCAACACCAAGGCCGCCAAGCGCTTGCTGACGCGGCTGTTGGAGAAGCAGGGGCTCGGCGCCGAAGCGCATGATCACCGACTAGCTGCGCTCGTATGGAGTGGGAAAGCGACAAGTGATGCCGGACGTCAAGCAACCGGTCGCACAAGGGGTTGAACAACGGAGCGGAGAATTCCCATGTGCCGCCGCGAAAACGGGAGCGGATGATGCAGGGGTCCGATCGCCGGGAGGCCTGCAGCGCTTCGTCTCGACCTTGTCAGCCCTCCGCAACCTCTTCGTCCCGCCCCGCCCCAAACGTTCTGCTCTCGCCATACATGTTCATCGCCTCAGCGCGATGGCGCTGGTGATATCACGACGCGTTTGTACCGCTCGACCTACGCCACAGGTGCCGACGCTGTGACGAGCTTCGTCGGTCGCGTGTCGAGTGACGGCACCGGGGACAATTATCGTCGACCGCAGTCCATTGCCCAGACCAAGGCGCTTCTCGGCGTCGGCACGATGGCAAATCGCAGCGTCACGATCTCGGCCGCTGCCCCTTCTGGCGGCGTGGACGGTGATTTCTGGGTGCAGCCGTAATGGCCCTTTACGTCAAAGCCTCCGGGGTCTGGGGGGCGGCCAGCGCCGTATGGGTGAAAATCTCAAGCCTCTGGACCAAGGCTCGACAGGTCTATGTGCGCAGCTCGGGCGTCTGGGAGAAAATGTTCCCGATAGATCTGGTCTTCAATGGCACTCACGAAGACTCGACTGCCACGACCGTTTACACCCACACCAGCATTCCGCTTCTTGTCGCGCCACACGCTAATCGTCGTGTCATCGTGACAACTGAGACCACTGACACCGAAAGTGCAGTGACCGTCAACAGTATGACGATTGGGGGTGTGGCTGCCACCCTTCTCGCTCAGGTGGAAAGCATCTTCAATTCTGGTGTGGTCTATCTGTCAGTGTGGTCAGCCCTCGTGCCAACCGGTACGACGGCAACGATCGTGACCACGTATAGTGAGAGCGTGTTCCGTGACTACATGTCGGTCTATACGACCACCAATTGGGATGGTGTGGTGGGCACTGTTGCCTCTGACAACAATTCAACGGGTGGCCTGACAACGACCGTCAGCATTGGTGCCCTGGGCGCAGCGATCGCAATTGCGGGCAACGCCACCAAGGGGGCATCGGCACTGCGACATGGACCGGGCTGACCCAACAGTTCTCAAACACACCAGTCACGAATAGAAACCACAGCGGAGCAATGGCCATAGCTACCGCCGCCCAAGCTGCCCTCACCGTAACCTGTGCCTACAGCACTACTCCAGCACTTGCCGCACTGCTGGTGGTTCCGCGGTGCGCAACTCCTGACTGGCGACGGCGTCGGCGACATGCCTTACGGACTCGTATTGCCAGAGCTTGTAATCGTCGACAAACCAGCCAAGTCGGCTCTCGATCGCCGTAGCAAGCTCGTTATAGTCGAGGCTGTCGAGGCCGAGATCCCGCATTCTGGTTGTCATCGACACCTCTACTTTTTCGGCAACTAGAGCGTTGAGTGTTTTGAGAACCAGTTGTTCAATTTCAAGTAATGTCATCACTAATACATGCCTTTTGCTTGCGGATTCAGGTAATGCAACCCTGATCGGGGCGCAACCCCCAAAGCGAGGTGTGCCGTTGAAACATGTTCTTGTCATTGACGATGATGCCGCAATGCGGCGCCTCATCGCCGATGCATGCCCTGAAGGTAACCGCAGTCCACGATAGCAAGCAGTTTGACTATGTTCTTTCACGTGAGCCAGTCGATCTCGTGGT
>NZ_JAMYTH010000094.1:0-5048 GCF_040322415.1 Mesorhizobium sp. M0152
CCCCCCCCGCCCCCCCCCGCCCCCCCCCCGCCCCGCCGCGCGCCCCTCCCCCTCTCGCTGCGCCTCCGCCCCCCCCCCGCCCCCCCCGGGGGCCCGGCCGCCCCCCCCCCCCCCCCCCCCCCCCCCCCCCCCCCGATGCCTCACTGGGGGTTGTTCCAGAGGATGACCTTCTTGTTCTCCTCGCCGCCCGGGGCGGGTGCGAGGTTGCCGAAGATGACGCCGATCTCGGGAGCTTCCGGCTTGACCGAGAGGTATTCCTCGCCCGAACGCTGGGAGATGCGGTGCCAGCCGGCTCCGATCTCGAAGCCCGTGCGCTTGTTGACGATCCGGTAGTCGGGCGCGTCCTCGCGCGACTTGTTGGTGTTCGGGATCAGGGTGATCGGGGCGTTGACCCTGAGCGTGGCAAAGACGCCTTCCATCGAGCCGTCGGCCTTGGTGGTGAGGTTTGCGATCGTGGTGGCCATGGTAGTTCTCCTTCGGTTGCATCGGGACCATTCCCGATGGCGCCAAAGGAGAGGGCCGTCCTGCTGCGGTCATCTCGGCGAAAATTCTGGAAAATTCTATTTGCCGAAAAATAGCGGGCAGGCCCTTCGCCTGCCCGCAGACAAAAACAGAAATCGAATTTTCCTGAATATTCGCCGAGTGTACCCCCAACGGGGGTTGACCGCACAAAGCAGGCGGTCGTCTACAAAGGCGACATGAAACGGGAATGGCCCCGGATGCGACCGAAGGAAAAGAACTCAGGCCGCCATCGCTTGACCGCCGACGCAACGCTGCCGTATCGCAGGAGCAGGCTGCAGCCTCTCGGGTCATGTCGTCGGCATTGCCAACACATCGAACAGCAGCCCGGCGCGTGACCGCCTTGCGTGTTCGGTATGGCGGCATAGCAGTTTCGAGATCGGGGCCGGCTGGCAGCGGCCTTCACGCCCCTCGGGGACGATACCGCGCAGTCAGGTTGGATGACCCGGCAAGCCAGGATGTTGTTCGGCACGCTTGCACCCGCTTCAGAGGCGAGACGGGTCAAGATGATCATCCGCACAACGCCCCGCGGCTCTGCGCGTGGAGCGGTTTCGAAAGGGGCCGGCCCCGGCCTTCATACAAGTGGAGTAGGCGGCGCGGGGCCGGATCAAGCATATCGTATCGGCCCCGCCGGGCTGTCGGCGGGACCGCGCCTACATCATTCTGGCAACGCCAGACGCTCCTCCGGCGTCATGCGGGCTTCGGCTTGGCGGCGAATGTCCGAACCGGCATGGCGGAGCATGGCGCACCAGTCCTCCACATTGTACGTCGTTGCCATCCGGCCCCTGGCCAGATCGTAAATGACGCACGGCTTGTTTGCGATGGCGAGCCGAAGCACGTTGACGGCCGTACCGGGTGATGCGCCGTCCCAGACCATCATGCCAAAGTCGGCGCGCCGCGCCATCTCCCGGTCCTTGGCGGCGTCGTACCAAGATCCATGAGTGCCTCCAGGTGACGGGACATGGTAGGCGGCCCAGTCGCCCAGATTGTTGCGGGGTTCCTTGCCGGCATGGAAGACCCCGACATGCTCGTACTTGTAGCCCGCGAGCAGGCCCTGCGCCTCGGCATCGGCTCCAGACGCGTCGCCAATCAGCACGCCGTGTTCGGCAGCAACGATTGCGCCGATGCGAGCGATGGCAAATTCCGGCAGCTCAAATATCTCGCGTGATCCACCTATGAATATCATCATCATCGTGATTTTCCTTTCTCTCCAGCGTCCCCCGCCCCGCTCCGGCCGCCCTCTCCCTTTGGCCCTGCGTGAGGGATCGTCACCCGAAGGCCGAGACGGTGAAGCCGGCTCGGGGAGCGGCGGGACGCCGCGACGAGAGTCTGGCCGGCCGCAGGCCGGCGCGCCCGGATCCTGCAGCTGCTGGAGGCGCTACGCGCATCTGGCTAGTGGCGCTTCGCGCTGGAGCTAGTGGTCTTGTCGGCCAGCCAGAGGCTCCCGTCCTGGATCGAGCGCATGGCCGCGAAAGGAGAACGTCAATCCAGACGGCTGACGCGGCGGCCCTCGCTGCGCGCTTCGATAAAGGCGCCTGCGATCTTCATCATGAATGCCTTGCTGAAACGACCGAGGGGCTTACCGTCGGGTTCGATGTACCAGGAGCGTTCGGCAATATCGTAGTTGTATTCGTCAACCACTATCCAGCAGCGTTTGAGATCGGTCAGACCGGCGCGGCGGCACTCGATAGCGGAGACTTCCAAACCGACCCGATCGCTGGTCGGTGGCTGGGTGGTTATAGCCAGGAGCGCGAGATGGGTCAGGCCATCTCTTGCGCCGCGGACAGCGATGACCACGCAGGTCGGCCGGCTCTTGCGGCCTTCCGTTTCGCCGCGCTCGTATTGCCATGCCCAAAGATAAGGATAGGAGATCACCTGACCGGGCAGAAATCTACCGCTCATCATCGTATCCTTCCCCGCGCGCCAATCGGTCGATCTCGGCGGCGAAGAGTTCCGTGTGTTCCTCCGGCATCTCGGCGACATGGTATGCGCGGCGGGGATCGCCGCCGATGCGCATCCGTTCGTAGTGCTCGTAACTCATCAGCACGAACCGGGGTTTCCGGTGCTTGGTAAGAATAACGGGTTCGCGGCTGGCAACGTCGGTGACGTCGCCAACCTGCTTGTTGAGATCCCCCGTCGTGAACTGGCGCATGGCTAGACTCCTTGATCGATCTCCATATTATCTGGATTCGCCAGATTTGCAAGAAAACGGCGCTCACGCGCCGCCCTCCGCGAACCGCCAGACGGGGATGCCGAGCCGACGGGCCTTGTCGGCAAGGTTGTCGGTAATGCCGGAGCCGGGAAAGACTATCAGGCCGTAGGGCACCACGGAGAGAAGCTGGTCGTTGCGGCGGAACGGGGCTGCCTTGGCGTGCCGGGTCCAGTCCGGCTTGAAGGCGATCTGGGTGACCTTGCGGTTCTCGGCCCAGCAGGCGGCGATGCGTTCGGCGCCGCGCGGGCTGCCGCCGTGGAGCAGGACCATGTCGGGATGCTTCTCGCGAGCCTTGTCGAGCGCGTCCCAGATCCTGTCGTGATCGTTGCAGTCGAGGCCGCCGGCGAAGGCGATCTTGGTCCCTGCTGGAACGAGCACCTCGGTTTCGGCGTGTCGGCGGGCGGCGAGGAAGTCGCGGCTGTCGATCACCGAAGCGGTCATCGCCTGGTGGCTGACCTTGGAGCCGGTGCGCGGTCGCCATGCCGATCCGGTTTGTGCCTCGTAGAGATCGGCGGCCTCATCGCGCATGATTTCGAGCACGTTGCGGCGCTCGATATAGCTGATGCCTTCCGCGGTGAGCCGCTCCAGCTCGACCGACTTCACCTCCGAGCCGTCCTGCTCCTGCTGACTCGAGCGCTGCGCCTCCTCGTTGCGGTCGAGGCTGCGGGCGACACGCTCGGCGGCACGGTGGAAGACGTTTGCGAACGACCAGAGCAGGTCGTCGAGATCGGGTTCGAGCCTGGTGTCCCCGAGCATGCCGGCGAAGGTTTCTACGATGCCGGCGAGGCCGGCCCGGATCACCTCGTCGTCGGGAAGCGGCCGAGGGTCAGGTTCGTCCTGATGCGGGCGATGGCCGTACATCTGCAGTTCGAGGATGACGCGGTCGGTCGGCGAGGAGGCGTGGGAGGGCTCGTAGGCGTGGTCGAGAGGAATGTCGTAGGTCATGGCGGTGTCTCCGTCGGTTGTGGCCGCGTCTATCGCGGCCGGACAGCGCAGCCCGGCCGCGCGCCGGGCGCGGCCGCACCGAAGGCCGAAGCGCGAGCGGAGGACGGCGAAGCCGTTGCGGCCGTGACTGGGGGGTGGCAGGGGTCGCCTCTCAGGCAGGCCGCGGGCGCGGCCTCTCCGGTGGACCCCCACCATATCTGCAGGCTGTCCGACGCCGCGCCGAGCCGCGTGCCGGCCCGACCCATTCATCCGGGCGGCAGGAAGAGACGGGCATCCTCCGGGACGAGTTGATCGCGGAGCCATGCCGCGAGGTGGGCTTGGCCGAGATGACGCAGATCGTCGTTGAAGTCGCCGAGCTGCGGCCGCAACACCAGGGCGAGGATCCCTGCCTCGCCTGCGCGCTGGCTGAGACGCTCTATGCCGTGCCGGCCGGCGGCGTCGGCATCGGCTGCGATGTAGAGGCGACGGCAGCTAGGCGGGAAGATCAGGCCGGCGAGGTGATTGGCTGAGGTGGCGGCAGCCAACGGCAGCGCCGGCATCACCGTCCGGAGCGACGCCATCGTCTCGAAGCCCTCGCCGGCGGCCATGACGGGCGCACCGGACTGTTGGCCTAGCCAGATGCCGTTGCCCAGCAGGTGACCAAGCGAGCGGCGTGGATCGGCGACCGGCGCCTTGCCGACCTTGCCACTCGGGTCCAGCCCAGAGGACAGGTAAGTGCGCTGCAGGCCGGTGATACGCCCGTCGAGGCTGGTGACAGCGGCGATCAGCGCAGGCAGGGTCCGCGTCTCGCCCGTGACGAGATCCCTGTAGTAGCAGCCAGGATGGAAGCGCAGCGCGCGCTCATGCGTTGAAAGCAAAATGCCGCGACCGGCAAGATAGCGTTCGGCCAGCGTACCGGCGATCGGATGGGACATGGCGAACAGGCGACGCGCGGCGTCAGGCGAGCCGCGTGTCGCGGCAAGTTGGCGATGCGAGCCAAGGGGCTGGGGCGGGAGCTGGGGCGGTGGCAGCGGCATGGAGAGGAAGCGACGTGCTTCATCCGCGACCTCGCGGAAGTCGACCAGACCACAGCTCTGCTCGATGACGTCAAGCAGGTCGCCATATTCCCCCGATTGCTCGTCGACCCATTTTCCGGCTGCCTTGCCGCCAACCGCCTTGAGCCGCACATGCATGGAACGGCCGCGCGTGTTGCGGACATCACCGACCATCCAGTAATTGCCGAAGCGATGGCCGTTGGAGAGATATTCGCGGCACGCCGCCTCGGCATTTTACCCCCGGCGGCGGGGCCCCCGGGGTGGCCCGGCCGGCAAGAACCCCACCCCCCACAACCCCCCCCCGGCGGGGGCGCAGGTGCGTTATAAACTAAACCGGC
>NZ_JAMYTH010000095.1:0-4819 GCF_040322415.1 Mesorhizobium sp. M0152
CGCAAAGCCGCGGGGTGGGACCCAGACTTCCTGCTCCAGATCCTCCAACAAAAATGACCGTTAACCTCGATTCCCCGCCGTGGGCCTGTGTGTCGTAAGCACACGAGTTGTCCGGATTAGGTAGCACGTGAGTTGTCCGGTTTCATGTCCAGCCAATGGAGGCTGGGGATGAAACGGGCGGCATGGCTACAGGACCGGAGAATGCAGAAGTTTCGCGACGTTTTGAGCCGCTGGGATGGCGGCGATCTTTCGATGATGGAGGCAGGTGAGTTGCTGGGCATGTCGGAGCGGCAATTTCGCCGTTACCGCGACCGTTACGAAGAGGCTGGGGACGCTGGGTTGCTCGACCGGCGTTTGGGCAAGATTTCGACGCGTCGGGTGCCTGCGGAAGCGATCGAGGCGATGCTTGAGCTTTATCGTCATCGCTACCTTGGCTGGAACGTGAAGCATTTCCACGAGCACCTGCTGCGCGATCACGACTTCAGCTGGGGCTACACCTTCATCAAGACGCAGCTTCATGCGGCGGGCCTGGTGGAACGGGCCAAGCGGCGCGGCGCTCACCGGCGCAAGCGCGAAAGGAAGCCGTGCGAGGGGATGATGCTGCACCAGGACGGCAGCCGGCATGCCTGGCTGGAAGGCCAGCCGATGCTGGATCTGATCGTGACGATGGATGATGCAACGAGCACGCTCTATTCGGCCTTTCTGATCGAGGAGGAAGGCACGGCGTCGAGCTTTCAGGGACTTCTGGAGACCTTGGTCGCCAAGGGGCTGCCGTCGAGCCTCTACACCGATCGCGGCAGCCATTACTTCGTGACCCTCAAGGCCGGCGAGGCGGTCGACAAGAGCCGGCTGACCCAGGTCGGGCGGGCGCTGCGGCAACTGGGCATCGAGCATATCCCGGCCTATTCGCCTGAAGCCAGGGGGCGCTCCGAGCGGATGTTCTCAACCTTGCAGGATCGGCTGCCTAAGGAACTGGCGCTGGCCGGCATTGCCGATATCCAGGCCGCCAACCGCTTCATCGCACAGACCTATCTGCCGGCTCACAATGCCCGCTTCGCCAAGCCGGCCGCGGTTGAAGACAGCGCCTTTGTCGCCGCCGACCCCGCTCAACTGGCCGAGATATTGTGCATCGAGGAGGAGCGCGTCGTCGGCAACGACAACACCGTCGCCTTCGGCCGCTTGCGGCTGCAACTGCCGCCGAGCCCGATCCGCCACCACTTCGTCAAGGCCAAGGTCAAGGTCAGGCGGTATCCCGACGGCGATCTCGCCGTCTTCCACGGCCCGCGCCGCATCGCAAGCTATCGACCCGACGGATCACCGTATGATCCAGACTCCGAACTCAAAAGCGCCGCGTGAACTGCTTCGACGCGACAACAGAAGCGGACAGATGATGTGCTACCAAAACCGGACAACTTGAAAAGCTACCGACAGGATCGAGAACCCGGCCGGAACGATTCCGCCCTCGTTGGCCAATGGCAGCGACAGCGGGACCGTCGCGACGGACGAGTTGCCGTACTCTGCGGTAAAGGCCGAGATTCCTCCCCACGGAATCGAAAAGGCGCGCGTGGCTGATACGGCACCGATCGGCTTTTTTGCGGCGCATGCGGGTCCCGCCAGTACGTCCAGCGAGCAGGCAGTCATCGCTCGGTAACAAAGGACGGCACTCGCCAACTCAAGCCAGCCAACCAGGTTCGCCCGACTTCCTCTTGCCTCCCGAAGCGTCCAATGGATGGATTTGCCGATCATCCAATGATTCCGGCCGATGATTCCGAGACGAGGCTGACGGGGCAATTACACTTGCGTTTGCCGCGACGAGGGGCGGAAACGGAACAATTGAGCAAACTTTTTTGTTCGATATTGGACAAGAATGTCGGAAGCTCAAACAAAATAACGGACTTTGCCGCAGCTACTTAAGCGGCGTCAATGCGCGCTTAATTCTGGTCTTCACGACAGATTGCGCCACTCGCCGTGACTAGAAGGTCTGCAACGCTCAGTTGGCACGACTTTTGAACTTGTAGGATGGGTGACAGCTAAGCCAACCAGTATAACCACGAGTCATAACCAAAACCTAGGGAAAGCATCGGTTGAAGGTGTTTCCCATTGTTTTCGAGGGATCGCCAATGGCGTTTGAGATCAGGGATGCACGGCCGGACCACGAATGCGCTTGGCGAAAACTTTGGGACCGCCACGTGATCTTCTTTGGGATGACGCCCGATCCCGAGGTGACCGCTTCAACCTGGAAGCGCATTCTCGATCCCGCGTCGCCGATCAACATGCGTGTTGCCGAGCAGGACGGTGCGCTTGCAGGCTTCGCTATCCACCTGTCCCATCCTTCATCTTGGGTCAAGAGCAACGACTGCTATCTCGAGGATCTTCATGTTGAAGAGTATTTCCGCGGCTCCGGCATCGGCCGGGCGCTCCTCGACGATCTCGTCGCAGTCTGCAAAAAGAATGGCTGGGAGCGGCTTTACTGGCACGCCGACGCGGGCAACATCCGCGCCCGCAAACTCTACGATTCCTATCTCAAGCATGATGGGCACGTTCGTTACCGAATGCGCATCTCGAGGTAGACTTAGAGCCCCCTTGCCTTCACTGTTCGAACGTTCTGGCCCATGGTTCCGTTGCCCGTGCCTTCCCAGCAGCAAACGTCCAACAAATGTGGAGAACCCGGGCCTCAAACCTCAAACTGCAGCGAAGGACACGACCGGAGCTTATCGCCCGCAAGCAAAGATTGCCTCGGACGATGCGGTTCTCAAGCTGTTTGAATACGGATCTTACGGATGCGCACCTCACGACGGCATGAAAGATGATCGCCTGCGGCGCGGCAATCAACGTGAGGCTTCTCTCCCAGACCGTCGCTCTATAATCGCTCGTCGTCTGGTGACGTCGAAGCTAACCGTCCCGCATTTCTATGTCGGCTTAAATTGCGAAATCGACGAGCTTTTGGCGCTGAGCCCCAACGGTGCTGCGCCCAGTTCGTGTACGGGCTCAATGCAGGGTGATAAAGACCCTGGCGCTTGCGATGCGTGCCGCGTCTCCTTGGACCAAGAATGCTATAGTCAGCAAACATGCCGACCTGGGGGTAGGTGTCTCGATCGCTGGCGGTCTGATCACACCGATCATTACGGAAGGCCGAGTTGAAGACGCTCCCAACGGGATAAGAGATCTCGGCTACTAGCGGATGAAGGATCGCAACTAGCCTAAGCCTAGCTAAAAGCCTGAAGAGTATTAAGACTGCACCTCGTGATCGTACACATGGGCATGATGGCGTCAAATGAGTTGGCTGCCGTGGTCAATCAGCCGCACAAGATTCTTTCGGCCGGTGCGGGTGAGCAGCGTCAGTTGCAAAGAACAGTGTCATGGTCATCGCGACGGTGATGAATGATGAATGTTACACTTCCATCGACCATCACTATGTGAACGGCACGCTCGGAGCCAAGCGCGGAGGGCTGGCTTCACCGTTGCGCCCGCACCTGCTCACCCCCTCACGCGTTCCGACTTCGGATCGTACATAGGCTTCAGCGAGGCTTCCGCCGCAAAACGCTCTCCGGCGATCTCGATCTCGTAGGATGAGGCCAGCATATCCGCCTCGCTCTCGCCCTGGCACTTGATATAGCCCAGTCCGACGGCGCCGCCGAGATGATGGCCGTAATTGCCCGAGGTGATCGGACCGACGATCTTGCCGTCGCGCAGGATCGCCTCGTTGTGGAAGAGCAGGGGTTGCGGGTCCTTCAGCCGGAACTGGACCAGCCTACGTGACAGGCCGGCTTCCTTCTTCTTCAATACTGCATCACGGCCAATGAAGTCGCCCTTGGCCGTTTTGACCGCGAAGCCGAGACCGGCTTCCAGGACATTGTCCTCATCGGTGATGTCATGGCCGAAATGCCGAAAAGCCTTCTCTATGCGGCAGGAATCCAGCGTGTGCAGGCCGCAGAGTTTCAGCCCGACATCTATGCCCGCCTCATCGATCGCTTCGAAAACATGGGCCGCCTGGTCGGTCGAGACATAGAGCTCCCAGCCGAGCTCGCCGACATAGGTGACGCGGTGGGCGCGGGCCAGGCCCATGCCGATCTCGATTTCCTGGAACGTGCCGAACGGGTTGGTCTCGTTGGAGAAGTCGTTCGGACTCACCTTCTGGATCAGTTTTCGCGCATCCGGTCCCATCAGGCAGAGCACGCTTTCGGCCGCCGTGACATCGGTGATGACGACGAATTCGTCGGTGAGGTGTTTTCTCAGCCAGGCGAGGTCGCGCTGCAGCGTTGCACCTGGGACGACGAGGAAGAAGGCCGTCTCCGACAGCCGCGAGACCGTCAGGTCGCTCTCGATACCGCCGCGCTGGTTGAGCATCTGGGTGTAGACGATCTTGCCCGGCGCCACGTCCAAGTCGTTGGCGCACAGTTTTTGCAGGAAGGCACAGGCGTCGCGGCCCTCGACACGGATCTTGCCGAACGAGGTCATGTCGAACAGGCCGACCTTGTTCCTGACCGCGAGATGTTCTTCGCGCTGGTTGTCGAACCAGTTCTGGCGCTTCCAGGAATAGCGGTATTCGCGCTCCTGGCCCTCGCGGGCGAACCAGTTGGCGCGCTCCCAGCCGGCGACTTCGCCGAAGACAGCGCCACGCGCTTTCAAATGCTCGTGCAGGGGCGAACGCCTGACGTTGCGCGACGACGCCATCTGTCGGTAAGGGAAATGGTCGGCATAGAGCAGGCCGAGCGTTTCGGAGACGCGCTCCCGGAGGTAACGGCGGTTCTTCTGGAACGGCTGGGCGCGGCGGATGTCGACTTCCCACAGGTCGAAAGGCGCCTCGCCATCGTTGATC
>NZ_JAMYTH010000096.1:0-4734 GCF_040322415.1 Mesorhizobium sp. M0152
CCGCAGGAATACGGCGACAAAGGTCATGCCCAACGTTAAGCCCTGCGCAGGAAACTTTCCCCACACTCGGCGGTTAAGAAGAGTCGATGAACGATGTCTCATCAGAGGTGAGACAGCGGCCGAGGCCATGTGCGGGTACTGATGCGTCGGTACGAAACGACTGGAACAGGATTGGTGTTGCCGTCAATCCCTACACGGAGGGCCAACAACTCCCCCATCGGCAGCATGGTGGCACAGTCAAGCTCCGAGCCTTCCATGCTCAAACCGCCAGAGGTCGAATGACACGCATCGCAACCTTCAACGTCAACGGCGTGAACGGTCGGCTGCCCGTGCTCATCAAGTGGCTGGAGCAAACCAACTATGACATCGTATGCCTTCAGGAGTTGAAGACCTCGGATGACAAATTTCCCGCCGAAGCCATCAGGAACGCCGGTTACGGCGCGATCTGGCACGGGCAAAAGTCCTACAACGGCGTCGCTGTACTCGCCCGGGGAAAGGAGCCGCTGGAACGGCGACGCGGCCTGCCGGGGGATCCTGACGATACTCATAGCCGGTATATCGAGGCCGAAGTGGATGGCATCGTCGTTGGCTGTCTCTACCTGCCAAACGGCAATCCAGCGCCCGGCCCGAAATTCGACTACAAGCTCCGCTGGTTCGACCGTCTGATCAGCTATGGCCAGCTGCTGCTCAGGGAAGGGATCACAAGTGTTCTGTGCGGCGACTACAACGTCGTGCCCACACCGATCGATGCCGTGGTGCCGAGACGTTGGACAGGCGACGCGGTCTACTTTCCGGAGAGCCGGCAGGCCTACGCCCAAATGCTTGGCATCGGCTGGATCGATGCCGTCCGCCACATCCATCCGCAGAAAGCCATCTACACCTACTGGAACTTCTCCTACCGGGGCGGCTATGATCGAAGTTCCGGTTTGCGAATGGACCATCTCCTTGTGAGCCCATCGCTGTCGACCAGGTTGCGTGATGCCGGCGTGGACGTCGACCTGCGAGAGTGGGAAAAGCCGAGTGATCATGCGCCAGCCTGGATAGAGCTCGCCTCGTCCGACATGTAGTTGGTATGCCCCTTGTTCGGCGGAGATCGCGTTGCGACGTGGTTCTGTTGCTGGCAAATTCCCTAGACGTTTGCCGCATCCATCGGGTCCAACTGCGCTCCACAGGGACTGCAAGCTTCCCACCATCGCCCTCATTGCGCGCGGGGCTGCCAATCCGGTCGACTGATCAGGACCGCTTCCAGCAGGCTGCGGAACTCTAAGGTCGCAACAGCCGCACGGTCGCTCTCAGATGGCTGAGGAGGAAGTAGGTTTCCCTCTCCTTGGCGGCGTTGAGAAATGCTCGCGCACCAAGTCGGGTTTCACCTGATCGCGTCTATGCAGAGTTGCGCCGCGCAGTCCCATTTGGAACGCGCTTGGTCCACCGCAACAGTTGCTCGACGGCTTCCTTGACATTGTTGCACCGATACCGTGACGCCAAGGCGGCTGGTCCTTACCGGCTTGGGGGAGAACCAATGAGCGACATCGATACCAAGCAACTGATGAAATAAGAGTTCCCGACGGCGCCCCTTCCGAGCGATGATCCGCACATGCGCCGCCCCTAAGCCAGCTCTACCCGGAACCTATTCAGCAGCACCAAAGTTGGAGTCGAAGGTGAAGGAGTGTTGCGCAATGAGTTCCGAAGCCGGGGATGGCCGGCTCTCATTCGTTGAGTTTCAGTCGCCGACGCTGGTTGCGAAAGCCCCCGAGGGCGGCGAATGGCTTCACGAGATCAAATACGACGGCTACCGAACCGAGCTGATCATTCAGGGCGGCAAAGCGCGGGCCTTCACGCGTCGCGGCTACGACTGGTCACATCGATACCGACGAATTGTTCAAGCAGCGGCGGGCTTGCCGGTGAAGGCGGCGATCATCGACGGGGAGGCTGTCGTCCTCGGCAATACCGGCCTGCCGGATTACCAGGCCTTGGAGCGGGAGTTGGGCAATCCCAACTCGGCAAGGCTCATCTTCTATGCATTCGACCTGCTGCACCTCAACGGGCTCGATCTTCGGGAGCAGCCGTTGGTGAAGCGTAAGGCGGTGCTGGAGAAGCTGCTGAAGAACGCGGCCCCGATACTGACCTATGCCGAGCATCTGGAGGTGAGCGGCAGAGACGTGTTTCAACATGCCTGCCGGATGGGATTGGAAGGGATCGTCTGCAAACGTGCCGATGCCACGTACCGTTCAGGGGTTCAGGCCAGTTGGCTCAAGATGAAGTGCGTCAAGAGCGACACCTTTCCCATTGTCGCTTTTGTCGAGAAACTCGGCGCTCAACCGCGTCGCATTGCATCGCTCTACATCGGCCGCCGCGAGGGCGACCGGCTGCTCTATGCCGGGAAGGCAAGAAGCGGGTATACGTTGAGCGCTGCGCAAGCGGTTCGCGAGCGACTCGACCCGCTGATCATCAGCAACTCGCCGCTCTCGGAGCCTATTGTGAAACCGAAGGCGACCTGGGTCAGACCAGAGGTGCTGGCCGAGGTGCAATTCGGCGGCGTCACTGATCGCGGCGTGCTGCGCGAGGCGGTGTTCAAGGGTCTGCGCGAAGACCTCGTGACGATCCCGGCCAAGCCTCCTGCGCCATCGAGGCGACGTGCCGCAACACCGCAACATGGCGTTCCCAGCGAGAACATTCTGCAACTGCTGCCCGCCGCAGTCTCGCCCTCGAAGCAAGAGCTTGCACGGTATTGGGAGAGAGTTGCGGATCAGGCTCTCATCCATCTCGGCCGACGACCGCTGAAGCTTGTCCGCCACGCTCATGGCGCAACCTTCTACCATAAGGGCGCGCTTCCGAAGATCCCTTCATCCGTACATCAGTTGCGGGTCCAGAAGCGCGAGGGTGGCGAAGGCGTACGGGTATGGGTGGACGACCTTGCCGGCTTACTGGGGCTGGTCGAGATGGATGCTGTAGAGCTACACCCTTGGAACGCCACCGTTGACGATATCGACTATGCCGACCGCATCGTCCTGGACCTCGACCCCGGCGAGGGAGTGGTGTGGGATGAAGTCATCGAGACCGCGCTGGCGCTCCGCGACGTCATGGAAGCGGAGGGGCTGGAGAGCTGGCCGAAGGTGACGGGCGGCAAGGGCATTCACCTGATGGCGCCGCTTGAGATTAAGATCACGCACGACAGCGCTCGCCTCTTGGCTAAGTCGTTCGCCAATCGGCTTACTGAAGCTCATCCGGAGCGTTATCTGCTGTCCGCCGCGCCTTCGGCCCGAACGGGCCGCATCTTCATCGACTACCTTCGCAACGGCCGCGGCAACACCGCGGTCGGGGCCTTCTCACCACGCGCGCGACCTGGCTTCCCAATCGCGCATTCGGTGACTTGGAACCAGGTGGAGCACCATATCCGTCCAGACGCCTTCAACATCGACCATCCCTTCAGGGCGGCTGCCAGCAAGGCCGCCTAAACCGGGCTTCCGGAGCGATGGCGCACCAACCAGCGCATTTGATCGGTGCGGCGGCGGCGGAGCTTCTTTTGAGGCGGCTGGCGCAGACCCAGCACTGCCCGGGCGAAGCTCCTCACCAGCAAACCATGATCGCCGCCCGCGATTAGCCGGCGGGCGAAAGCTTGCGTCCGTGCTTGCCCGCTCCCCTTCAACTGGTCGCGCCATGTGCTGTCGGCGAGCGTGGCACGGTCCATCCCCTCCGCCTTGAGAGCGTGTTCATCCCGGGGGAATTGAAAACGCCATCCATCTCGGCATCGTAGGAGACAAGCGTCGTGGGCTGGAGATTGCCGGCCTGGTTGGCTTCGCGCAGCGCCGTCACCACCGACAATGATGCGTAGAGAGCAGGCATACCTTTCGGATTGAATCGCCCGCCGTAGGGTTCGGCACCACTGCCTGACAGCGGCTCGCGCGCGTAGACAGGGTTCAGCGCGCGATAGAGCTTTCCCCGGTACACCACCGGGTCAGGCGTGAACGCCGGCGTCGACCGCGTCGACGTATTCGAGCACCTCCCTCCGCGCAACCGCCGCGCACGAGCTGCATGGCCGTCTGGCCCGAAAACCCGGGCAGCGGCTCGGAGCGATACCAGGCATAAGCCACCAAACTCGAACCGAAGCGCGGCTCGATCTTATTGATCACCTCGACCATCTCCCGCAGCCGGCGCTGGGTCTTGTCGGAACGGACGCGGTCCTTGCGCTGGACCGCATCCTTGCCGAGTCCGGCTGTCCGGACGACTTCCTCACTGGTCGTACGGAAGGCGTCCGCCATCTTGCGCGGCGCGAAGAACCCATTGTCGGAATACTGTAGCAAACCCATTTGGGCCACCTATGGTCAGAATGCCACTTCTTTGACGGAATTTAGCGTCAATCCCCGAGGCACTCAAGAGGGATGGGGAAGCGGGGAATAGCGCGGAAGAAATCCAGTCCGCCGATCGGCCGAACCGATCTGAAGCGCACCCGCCGGCTCCTGATCCCGAATCGGGTCGCGAATTGATGTAGCGGCCAGCACGGCTAGGTCTGAACCGTAGCCTCTTTCGCAATCAGTGGCGGCTACTGGGCCTCATCGCCGTCAGCGTCCGCCGTGCCGTCCTTGAAATCAACCCTTGTGCCCTTTTTCACTATAGCGGCGAGGTCCTCGGCATCCCAGTTGGTCAGCCTAATGCAACCATGCGAAAAGGTCGTGCCGATCTTGCCGGGTTCAGGGGTGCCGTGAATGCCGTAGCTCTCGATAGAAAGGTCGATCC
>NZ_JAMYTH010000097.1:0-4533 GCF_040322415.1 Mesorhizobium sp. M0152
ATTCGGTACTACGCTAGATCGGTAGTTTGCTTCTACTCATCTTCGCTACTTTGCTACCTGCCTACTGCCCTACTGCCCTACTGCCCTACTGCCCTACTGCCCTACTGCCCTACTCTCTCACAGCCACCCGTTCTTTCGAAACCGCCAATATAGAAACGCGCAGATCAGCGCGATCGCGGCCAGCACAACCGGGTAGCCATATTCCATCTTCAGTTCCGGCATGTCGGTGAAGTTCATGCCGTAGATGCCGGCGAATGCGGTCGGCACGGCCAGGATGGCCGCCCATGAGGCGAGCTTCTTCGAGATCGCCGTTTCCTGACTCTGGCCGACCAGCAGACTCGCCTCGAAAGCGAACGCCAGCACTTCGCGCAGGCTGTCGATCTTTTCCTGGACGGTGCGGATATGGTCGGTCACGTCGCGGAACAGCGGATGCATGGCCGTATGGATCTGCGGCAGGTCGGCGCTGGTCAGCCGGCGGCAGACCTCCACCAAGGGAAGCGCGGCATTGCGCAGGCGCAACAGATCGCGACGCAGCATATAGAGACGTTCAATGTCGGGACCGGTCATCGGCTTCAACAGAACCTTGTCCTCGATCGCCTCGACCTCGTCCTCGATCTGCTCGAGCACGGGCATGTAGTTGTCGACGATAAAATCGAGAATGGCGTAGAGGACGAAATCCTCGCCCTTGGCCAACGAATGCGGACAGCTTTCCCAATGCTGGCGCACGGCTGCATAAGACGTGGATGGACCGTGCCGGACGCTGACGATGTAGCCGCTGCCGACGAACAGATGCGTCTCGCCGAAGGTGACGCGGCCCTCGATCAGCTGCGCGGTGCGGGCGACGATGAACAGCGCATCGCCATATTGCTCGATCTTCGGCCGCTGGTGCGGATGCTCTGCATCCTCGATCGCCAGCTCATGAAGATGGAATTGCGCCTGGACGCGCAGCAAGAGGTTGCGGTCAGGCTCAAGCAGGCCGATCCAGACGACATGGCCAGACTTCTTTGCCCATTCGCCGGCCTCCTCAATCGGAATGTCGGCGATACGATGCCCGGCCATATAGACGCTGGAGGCAATGATGCCCGATGCGGACGCGGGCTTGAACTCCCGGACATATTCCATCGCAGCCTCCCGAAAGCATGGCTTTCACTGGGTAGAAGCTTAACGTCCGGGTAGCTTAGCGCAAGATGATCAAGCGTTCGAGAGGACGTGCGTTCACTTCGCCGGCGTCGTCACGGGAAGCCCGATCTTGTCCGTCTTGTCGCTCTTTGGCCGTTCGGCCGGCATCTGGTCGCCGGTGACGATGTAGTAGATCGTCTCTGCGATGTTGGTGGCATGGTCGCCGATGCGCTCGATGTTCTTGGCGCAGAACAGCAGATGCGTGCACGGCGTGATGTTGCGCGGATCTTCCATCATATAGGTCAGCAATTCGCGAAACAGAGAGGTGTACATGGCGTCGATCTGGTCGTCGCGATCACGCACAAAGCCGATCTTGTCGACAGAGCGCGATGCATAGACGTCGAGTACTTCCTTGAGCTGCGTGAGCGCCAGGTTGGCCAGCGCCTCCAGGCCACGGAACAGGCTGGTCGGCTGGCGGCCATCGGTGACGGCGACCACTCGCTTCGCGACGTTCTTGCCGAGGTCTCCGACCCGTTCGAGATCGGCGGAAATGCGAATGGCGCCGACGATCTCGCGCAGGTCCGTTGCCATCGGCTGGCGCCTGGCGATGATGATGATCGCCTTGTCGTCGATTTCGCGCTGCCCCTCGTCGAGTACGGCGTCATCGCGGATGACTTTCTGAGCCAGTCCCGGGTCGGCATTGACCAAAGCGGCGACCGCCTGTTCGACCATGCGCTCGGCATGGCCGCCCATTGCCGCGAGGCGCTTCGACAAATATTTCAGCTCCTCGTCATAGGCGCTGACTATATGCACGGATTGCATGGGCTAAATGCCTTCCCACGGGGTCTTGATCTTCGAGTCGTTTCGTCGAATCCCCGCTGATACGCTAACCGGATGACAGAAAAAAGAAACGGCTAGCTGGAAACTAGCGCGACGTCAGCCCGCCGGCAAATGAACCGAGAAGGCGGCCCCCTCTCCGATCTCGGACTTGATGGTCAGCCTGGCATTGTGGCGCGTCAGGATATGTTTGACGATCGACAGGCCAAGACCGGTGCCTTTCTGGGTCCGGCTGGTCTCGACGTCTATGCGATAGAAGCGCTCGGTGATGCGCGGAATGTGCTCCTCGGGAATGCCGGGACCAAAATCCCTGATCGTCACGTCGATCCCGGGTTCGGGATCGGCATCGCTGTGCGCGATCGACACCACGACGCGGCCGCCCGACTGGCCATATTTGCAGGCGTTCTCCAGCAGGTTCTCGAAGACCTGGAACAATTCGTCGCGATCGCCCGGCACATCAAGCGGGCCCTCAGCGAAATCCCGCTCGATGACGACGCTGTTTTCCCGGGCAAGGGGGGCGAGCGAGTCGATGACGCTGTCGACGATCTGACGAAGATCGACCTCGGTTCCCGGTCTGAGATAAGGCTTCATCTCTAGCCGCGACAGTGACAAGAGGTCGTCGATCAGGCGTGCCATGCGGCCGGTCTGGTTCTGCATGATCTGCAGGAATTGATCGCGTGCCGCCGCATCGTTGCGGGCCGGGCCGCGAAGCGTTTCGATGAACCCGGCGATCGAGGCGAGTGGCGTGCGCAATTCGTGGCTTGCGTTCGCGATGAAGTCCGCGCGCATGCGGTCGATGCGTCGTGTTTCGCTCTGGTCCTTGAACACCAGCACGTAGAGATCGGTGCCGTGGCCGACCGAAGACGCGCTGACCCGATATGCCCGTTCGACCGGAAGCTTCTCGGTGTAGTCGACGATATCCGAGGCGACATCGCCCGACAGCACGCTGTCCAGCAACGCCTGCATTTCCGGCGCCCGGAATTTCAGCGGCAGCGATATGCCCGGGGCGATCCCGCCAAAGGCGGCAAAGGCAGCGGCGTTGGCATGGACGATGGCGGCGGTCCGATCGAAGATGATCAGCGGGTCGGCAACGGCCGCCGCCAGATACTCGCCGGAGAGCCGCTGCAAACCGACTGTCTCGGTCGCCGCGGCGCCCTCGGCCGATCGGTGCGCGCCGGCCATCGGCAACATTGCCGCTGCAAACAACAGCAGCAATGCCGGGACCAGCACGTAGGCGGAGATAGCTGCAAACGCAAAAGCGATCAGAACGGCTATCACAGCCGCGGCAAGGAGCCAGCGGCTGTTCCACAGCCGGGCGGCCATGGTTCGCGCCGTGCCTTTCTGCTCTGCGTCCCGGTCAGTCATTCGCTCGCGCGCCGCGCCCATGCCTTCCCCACCGGTCGAGCGGCGACGGAAACTTCCGCTGGACCGCTCCGGAGGCTCCCAATAGCATGAGTCCGGATGCTTAGAAGGGTTCGTCTCAATGAAAAAAGCCAAGGATAGTCCCGCCGCGCCGACTTCAGGCCCGTTGAAGATCAGGATCGACGGCAAGGAACGGGAGTTCGACATCGAGAATCCCACGCTGCCCGACTGGGTCGAGGACAACAAGCTGGCCGCCGGCGGCTATCCCTACGACAAGAAGATGAAAGGCGGCGAGTATGACGAGACGCTGGAGAAATTGCAGATCGAGCTGGTCAAGGCGCAGGCCTGGCTGCAGGCGACCGGCAAGCGGGCGATGGTCCTGTTCGAAGGTCGCGATGCGGCCGGCAAGGGCGGCACGATCTTCGTGCTGCGCCAGTATCTAAACCCGCGCACGGCACGCAACGTGGCGTTGACCAAACCGACGCCGACTGAACTTGGACAGTGGTACTTCCAGCGCTATGCCGACCATTTCCCGACATCAGGCGAATTCGTCACCTTCGACCGCTCCTGGTACAACCGCGCCGGCGTCGAACCGGTGATGGGCTTCTGCACGCCGGAACAGCAGCAGAAATTTCTGGACGAGACGCCGCATTTCGAAAGGATGATCGTCAATGACGGCGTCCACTTCTTCAAGTTCTGGCTGAACATTGGCCGGGAGACGCAGCTCGAGCGATTTCACGATCGCCGCTACAGCCTGCTGAAGAGCTGGAAGTTTTCGCCGATCGACATAGCCGGCATCACAAAGTGGGACGATTACACCAAGGCGCGCGATACCATGTTCGAGCGCACCCATAAGGAGTTCGCCCCATGGATCATCGTGCGCGCCAACGACAAGCGACGCGCCCGGCTGGCGGTGATGCGGCGCATCCTTCTGTCGCTGCCCTATGAGGGGCGCGATCTCGATATCATCGGCAAGGAAGACAAGAAGATCATCGGCGAAGGGCCGTCATTTTTGAACGAATAAGCCGGCTTGAACGAATAGGCTGGCCCGCAGAATGCGGGGCTGGCCTGGTAAAATAAGACCGACGTTTCCGCCGCCCCGGCAGAAATCCGCCCCGGGCAAGGGAATATAGACGGGTCAGGCCCCCCGCCAGGCACTACGCAGAAAAAACCCCCGCGGGGGGGGGGGCTGCAGCCGATTGATGGAAAAGGCTA
>NZ_JAMYTH010000098.1:0-4017 GCF_040322415.1 Mesorhizobium sp. M0152
ATCCCCATAGACATCGACTGTGGCCCGCGGGTTCCTGCATGAGAGGCTTTCGTACGCCCGACGGCACCCGAAACCCTTCCCAATAGCGGCCTCGCTCAGGCGTCGGAAAGTCAGGGTGAAGTTCGCCTTGCCAGCGACCATCCGATCGAGAAGATTCTGCGTCAGCGCAAGATCGCCTTCCCGTTCCGACAAAAGTCCCAACTTGCTACGCAATCCACTATTATACGCGTCGCTGAACCGTGCTGCGAAGGCAGAAAGCGCCTCTTGGGCCTGCTCCACTGATTTGTCCTGATCCTCAGCCAGGAGGGGCAGCAGACACTCCGCCAGCCGCGTCAGGTTCCACTGGGCGATCGCAGGCTGATTGGCATAAGCGTAGCGACCTAACTGGTCGATCGAGCTGAATACGGTCTTGGGATTGTAGATGTCCAGAAAAGCGCAGGGGCCATAGTCAACCGTCTCGCCGGCGATAGACATGTTGTCGGTGTTCATAACCCCGTGAATGAAGCCGACGAGCAGCCACTGCGCTACGAGGTTCGCTTGGCGCGCAATCACACTTTCCAGCAGTGCCAGGTAGGGGCGAGCAGCACCCGCGGCATCCGGGTAGTGCCGGGTGATCGCGTGATCAGCGAGAGCCCTCACCGCATCCACGTCCCCGCGCGCCGCGAAGAATTCGAAGGTTCCGATCCGCATGTGGCTGGATGCGACGCGTGTCAGCACTGCGCCTGGCAGGTAGGTTTCTCGTATCACCTCATCACCCGTCATGACCGCAGCAAGCGCCCGAGTGGTCGGAATGCCAAGAGCCGCCATGGCCTCACTGACAATGTACTCGCGCAGAACGGGGCCAAGCGCCGCCCGCCCGTCGCCGCCGCGGGAAAACGGTGTTCGGCCGGAGCCCTTTAGCTGGATATCCCGGCGCACTCCTTCCTGATCGACGATCTCGCCTAGCAGGATTGCCCTTCCGTCGCCGAGCTGCGGCGAACTGGCCGAACTGGTGTCCGGCGTAGGCGGTAGCGATCGGCTCGGCACCTTCGGGAAGCCGTTTGCCGGCAAGAATCTCAACACCCGCCTGCGTGGCGAGTTCTACCGGGTTGAGCCCGAGCTGGACGGCCAGCTCCTGGTTAAGCTTGAGGAGGTGCGGTGCGGAGACCGGGGTCGGGGAAACACGCGCATAAGACGAGCTCGGCAGCCGAGCATAGCTGTTGTCAAATGCAAAGCGTACCGTCATTCACACTCCTCAAACATCAACGGCAGTCGCGAGACGCTTCGTCGGTCGCAAAGATTGTTATCAATTACAATAGTGCCATCAGGCTGCCGGTCCGTATGCTGATGTGGCGATGCTCGAACTTCATTTCCAGCTACGTGCCAGAAATGGATGTGTCAGTGCCTTCGGGCAAGTAGCCTTCGAGCGGAACGGCTACGACGCTTCTCGCGCCAGCGAAGGCCGAATGGCTAGGCCAGGTCTGCTTGGTCGAGTTAAGTGTCTGAAAGGTGAGCAGAAGTTGCGCCATGCCTCACTGGAGGACTTCCGAGAGGAGAATTGATCTCTAGGGAGAAGTCGACGCGCGGTGTCCGCGGTCGACAAGAGGGCGGAACACAACTACCGGACCGACGTTGTGCTGAGGTTGGTAGGGTAGGAGACACGGCATGGTTGCCCCGCGCGCAGTCTGGAAGGGCTTTCTAAAGGTGGGGTCGGTGTCATGCGGCGTGAAGCTTGTGGGCGCGACCAGCGAGGCCTCCAAGATCCACTTCAAGATTTTAAACCGCAAGGACGGGCTGCCCGTCCAAAGCGCCTATGTGGACGAAGAGACCGGCGACATTGTCGATAGCGAAGACCAGGTGAAAGGCTATGAGACCGACAAGGACGACTTCATCAAGGTCGAGCCCGACGAAATCAAGAAGCTCAAGCTGACATCGGCGCATACGCTGGAGGTAGACGAATTCGTCGCCGTCGACGAGATCGACACGCGCTACCTGGAAAAGCCCTATTACCTGATCCCCGCCGACGGTGCCTCGGTCGAGGCTTTCTCCGTGCTGCGGGAGGCGATGGCAAAGAAGCGCGTGGCGGCGCGGTCCTGCGTGGTGCTTTACCAACGCGGGCGCGAAGTTCTGATACAGCCCTATGGCAAGGGAATGCTGCTTACCGAGTTGCGGACCCACGACGAAATGATCTCGGAAGAGACCGTGTTCGGGAACTTGAAAAGCCCTAAATACGATCAGGACCTGCTCGAAATTGCAGGCTTGCTGATCGACAAGAAGGTGACCACGTTCGATCCATCGAAATTTGAGGACACCTATGAAGATGCGCTCATCGCGATGATTGACGCGAAGCGCAAGGGCAAGAAGCTGCCAAAAACCGCACCCGAGCCCAAGGAGAACGTTGTCGACCTGGCGTCGGTCCTTCGCAAGAGCCTCGCCAAGGAAGGCATCAAGGACCGCCCCAAAGCCAAGACCGCACGCAAATCAGCGTAATCGGGCATCGGACGCTGGTGCTGTTCACCTGACTGTCAGTTGCCCTATTGTTCAGGACGCCGGGCGCGGAGGCTTTCATGTGCAATGACTACGAGCAGCATGTCGCATGGGCCGCATATTGTCGGACTCCAAGAGCCGGTGTTTCCACCAACTCTCGAAGTCCGACATGGGCAAGCCGGCCTTCGGTCGTAGGCTGTACTAACCTCATGGCCCACCTCACCAGCTTAAGCGCTCGTTTGGTCGGAGCTTTTTGAAGACATCAGCGCCCGCTGCATTACTGGCACAATTTGATCCATCGCTGACGCCAACCAGCTAGCTAGGTTGTCTGGCAATGTATCGTGGATCCAGACAAGCCGGCTCCTGCCAACGCCCTCTGAAAACACCTGCATTGACGTGTTGTCGTGAACGACCTCGTCTCCGACCCACCCCCAGACGATCCGTCGAGCAGCCTCATCGCGTGCGATAAGCCGCTCTTTGGCGACAGTGCCGTCGGCGAAGGTCAGTGTCCGCACGCCGGAGTCGTCCACTTCGCAGGCTGTGAAGACGCCCGGCACACCCTTAAGCGGTCCGCCCGCGAAGTCGCCGTGGACCGCCCAAACGGTCTCCGGCGACGCATCGATGATAATTTCCCTTACGACTGATGCCATTGCAACCCTCCAGAATAGGCAGACAGAGTTGTCTGCCTCTTGACTGTGCACAGACCTGTCTGTATGTGTCAACTATGACAAAGACCGACCCTGGCCGAGCCAGCGCGGCGCGCCTGCGTGTACTCGAAACCGCCACAAGGCTTTTCTACGCGGAGGGGGTGCGTGCGATTGGTATCGATCGCATCATTGCTGAGGCTGGAGTGGCCAAAGCAACTTTCTACAGTCACTTCCCGTCCAAGGATGGACTGGTTCTGTCCTATATTGAGGAGCAGGATCGCATTGGCCGTGCCTCACTCGGCGCTTTGGCAACGGGGGCGCCCCGTGACAGCTTGTTTGCACTCTTCGACACGATCAGCGAAGCTGCAATCCTGCCGGGCTATCGCGGCTGCCCCTTTTTGAATGCGGCCGTTGAGTATCCCGACCCGGCCACTCCTGTTCGGCAAGCCATCGACGAACACCGTCGCTGGCACCGTGATTTGCTGCGCAGACTACTCGCAGACACCGGTTGCACAGATCCAGACGCCGCCGCGAACATCCTTCTTGCTATATG
Source organism: Mesorhizobium sp. M0152 (assembly GCF_040322415.1). Classification (NCBI taxonomy): domain Bacteria; kingdom Pseudomonadati; phylum Pseudomonadota; class Alphaproteobacteria; order Hyphomicrobiales; family Phyllobacteriaceae; genus Mesorhizobium; species Mesorhizobium sp. M0152. Next base: position 3,667 of record NZ_JAMYTH010000098.1, read on the forward strand.
GGACGGCCTGATGGTGTCAGGTCATGTTGACGATCCTAGCCGGATACGGGTGCTTGCCCGTCAAGCCTTGGCCGGTGTGATCAACGCGCAATAGTGCTTAGCCAGTTAAGGTCCGTTTCGGGTCATAGCTGCGCCTTGCCGTTGTGTGCCGCAAAGGCCGCAGACTGTGTCGAAGGCAGAAATTCCTCAGGATAAGGTCCGCCATCGCTACGCTCGTTTGAACGGCTTCACACGGCGAACCTCACCAGTTTGATTGCAGCCGGTGCGTACCCATCCGGTGAAGACCGCAGACGTGCGTATCCGGCGGCCATGAGCACCTGAGCACCGCGGTGCTGGAGTCAGGCTTTCGAT
>NZ_JAMYTH010000099.1:0-3483 GCF_040322415.1 Mesorhizobium sp. M0152
CAATAGGGCCAGACGCGCACGCGGAACCTCCTCGCCGGAAAACCGAAGTACCAAACCATCCATCGCAGTGCTCCCAACCGAATCAGAGCACCCAGCGAATCACACCCGAACGTCAATGCAAAATGCGCCCGAAATCCCGTTAACCTGAATTCCCAACCGTGTGGCCGTGCCCGCCTATCCTTGCGGCTCCGCGAGAATTCGGCTAAGGCCCGCCTTTGTCGCCAGGGAGCAGAAGCTTGGACGATCAACGTGCCGACGTCGCCATCATCATGGGCAGCCAGTCCGACTGGGCGACCATGCGCCACGCGGCCGAAACACTGGAGACACTGGGCATCCCGCACAGGAGGCTGATCATCTCCGCGCATCGTACGCCGGACCGCCTCTATGAGTTCGCCAATGGCGCCAAGGCGGCCGGTTACAAGGTAATCATCGCCGGCGCCGGCGGTGCGGCACACCTGCCCGGCATGACGGCAGCGATGACGCCGCTGCCGGTATTCGGCGTGCCGGTGGAATCGAAGGCGCTGTCCGGCCAGGATTCGCTGCTCTCCATTGTCCAGATGCCAGCCGGCATTCCGGTCGGCACCCTGGCCATCGGCAAGGCCGGTGCGGTCAACGCCGCCCTCCTGGCTGCCGCCGTGCTGGCGCTGAACGACGACAAGCTTGCCCAGCGCCTCGATGCCTGGCGCGCCTCGCAGACCGCCAAGGTCGCGGCTGAACCGACGGATACGCCGTGAGCCTGCCCGCCGGAGCGACCATCGGCATCATCGGCGGCGGCCAACTCGGCCGCATGCTGGCGATATCAGCCGCTCGCCTCGGCTACCGCACGGTCGTGCTCGAGCCGCAAGCGGACTGCCCCGCGGCGCAGGTCGCCAACCGTCAGATAACGGCCGCTTATGACGACCAGACAGCCCTTGCCGAACTGGCGGCTGGCAGTGCGGTCGTGACCTACGAGTTCGAGAACGTTCCGGTTGCGGCCGCCAATGCGCTTGCCGCGACAGTCCCGGTCTACCCACCGGCGCGGGCGCTCGATGTGGCGCAGGACCGGGTGAGCGAGAAGACATTCCTCAATGGCATTGGCATTGCCACCGCCGATTTCCGCCCGGTCGACAGCGACCATGACCTGGGCTCGGCGCTGAAGGCATTCGGCGGCAGCGGCATATTGAAGACGCGGCGCATGGGCTATGACGGCAAGGGCCAGCGCGTCTTCCGCGACATGGAGGCGGGCGGCCTTGCGGGCACCTGCCAGGCAATGGGCGGTGTGCCGCTGGTCCTGGAAAGTTTGGTGCCGTTCGAGCGCGAGATCTCGGTGATCGCGGCGCGTGGGCTGGATGGCGCGGTCGCCGCCTACGATCCGGCCGAGAACGTCCATCGCAACGGCATTCTTCACACATCGACCTTGCCGGCCGGCATCGAGCCCGCGACAGCGGAAGCAGCGCGAACGGCCGCATCGAAGATATTGTCGGCCCTCGACTATGTCGGCGTCATCGGCGTCGAGTTTTTCGCGCTGGCCGATGGTTCTCTACTGGCCAACGAGATCGCGCCGCGTGTCCACAATTCCGGCCACTGGACCGAGGCCGCTTGCGTCGTTTCGCAGTTCGAGCAGCATATCCGTGCTGTCGCCGGCCTGCCGCTCGGAAGCACGGACCGCCATTCCGACTGCGTAATGGAAAACCTGATCGGCGACGACGTGCTGCGCGTCCCGGAACTGCTCGCCGAGCCCGACCTGATGCTGCATCTATACGGCAAGGCGGAAGCACGTCCCGGCCGCAAGATGGGCCATTTCACCCGGATCAGCCGTCGCACCTAACCCCGGAAACGGACTATTGCACCTCATCGCTTTCGTCCTCGTCGGGACTGGCGCAGCTCGCATCGCCTTCCTCGCAATTGGCCGAGGCGGCAAGCTGCTTGATGCGATTATAGGTCAATCTGGCCAAGCATTGCGAGACCTCCATCGAATAGATCGAGCCGCCGGCGCTGGCCGCGGCAGAATGGGCGCACTCGGCGTCGCGGAAGGTGATCCATGCTCGTTGCGCCGTCTGCAGTAATTTCTTGTCGTCGGCATCATCGGAACTGATGAGGTTCCGGTAGGTTGCGTTGAGCTTGGCATCGGCGGCTGGTAATCCTCGCCGGCACAGATGTTCATCATCTGCTGGCTGTCGTCGCCGCGGTCGCATTCTTGCGCGCCGGATGCCGCGGTCGTTGCCAGCACGGCAAGGCAGGCAGGCAGGAAAACTCGGCTCATCTTCATCCCCAAATCATTTCGCTATGAACAGCATCATCCCAGGCGGCCACAGGCCCCGCAATGCCGTCAAGGGCGGATGGCGGATATTTGATGATAGGGGCCATCGATATCGGCTATGAAGCACGCTTGCGGTTGACATGGACAAGGCTCCTCGTTTATGAGCCACCCACAGTTCAAAGGCGCGTCTTCTGGCGCGCCTTAAAATTTCGACCCAGACCGGGTCCACACCGACAGGCAAGACCATGAAGATCAAGAATTCGCTCAAGGCGCTGAAGGCGCGTCATCGCGACAACCAGCTGGTTCGCCGCAAGGGCCGCGTATACATCATCAACAAGACCGCCCCGCGCTATAAGGCGCGTCAGGGCTGAGCTTTCGGACGTAGGCTTTTTGCCTCGGCCATTGATGTTTGTCGTCGGCCTGCCGACCTCCTCACGCTAAAATCACTTTGACGTTCCGCCGCCCGGGGTTAAACTCGGGCGATGCGGATTCCTGTTGCATTTTTCACGGCTCTTGTTCTTTCCGGCAGTCTTTCCTTGCCGACCCGGGCCGATGACCAAGCGGCTGCACCCGCGGCTCCGGCAACCCCGGACGCGCCGCCGGCGGCACCGACCAAACAAGCCCGCCTCGACCAGCTGTTCACCGATCTCAAACGCGAGCGCAATGAAAAAGCGGCCGAGCGCATTTCCGGCAACATCTGGAACGAGTGGTTCCAATCCGGCAGCGCTTCGATCGACCTGATGATGCAGTGGTCGCAAAAAGCGATGGACAATCAGAAGTTCGACGTCGCGCTCGACTTCCTCGACCAGGTGGTGGTCTTGCAGCCTAGCTATGCGGAAGGCTGGAACCGGCGCGCCACCGTGCATTTCATGATGAAGAACTACGGCAAGTCGATGTCCGACATCGACCATGCGCTGCAGCTCGAGCCGCGCCATTTCGGTGCATTGTCGGGCCTCGCGCAGATCATGGCTCAGACCGGCCACAAGCAGTCGGCGCTCGATGCCTGGCAGAAGGTACTGGCGATCTATCCGATGATGCGCAGCGCCCAGGACCAGGTCGCCACGCTCTCCGAAGAGCTTGCCGGCGAAGGCATATGATAATCTAAGGCAGTAGGGGAATAGGGCAGTAAGGCAGTAAGAGAGTTGCCTGGAAGTACCTACCTACTGCCCTACTGCCCTACTGCCCTACTGCCCTACTGCCCTACTGCCCTACTGCCCTACTGCCCTACTGCCCTACTGCCCTAC
>NZ_JAMYTH010000100.1:0-3131 GCF_040322415.1 Mesorhizobium sp. M0152
GAAACGCTTCAAGTCGGCACGCCAGCTTCAGCGGTTCGTTTCCATCCATGATCCGATTGCCAACCTGTTCCACTTTCCCCGCAATACGCTGTCATCGGCTCAACATCGAGTGGCGGTCTCTTTCGAAGCGCCGCACGGCCCGAGCGTAAAGCCTAGACGCTGCGCTTTCCAAACTGACACTACCCGGCGACCGATTCTGACATCGGACGGTCGCATATCCATATCCGTCACACAGCCGACATCACCAGGTCATCGTTTCCGTATATCAAGCGGAATATCAGAAAATCTTGGAGGCGACCCATGCACGAGCGCGAACCGACGCTTGACGAAATCCTATCCGAACCGATCATCCGCCAGGTCATGAAAGCAGATGGCGTAAACGCTGCGGATATCCGTCGCCTATATCGCTCGCTGGAGAAGGATGGAGAGAGCCGCAATTACCCACGCGCGTTCGCGGCCGAGTGCGACAAGGACGTCGCGGCGTTGCGCCGGGCCAAGGTCATCGCCTCCGATGAGACCGGCGTGCGGATCGAAGGACGCAACGCCTACCACTGGGTGTTTCGCTGCGCCGAAGCGGTTGTTCATCAAGCGGCGCCAACGCGCGGCGCCGTCGTGGTCCGGACCCTGATGGACGGCCATCGGCCCGACGTCTGGTGTTCCGATCGCTATGCCGCGCAACAAGGCCACGCAAATGCGCATCAGAACTGCCTGGCGCATCTCGTCCGCGACGTCGCCTATGCGGAGACTAGGCAAGTGAGGACATGCTGCCCTCTATCACATCTCCCGGCATGGTGCCAACGGCGATCGGAGATCCACACGCGGCTGTTGCTCGCGTCGATAGCGAGCCCAATATTTTCTATTTCACCACACCCATGGACCGGCTACCTGCGTCATCACCCACGCGTGCAGCCAGCGCAAGGTGTTAGCGGATGTTGAAACGTTTTCAAGCCTTCCGCAGCATCTTCTCCTCCGTGCTCGGCGAACACTGCCCAAGGCAGCAAATTGCTATAGGCATCCATGAATAGCTGGTGCGGATCCCACCTTTTGAATCAAGGAAAGCACGGCGCCGGTTCTCAATGTGTATTCGGACTTAAAATAACAATCTGAGTTGTCCTAACAAACTCAATCTGAGTTGTCCTAACAAACTACAGCAAGTCGCATCGCGAAACCGATGCGATGCGGACAATTCACAAACGAGCACAAGGAAATCCTTACGTGAGATCCTCACCGAAAGAGACCGCCACCGCAGCCATCCCGATTCATCGAGTGCATCCCCCGTCTTTCTGGAAGGGGATGATCCTTGCTGCGACCGTGATCGTCCTCGTACAGAGTAGTCAGGTTTCGGCTGAGGACAAGGGGGCATGCCTTGCTTATAAGAATGGGAAGATCGAGTGCGCGGATAAAGAACTTGAACCGCGCGAAGAATGGGGAGAATACCAAACATGTGCCTATTATCACGGCGAAATATCTAACGAATGCATGCAAATAATGAGAGGGTGGTACCGGGAGAGTCGCCGCGAGAATCCACCGCGCCGAGCTTTGAGAGCAGTCGGTGACGAGGTCACGAGCCCGGTAAGACCCGCGACAGCCAGGCAAACCGGTCCCCACATACATCAAGCCGCCTTAGTTGGTTGGGAGAGCAAGGAGATGGAAGAACTTGCAGCCTCAGTTGGTTGGGAGAGGAACAAGATGGAAGAACTTCCAGCGGGAACAAAGTTCAACCACGCTAATAGGGATGGGGTGTGGGGCGGTTCGGGGCAAAGCGGGCACACGGGCGAAGCAATTTGGATGACCTCAGAAAACGATGTAAACGCGGCACGCGGCTATGCAGGTAGTTCTGGAAAGTATTTTGTTATCGAGGCGCAAAAGCCCCTCAAATTAGCGGTCATGGACGAGCAGGGTACTCAAGTGGAACCTGACGAACTCGGCGCATGGGCTACCTTGGCGCAGAGATACGGCTTGGACGGAGTGAAGACGGAATATGGAAGCTCGTACGAGGTGATTTTATTTGACAGAAGCAAGATTGCACCTGTGGAAGAACGTGGTTTCGATTAGCACAGGCGCCAGCACACGACCCATCGAGACCGTTGAGGCGGATGAAGTTTGCGAGTTCGGTCATGGTCTGTCTCCTGAGTGCGTGTTTCCCGAAGGGAAAGCCCTTTCGGGCGAAGCCTCCCCGGACAGAGCATGGCTATTGCATGAGTAAAGAGCTGGAAGAAGAAGTCTTTGTTCCATCTGGCTCTGCGCATTTTGCTTGCGATGGGTTTGTCGAGATGATGGGCTTGCAAGATGTTTTGCGCGAGGCGTAGCGTTGGTGCATGGATCCTTTGTCAACGGTTTGGCGATAGGAGGCAGGATCGAAATCAGCTTGATGCGAGTGCCATGCCGTACAAACACAAGGCAGATCGTCGTCATCACGTGGGAAAGATGAAATTCACTACGAAGCAGGTCTGCGCCGACGTGGTAGCCTGACCTTATGGGTAACGCCGGAGGCACTTGCGGGATGGCGCGCTCCGCGACGCAAGACCCGCGGCGGCCAAGCCCGGTATTCCGATCTCGCCATTGAGACAGCGCTGACGCTGGGTTGCGTCTTCGCAATGCGGCTGCGCCAGACCGAGGGATTGCTCCACTCGCTGCTGGACCTCATGGGGCTGAAAGTCCCAGTTCCAGATCATACGACGCTGAGCCGTCGGGCACACAAGTGGGAGCCATCAGCCCGACGAAACCCGCCGCTGCCGGACGGCCCGCTGCATGTGCTTGTCGATAGCACGGGATTGAAAGTCTACGGCGCCGGGCAATGGCTGGAGCAGAAACATGGCGCCAGATCACGTCGCAACTGGCGCAAGCTGCATCTGGCAGTGGATGCCAAAAGTGGCGCGATCATTGCCCAAAGGCTGACAGATCAGGACGCGGATGATCCTTCCCAGGTGGCACCGCTGCTCGATCAGATCGACGGCGAGATCGACCAGTTCACAGCCGACGGAGCCTATGACGGCAAGCCAACCTATCGGTCTATCCTGCAGCACAGCGCAACCGCCAACATCGACATTCCACCGCGTTCCACGGCGGTGGAAAGCGGTGATACCGGACCGCCTGGTCAAAGGGACAAGCACATTGCCGCAATCGCAAGC
>NZ_JAMYTH010000101.1:0-2845 GCF_040322415.1 Mesorhizobium sp. M0152
CGTACGCCTCCGGCGAGGGCCGCCTTGCGCGAGCATGGCACGGTAGCGAGGCTGCGCTCATAAGGTCGTCCTTACGAGCGTAGTTGGCAGCACAGCATGAGCCATGTGACGTTATTGACCGGGCCGGAGCGTCGGCGTCGTTGGAGTGAAGAAGATCAGTGCCGGATACTGGCCGCGGCATTCGCGCCCGGGGCCACAGTGGCGGCGGTAGCGCGCCAGTACGATGTCGCGACCAGCCTGATCTACAAGTGGCGCCGCACGATGAGAGCCCGCGAGACGGGCTTTGCCGAAGTTGTCGTGGTTCCCGATGAGCCTGTCGCCGCTTCGGTGCCGGCGGCGCCACCAGCGGTGATCGAGCTGGAGATCGCCGGCAAGGTGCGGCTGCGGATTCCGTTGACTACACCGCCGACACTGGCGGCGGCGATGGTGAAGGCGCTGGGCGTTTCATGATCCCGGTTCCGAGCCAGGTGCGGATCTGGTTGGCGGTCGGCCGGACCGATATGCGTCGCGGAATGCAAGGCCTCGCTCTGCAGGTTCAGGAGACGTTGGGCCGGGATCCGCATGCCGGCGATCTTTATGTCTTCCGCGGCCGCAGCGGCAATCTGATCAAGATTATCTGGCATGATGGGCTCGGCATGTCGCTGTATGCAAAACGACTCGAGAAGGGCCGGTTTCTGTGGCCGTCGCCGGCGGACGGCACGGTTTCCATTTCGCCTTCTCAGTTGGCGTACATGCTCGACGGGATCGATTGGCGCAACCCGCGCCACACGTTCCGACCGCAGCGCGCGGGCTGAGTTTTTCTTTGAGTTTGCGCCATTTTCCGCGAGTCAGCGGACGCGTTTTATGATTCACTCCAGGGCATGGTTGCCACCGCCCAGGATGCTGTTCCGGACGATATTGGCGCGCTGAGAGCAGCGCTGACCGCGGCGCTGGCCAGAGCCGAAGACGAGGCCGCGCGCGCTGCGCTGGTCGAGGCCGAACTGGCGGTCGCCAGGGCCAAGGCATCGGATGATGCGGCGCTGATCGCGCATCAGCATCTGACGATCCGGAAGCTGCAGCGGGCGCTGCATGGTCAGAGTTCTGAACGCTCAGCCCGCCTGCACGACCAGATGGAACTCACCTTCGAGGAACTCGAGAGCACCGCAACGGAAGACGAGATCGCCGCCGAACAGGCCGCGGCCCGGACCACCGAGGTGGCGCCTTACATGCGCAAGCGACCGGCGCGCCAGCCATTTCCCGAGCATCTGCCGCGCGAACGCGTGGTCGAGCCGGCGCCGACCGCTTGCCATTGCTGCGGCGGCCATCGGCTGCGCAGGCTGGGTGAGGATATCACCGAGACCCTGGAGGTGGTGCCGCGGCAATGGAAAGTGATCCAGCACGTGCGGGAGAAGTTCACCTGCCGCGACTGCGAAGCGATCAGCCAGGCTCCGGCGCCGTTCCACGCCACCCCACGCGGCTGGGCCGGTCCCGGCCTGCTAGCGATGATCCTGTTCGAGAAGTTCGGCCAGCATCAGCCGCTCAACCGCCAGGCTGAACGCTATGCCCGCGAAGGCGTGCCGTTCAGCCTGTCGACGCTCGCCGACCAGGTCGGCGCCGGCGCCGCGGCGCTGATGCCGCTGTTCAAGCGACTCGAAGCCCATGTGCTGGCCGCGTCACGTCTGCACGGCGACGATACGACGGTGCCGGTCCTGGCCAAGGGCAAGACCGATACCGGCCGATTATGGACCTATGTGCGTGATGACCGACCATTCGGCGGTGTCGATCCGCCGGCGGCGGTGTTCTATTATTCCCGCGATCGCCGAGGCGAACATCCCGCGGCGCATCTCGCCGGCTGGAGCGGCATTCTGCAGGCCGATGCCTATGGCGGTTATGGCGATCTCTATGCGGCGGCCCGTCAGCCGGCGCCTATTCTGGAGGCCAGCTGCTGGGCCCACAGCCGGCGCAAAGTGTTCGAGCTGGCCGATGTCGAAGCGGCGGCGCGCAAGAAGGCGCACGGCGAGAAGCCCAACCTGGTCTATCCGCTGGCGGTCGAAGCCGTGAAGCGCATCGATGCCCTCTTCGATATAGAGCGCGCGATCAACGGGCTGTCGCCAGGCCAACGCCACGCCGTGCGCCAAGAGCGGAGCGCGCCGCTGGTCACCGAGCTCGAGCGCTGGATGATCAAGACGCGCGACAAGCTCTCGCGCGGGCACGACCTGACCAAGGCCTTCAACTACATGCTGCGCCGCTGGTCATCCTTCACCCGGTTCCTCGACGATGGGCGGATCTGCCTATCCAACAATGCAGCCGAGCGAGCCCTGCGCGGCATCGCTCTCGGAAGAAAGTCCTGGCTGTTCTGCGGTTCCGATCGCGGCGGACAGCGCGCGGCCGTTCTCTACAGCCTGATCGTCAGCGCCAAGATGAACGATATCGACCCGCAGGCCTGGCTCGCCGACGTCCTCGCCCGCCTGCCCGCCTATCCGGCCCATCGGATCGATGATTTGCTGCCGTGGAATTGGAGATTCGCAAAATTGCGGACCCAACCAGCGGCGGCCTGATCATGCAGCGCAATAAGGTGCATCACGTCTACACCGTCGATCGTGTCGCCAGGGACCTCGGCGTCAGCGATGCGCTCATCCAGGACCTGACCCTCGGTCTCGAGCCCGAGGACGGCGTCATCTGGGTCTACGGCGCCAACGATGACGACGGGATCTTGGCCTTCACCGACGAAGGCATCGAGGAGGTGAAACTCCTCCTCGAAGAATATCATCGCGTCTCCCCATCGAAAGCCTGACTCCAGCACCGCGGTGCTCAGGTGCTCATGGCCGCCGGATACGCACGTCTGCGGTCTTCACCGGATGGGTAC
>NZ_JAMYTH010000102.1:0-2449 GCF_040322415.1 Mesorhizobium sp. M0152
GGAACCCGCGGGCCACAGTCGATGTCTATGGGGATTTCGATTTGCAGCTGATGTCGGCGATGGCGCGACCGCCGTCGGGAAGCTCTGGGGTGAATGCGGACAGACCGCTTCGTTGCGCCTCCGCGCGGTATTGTCGGGACGGTGGGCGGCTGGGCGCGGCTCTGTCGGAGTCGATAATCACCATAGACGTGCGTCGATCCGTTGCCGGAGGCTGAGGGCCTGCGACTGAAGTCTGGACCATGCCATGCCGGGTCATGGAGCGGTCTCCCGGTTCGTCGCGGTTGCGTCCGGCGGACCGCGTGGCTGCCTCCAGCGTTCGAACACCTCGACGACGATCATGCGTCCGCCGCAGCACGGGCATGACGGACGGAAGTCGTCCGGTTCGTCGGAATCGCCAAGGTCAGGCGGCGCGGCGACGTCCAGGAGTTCGCGGGCGCGGGCGAGGCTATCCTTGCGGGCGGAGCCGGCGAGCAGGCCGTAGTGACGGATGCGGTGGAACCCACGCGGCAGGATATGGAGCAGGAAGCGGCGGATGAACTCGTCCGTCGCAAGCGTCATGACCTGCTGCCGGTCGACGCCGTCGCGACGGTAGTCCTTGTAGCGGAAGGTGACGCCGTTCTCTTGGAACCGGATGAGGCGGCGGTTCGAGATCGCGACTCGGTGCGTATAGCGCGACAGGTAGGCGAGTACCGCTTCCGGTCCCCCGAACGGCGCCTTGGCGTAGACCACCCAGCGCTTCTTCCGGACCGGCGACAGGTATCGCAGGAATGCTCGGCGGTCATCGAGATGAGCAAGTGTGCCGAAGAAGCCGAGCCGGCCGGCGTCGTGCAGAGCGACCAGCCGGGTCAGGAACAGCCGTCGGAACAGCTTGCCGAGAACGCGCACCGGAAGAAGGAAAGCCGGCCGTGACGATATCCACCGGCTTCCGTCAGGCGCGATGCCGCCGCCCGGCACGATCATGTGCACGTGCGGATGGTGGGTCAGCGCCGAGCCCCAGGTATGGAGCACGGCGGTGATGCCGATGCGCGCGCCGAGATGCTTCGGATCCGCCGCGATCGTCAGCATCGTCTCCGATGCTGCCTTGAACAGCAGGTCGTAGACGAGCGCCTTGTTCTGGAACGCGATGTCGGCGACCTCGGCGGGCAGCGTGAACACGACATGGAAGTAGCCGACCGGCAGCAGATCGGCCTCGCGCTCGGCGAGCCATGTCCGCGCCGCCGCGCCCTGGCATCTGGGACAGTGCCGGTTGCGGCAGGAGTTATAGGCGATCCGCCATTGGCCGCAGTCCTCGCAGGCCTCGACGTGACCGCCGAGCGCCGCGGTGCGGCAATGCTCGATCGCCGACATCACCTTGAGCTGGATGAGGCTCAGGTGACCTGCATGGGCGACCCGATAGGCGGGGCCGGCAGCACGGAAGATATCGGCGACCTCGATCGAGGCGCGCACGGCTCAACCGGGCGGCGTCTTGCCTTCCATCAGCGCCATCAACCGATCGAGCGGCCCGGCGACCGCATGGATCGTCCGGGTCGAGACCTTGGTGTAGAGCGCGGTCGTATCGAGCTTGCTATGCCCGAGCAGCACCTGGATGACGCGGATGTCGACATCCTGTTCGAGCAGGTGGGTGGCGAAGCTGTGGCGCAGCGTGTGCGGACTGACGCGCTTGCGGATGCCGGCGACTTCGGCCGCCTCCTGGACGGCGCGGTGCAGTTGCCGCGACGAGATCGGCGCCGTGCAACTGCGGCCCGGGAACAGCCAGCCATGCGGAAGCATCACCCCGCGCCGCCTGCCTTCGCGCCACCACAGCCGCAGCAGCTCCAGAAGCTGCGGCGAGAGCATCGCGTTGCGGTCCCTGCGGCCCTTGCCCTGCTCGACGCGGAGCAGCATGCGCGTGCTATCGACATCGTCGACCTTGAGATGCGCGACCTCGGATACGCGCAGGCCCGCGCCATAGGCGACGCCGAGCGCGGCCTTGTACTTGATGCCAGGTGCGGCTTCGAGCAGCCGCGCCGCTTCCTCCACGCTCAGCACGTCGGGAAGCTTGCGCTGATACCGCATGACCACCAGCGCATGCGCCAGATCCCGCCGCTTCAGCGTCACCAGGAACAGGAATCGCAACGCCGAGACCGCGCCGTTGATGGTCGCAGGCCCGGCGCCGCTCTCATGCTGATGAAGCTGGAAGCGGCGGATGTCCTCAGACGACGCCGCCTCGGGCGAGCGGCCGAGGAACGCGGCGAAGCGCCGGACGTGACGAACGTAATCCTGCTGGGTATGCGAGCCCAGGCCCCGCATGAGCATGTCGTGCTGCATGCGCTGGCGAAGCGGGCTAATAGGTGCATCGGTCGATGGGGTAGCCATGGCGAGTTCCTCTCGTTGAAGGGAACTCCATGGTCAGATCGACGCCTCTACCCGCTCAAGGTCTATGACATGCACGCCATCTCAGAAGGAGGCG
>NZ_JAMYTH010000103.1:0-2216 GCF_040322415.1 Mesorhizobium sp. M0152
TCACTCCCGGATTCACCAAACCTGATCCAATGACGCGCCCCGGCCCGTCTGGTTCCGCCGAGGCAATAGAAAGGCGGGAAAGAGGCTCAGAAATTGGAGCAACGGAGTGGCAGCTTCTGATCGGAAGTGGACGAGCCCGGCAGCCAGGCAGGTAAGGCAGGGCTAAATGCGGATGACGTGATCACCCGGTTCGATGGCAGCGGGCTTTCTGCCCTTTTGCAAAGTCGGTTCCTGAGTCAAACGAGCTCAAGTTCCCTCCGACGAGGGTTCGCGAGACAGAGCCCGCGCGAACGCGCAATCATCCGCCGTCGGTGTTGCCATGCCTGCCGTGCCAAGTTCTCCGGGCCTTGCCCAATCGTCACTGGAGGAGTTTGTTGGGTCAGTTCGAGAGAACAACCCCAGGGAACAATGGATCCTCGGTCCCGTTTAGCAACGTCGCTTCAAGGAGGGTGCTGTGCGGCAGATGGTGTTGGGTGCTCTGGCAGGCCTTGCGGCAACAATGGCCATGACCAGCACCATGCAGCGGCTCCACCCTTTGCTCAACGACCGGAGTCGCTATCCTTTGCCGCCGCGGGAGATCGTCGAGCGCGTGGGCATGGCAGGTGATGAACGGCATGCTCGAACGAATGCACTGCTGGCGCATTTTGGCTTCGGAGCCATGACGGGCGCTGTTTTCGGACTCTTGCCGCGGCGCCGCGGCAGCGGCACGCTCTACGGCCTTGGCGTGTGGGCGGTGAGTTACCTCGGTTGGATCCCTGCATTGCGCATTCTTGCTCCCGCATGGCGCCACCCTGCACAGCGAAATCTGTTGATGATGGCCGTGCACATAATTTGGGGCGCGGCGCTCGCAAAATCTCTCAGCAAGTTGGAGGCGGCGGAGTTCGAAGCATTTGGCAGGGCTCCGGGCACCCAAGCATCAGGCTTGGAGTGGCAGGAGCGAGGGCCGCAAGGATGAGGTCAACCCCGCTGTGGCTCGACCGTGCGCCTGAGGTCTCGTTTGGCGCCCTCCAGGGCAAACATGACTTTGACGTCGCGATCGTCGGCAGTGGGCCGGGTGCTCGCCACACGGATGCGCGGATCGCTGAAATGGGTGTCGGCGGTGAAGAAGATCATCCTCGGCAGCCGGTTGTGATTAGCGATCTTGACGATCGCCTTTACATCCAATCCTAGATGGCCGCCTGACGTCGCGAACCACCCTGATGCGCCGCCTCCTTGAGGATCTTGAGTGCTTCCTCTTTGGTGAGGCCGCACTTGCGCGCAAAATAGTTCGCCTCGATCGCACGTTCGCGATCGGCTAGAGACTGCCTGTGTCGCTTGGCCTTCTTGCCCATCGGACCTCTGTTGTCTGCTGACTGACAAACTACCAGCGTGCCATGTTGTTCCCACCGGCCGGGTCGCTCAATTCCCAAGCATCCTTAGCGGTCAACGTTCCCAAGAACAATGTCCAGCCCAGCATCGTCGAGGCGTCGGCCCAACAACGTCGCGGCAGCGGAGGTCCGCAGCCTCAAGAGCCATGGGTGCCCGCGCCGTAGGGAGGGTGACCGGCGCGGGCGACCGCTCTTCCGATGGTGCAACTGTGGAGGATTTGCCTGCCTCGAACTACGACACCGTGCGCTTGTTCCCGGGACATTTCATTCCGCGCCTCACCAAATTCACCTGCGACTGGCGGAAACGGCTGGCGGTCGGCTGAAATCATTCAACGACACCGTTCTTCTGGACGGCGACGGTCATTGCTGCGATTCGTGGGCGGCGGGCAGATCATATGGCTGGCCAGCGTTGGCGCGATCATGACCGGCATGCGCGATGGAAGCGGAACCGAAACCGCAGCAGGTTTGTTCCCTACCAGGACATTTTCAGCGCAGGGTTCATCCCATCCATCTTGTCTGGAGACAGATGCTGACCCTCCCTGAGCGCGATGCCCAGTGGCGTCATGCCGACGGCGCCGGTTCCCTATGGTTGCGAACGAGGGCAACATGGTTCATCAAAGCGCTCCCGAGGCGGCTCTCGCCATGATCGGGAAGTCGCGACCCTGAACGCGTTGCGCGGGGCCAAGGCGTCCGGCAATAGTTCAGTCACCGCCGGCTGCTTGAGTGCGATCCGGGCGGGCCAGCCCTCGCGCCGCCGCGACACCGCGGGGAAAGCCGCTGCCGTCGCTATAGTCGCGCGGTCGGGCCTGTCCGCGTGAGTGCCGGTTGGTCAGGCGTTGAGCGCCGATG
>NZ_JAMYTH010000104.1:0-2068 GCF_040322415.1 Mesorhizobium sp. M0152
GCCCGATGAAGCCGCACTGCTTAGCCTCGCCACCTAAATGCCGGCCTCACAGTGGCCCTGGGGACTGTTAGCACTAACAACATGAGATTGAGGTGCACAGCGCCTACGGAGATGCATTTATGAGGTTCGCCAATCGACCCGCTCGAGACAATTCGAAGACTTCGGCGACTACCGCTGCCAGCCTGGGTGCAGAAATCAACCTTCGCCTTTCGGCGAACGATACGCGGATCGATCGATGAGCCACATCGTTGTTGTTGGAGCAGGCATTGTTGGCCTGAGCACCGCTCGAGCACTGCTCGCAGATGGTCGTTCTGTTACCGTCGTAGATCGGAACCCGGCGGGAGATAAGGCCTCCTTCGGGAATGCCGGTGCACTTGGCGTCACCGAAATCGTGCCGGCCAGTGTGCCCGGATTGATTTGGAAAGTACCGGGTTGGCTATTCGACCCGCTCGGCCCACTCTCTGTCCGTCCCGCCCATTTTCCGAAACTTGCACCCTGGCTCCTGCGTTTCATGCGCAGCGGTTCGAAAAGTGAGATGCTCCGTGTCACTAAAGCGCTAGCTGCCTTAAGCGCTTCGATCTACGACGACTATCTCCCTCTTCTCGACGAGCTAAAGCTTAGGGACGAACTGCATCAAGTTGGAGCACTTTGGGTCTATGAAACCGAGGCTGCCTTCGCTGCAGACGCGGCAGATCGTGATCTGCGTCGAAGCTACGGGCTGGTCTTTAATGAGCTAGACGGGAACGAGGCGCGCAGGCTGGAACCTGCGCTCGGCAGGGTTGTCGTTAAAGCTGTCATGACGCCGCAGTGGTCGCATTTTAATGATCCAAAGAGGGTCGTTGATCGTCTGCGCGAACTTGTTGTCAACAGAGGCGCTAAGCTAGTGAGCGGCGACGCTCTTGCGATCGAGGGCAAAAAGCTTCGTGTGTCCGGAGGACAAGACATCAGCTTCGACCGATTGGTGATTGCGGCCGGTGCATGGTCGGCGCGTCTCGCCAAGACCATCGGCGACCGCGTGTTGCTTGAAAGCGAACGCGGCTACAACATCACGATACCAAATTCCGGAGTGACGCTTTCTCGGGAGGTCATTTTCGCAGAGCGCAAGTTCGTTGCCACGCCTATGGATATGGGATTGCGAATCGGCGGCGGCGCCGAGTTCGCTGGATTGAAGGCGCCCCCCAACTATGGTCGAAGTGACGCGTTGGCAAAGATGGCGAAGGCTTACCTCCCGGATCTTATATCAACAGGGGGCACACGTTGGATGGGGCATCGCCCAACGACTCCCGACACACTTCCGGTGATCGGTTTCTCGCCGCGCCGCAATGACATCATCCACGCCTATGGTCACAGTCATTGCGGTCTGACGCTTGGGCCGACGACCGGCCGGCTGGTCGCGGACATGGTTGCCGGAAGAGCGCCAATGATCAATCTTGCACCCTTTTCCGTCAGCCGTTTTTCCTGATCTGGAGGATAATCATGAATCCCCATACCTTTATATGCATAGATGCCCATACATGTGGCAGCCCCGTTCGCGTTGTTGTCGGCGGAGCTCCTATACTGCCCAATGTCAGCATGGCCGAAAAGCGTCAGATATTCCTACGCGACCATGACTGGGTGCGCCAAGCGTTGATGTTCGAGCCTCGCGGCCATGATGTCATGTCAGGTTCCATTCTATATCCGCCGTCACGTGAGGATTGCGATATCGGCGTGTTGTTCATCGAGGTTTCCGGTTGCCTTCCAATGTGCGGCCACGGCACCATCGGTACGGTAACTGCCGCCCTCGAACAGGGTTTCGTCGTGCCGAAGACCGAAGGACGGCTGGCGCTTGAGGTGCCCGCCGGTCGCGTTGAAGTGGAGTACACACGAAACGGCCGTTTCATTGATGAGGTCCGCATCTTCAATGTGCCCGCCTATCTTCATACGAGTGACGCGAAAATCGACGTTCCAGGCATTGGAGAACTTGTTGTGGACGTCTCCTACGGCGGCAACTTCTATGCCATTGTGGAACCTCAGAAGAACTGGACTGGTCTCGACAGCATGACGGCGGACGATATCCTCAAGATTAGTC
>NZ_JAMYTH010000105.1:0-1961 GCF_040322415.1 Mesorhizobium sp. M0152
CGGGCTCAGACCTTGGATGCCGAAACAGTCCTGGAGTTCTGCTCATGCGTTGCTGAATTTAATCCTTGACCCCAAGAAGCCCATGGGAGGCCAGGTACCAGCGCACGCAAAGCAGGATCACCGACTGGTCGAAAGGGCGGCCCTTGAACGTCACGTGCTCCTCCACAGCTGAGCGGTGTTTCTTGCCATGCTCCGCTTACCGAAAGGTTTGCGACAAAGCCCCCATGTGAGGATTCTCCGCATGATTCATGCTGAAAATGAGCGATCAACCGCCTGCACGCTACGTGGGGATGCCTACGCGTTTACTAGCCACCACACCGCGAAAAATATTGCCCCAAATAAAGCCCACCCGCCCGAAATTGTGGATGCTTCTTCTCGAGCCAATTCGGTCACACCATACTGTGATATATCGACCTTCATTGCTGTCTCCTTTCCTAGAGATCAAATAAGATGAACCAGTCTGCCATTTAGCGGCTTTTGCCGCCGTACAACCAACATCAAGAGTCGTGCCAACTGCACAGGAAGCGGCCCAGAAAAACTGGTTCTGGATGTTTATTCAATGGCTTCACTGAGAGCGCGGCGGAACGCCAGCCAGATGTCACTCGTGTCGCGGATCCGACAAACCCGACGTTAGGATCAATGCAAGCGGCCGCCAGGCTGGCACCGTCGCCATCGGCGCGGTCGAAGGGGCACCGAGAAGCGCGGCGTGGTGGCGTGGAGCGGGTTTGGGTCGCAGAATCATCATTGAGCAGCATGAGTCAGCGCGGCGCTTATGGCAATCGATTGGCGTCGAATCCATCGAGCAGGCATTCAGCCGCCAGACCGGCATCGTCGAGGAACGTGCCGGCACCATGGCTGATAATCTTGCAATCGCTTAACGATGGTGACCAATCGTCGAATCGTTAGCGTTCTTCTTGGATTTAGCTGAAGATGTGATTGCCTACCACAAGGATATGCAGCGGCATTCCAGATACCCGATCCAGGTCGGGTGGGCTTCTGCAAATTGGCAATGGATGACAGTCGTGAATTTGTTGGCTGCTGATCGTGCTGAAACGGCCGGCGATCGGCAGTCGGTTAGTCAGAAAGGGCTTGCATGGCACCGGTAGGTAAAGTGGTTCAATTCCCAAAAAGGTTCTGGTTTCATTCAGTCTGATCAAGTCGGCCCCGATGTGCTCGTGCATGTTTCTGCCGTGGAGTGCGCCGGCTTGCGCGGCCTCAATGATGGTCAGAAGATCAGCTATGAACTGGTGCAGGACAAACGTTCTGGAAAGACGTTAGCCGGCGAGCTTCGGACGATTTGATCGAGGCTGACCAGCTATACAGCGGTCGGCTTCATCCCTTCCACATCATCGAGCGAAGAAGAGTCTGCATCTGGTCTGGCACGTCGAGTTCGCCGCGCGCCTCGATCTCCAAAAGGTATCGGGCTTTGGCCAAACGATCGCCTTGGGTGGCAGCAGGATAGGCGCAGATAGCCAGCAGCGCCCTCTCCTCCTCTCGGTTGGCATTGTCGTAGTCGCGGCCCCTGCCGCCCACTTCGTGTACGACCTTGCCGAAGGCCCCGTATGCGGTCATGTGCGACTCAATCGATGCTCGCAGTTCGCTTGAGAGATTCTGTTGTCGGTTTGGTGCCTCGGTGGCGTGAGCCACCGAGGTAACCGTCGAGGCGAAGACGGCGCTGCCGGAGTGGAAAAGCACGGCGCGGCGGTTGATCCTGGACGTGGTGATCTCTCCTGTTCATTTCATGGCAAGCCCGATCGGGCGTCGCACTATCAACGACACTTGTTAGCACGACGCCCAGCACATTCATGTCAGGATGGATAGGGCGTTGATGCGCGGATATGAAATCGAACGCATTTCGATCATTAATGTAGTTGGTTATCAAGGGATTGTTGTTTGCACAGGGCATCTTCGGATACGAACCGCTGCGCCGCGATCGGCGGGCACGGCTTGAGGAACTGCGG
>NZ_JAMYTH010000106.1:0-1861 GCF_040322415.1 Mesorhizobium sp. M0152
CTCTCGTTGAAGGGAACTCCATGGTCAGATCGACGCCTCTACCCGCTCAAGGTCTATGACATGCACGCCATCTCAGAAGGAGGCGACCCTCCCGCGCAGCGGGTTCGTGCATGGGACCCGAAGGCGACGTCGCGGTGCGCAGCCTCTTCGAAGACCCTGCCCCATATGACGACTGGGCGGAGCGCTGGCGCAAAACGGCTCGGGCAAGAGCCGCAGGAAGGTTCAGCGCGCCGGGCTTCCATGCAGCGCGTCAATCCGGCCGTTATCCCGCGCAACCACCGCGTTGAGGCGGTCATCGAGGCCGCCGTGAAGAAGCAGGAGTTCGGACCGTTCGAGGACCTTCTGACCGTGCTCGGCAAGCCATACGAAGTCCAGCCAGGCTTCGCGAGCTATGCCGAGCCACCATCGCGAGATGGCCGCTCTATAAGACCTTTTGTGGGACCTGAACCTGAGGTTCGTTGCGAATAGATGCGTTGGATGACGAAAAAGAGCGCTCGATCGCGCGAGCGACGTTCCGGCTAGCATTCCAAGCTTTGCGCTCCGGCATCGCAGGATCGTGTTGGAATTGTCCCATCGTGCTTCTCCTTCGGGCACCACTGGCCGGAAGGGAAGCGAAAGGAGACTAGTCGGCAGCGGGGCCGGAAGCGGACTTGCGGCTTGGAATGTGAGAAGCGGACGTTCACGCGCCCCCATGCATCGACGCGATCTGACCCGGAAGCCGACCTTCATCAGCCCACTTCGCCGCCGCGATAGCCGACGTTTACCGGAACCGGCGGTTGGCTTCGGGCTCGCGATCGCGTGGGGCCGACATTCCAAGTGGGCATACGAGCGAAGGTTGTGGGCGTCCGCGTGCCTGCCAACTTCGATGAGATGACCGTCGCGGAGTTCCTTGAGTACGTGAGCTGGTGGGTAGATCTGTCGACCACCGAGCGACAGACCGTTCAGAAGAACGAAGACAGCGCGTCATCCGACAAGGATCGACAGTATCATATTTGATGAACCGGCATGCCTCAATGCGCCATGTCGGGCGCGCGGCCGCCGCAGTACGCTGAAATAACCTCGGTGGGGGGCAATTAGAACAAAGCAAGGGAGGATAAAATGACATTGAAGCACTGCATGCTGGTCGTTGCCATCACCGCGCTATGTCTCGGACCAGCCAATGCCCAGTCGGCCAAAGACGCCATTGAAGCCAGCAATGCCGCGTTCGTGAAATCGCTTAACAGCAAGGATGCCGCTGGCGTGGCATCGCATTATGCTGAGGACGCGATGGTATTGCCGCCGAATGCGATGCGAGTCGACGGGCGAAACAATATTCAGAAGTTTTGGCAAGGCGTAATTGATTATGGCGTTTCCGATCTTAAAATCACAACTGTTGAGGTGGTGGAGAGCGGAGATTTCGCGTTTGAGCAGGGCGCCGTTTCGTTCAAGATGCCCGGCAAAGACTCCAAACAGGTGGACGGGGCTGGCAAGTCTATAGTCGTCTGGAAGAAAGCACAGAACGGCAACTGGGAGCTTTATCGCGACATCTGGAACGACAATCCTGCAAAATAGGCATTCTTCGGTTCCAGCCCGGTTGCTGGCAGCAGATAGACCGATAGCGGCGGGAAGGGTGGCCCCGCCGCAATCCCCGGGAATGGCACCATTGAGTCGCATCAGGCGCACCGCGAACGGCAGGTCTGGAGAAGCGCCATGAAGGGTAGCAAATGGCGCAACTACGCCCTCAGGCGCGGTCGCCGGTAATGTCTGCTGTAAGGCGGCGGCACATCTAACTTTAACGGCCGACATTGGGAAGGGTTTCGGGTGCCGTCGGGCGTACGAAAGCCTCTCATGCAGGAACCCGCGGGCCACAGTCGATGTCTAT
>NZ_JAMYTH010000107.1:0-1815 GCF_040322415.1 Mesorhizobium sp. M0152
CCCCTGAATTCTGCCGCGCTCTCCACTTGCTGCCTCACCTGACATGCTGCTTTCCTTCTTCGATCCAATGATCGCAATCTCACCCACGATACAAATATCGCTCGCCAGCTCCTGCCGCCTCACGAGAGACGTTTCAAAAGTCGTGCCAGGCTGAGCAGAGGCCATAAGAGCGATTTTCTGCACATCAATTCAATTGCTTACATAAGAGTGCAATAGGAGGCTAAGTCGAACATCACCGTGTCGCGTACTCGACACTCCGGCAATATCGATGCACGTCGCCCTCCCAGAATGAACATGAGAGGCGACCGGTCCGCTGGACTGGTCTCCAATGGGCGGCAGCAGCAACGCACTGCCGGAGTCGATGACGCGCTGGCGCAGCCGCATGGGCGAGGAGCGGATCGTGGCGCTCTTGCAGGAAAGCCTCAGCATCGCGGTCAAGACCGGGGCGATGAAGCCGGCCGACACGCGCCAGGTGATCGTCGACACCACCGTGCAGCCGAAGAACGTCATGTTCCCGACCGACGCCAAGCTCATCCATCGGGCGCGCGAACGGCTGGTGCGGCTGGCCAGGAAGACGGGTCTCAATTTGCGCCAGACCTATGTGCGGGTCGGCAAGCTGGCGCTGATCAAGCACCAGCGTTATGCCCACGCCAAGCAGTTCAAACGGGCCAACAAGGCGCTGCGCAGGCTCAAGACCTATCTCGGCCGGACCATTCGCGACATCTGTCGCCAGGTCCGCCGGCGATGCGAAACTGGACGCGCTCTTCAAATGGCCGCTCTACCAGGCCGCCACCGTTATCGAGTACCGTCAGCGCCAGCGCGGCCGCAAGATCTGGAGCCTGCACGCGCCCGAGGTGGAGTGCATCGGCAAGGGCAAGGCCCATGCGCCCTACGAGTTCGGCGTCAAGGTCTCGCTCGCCACCACGCTGAAGCGCTCGAAGGGCGGCCAATTCGCCCTGCATGCAAAAGCGCTGCCCGGCAATCCCTATGACGGCCACACGCTTGCAAGCGTCATCCCCGACATGGAAAAGACCATCGGCAACGAGATCGGCCGTATCCTCGCCGACGCCGGCTATCGCGGCCACAACGCACCGCAGAGCCACAAGTTCAGGGTCTTCACCGCCGGCCAGAAGCGGCGGGTCACCCCGGCCGTCAAGCGCCAGATGCGCCGTACGCCATCCTGGCCGCCGCCGGCTACAACTTGTATGGGGCGATGATTGTCAAGCTTGCTCTTCGTTCATTTCCTCATCTCCTGGTTCGGCCAGTTGGCGACCATCTCCTCGTCCCGACCTTGGGCTTCGAACGGGCCGCCGCGCGCAGTGACGGTCAAGGGTGGGCCGCAGGCCCATCGCGCAGCGACTTGTCCAAGCCGGCCGAACGAGCTCGAAGCCGGATCCCTCTCATTGTTCACGGCCGACGCAACACGACAGTAGGTCACGTCGGCGCACCAGACCTGGTCCGGCCTCTCGACCGCCAGATGACGCAACAGGTAGGGACGGATGCGGTGCTGCGGATGCGGTTCACTGTCTTCGTTGCCTCGTACATCGTGACATGCGCATCAAACTGGTAGTGGGCATCAAACATGAGATAGTCGCGCGGCTCGTCTCTCCGGCTTGGCAAACGCTGCCCTGCTCGGCCGCTACGACCAAGCAACGCAGGTAATGTGCCGTGAGCAGCTCGCTTCTCCATGGAGATGTGTCCGTCGATGGCAAGGCTCAGAGTGCTTCGCTTGGCGGTGCGGAAATGTAGCAGGACGCATAGATGTAGCCGGTCGTGCGCTCTAGGCGATCCTCTATGCCGAGTTTGGCCATAGCC
>NZ_JAMYTH010000108.1:0-1756 GCF_040322415.1 Mesorhizobium sp. M0152
CTTCTTTGTACTCTTTGATGAGAGCCGCTGTGTAATCTCTGATGAGCGCGGCGTCGGCAGGGTAGGGATTCCGGACAGGGCGGTCGACCACTGGCGCTCCGCCCGCCAACGTCTTGAGACGACCCAGTGCTCTAGCCACGATCGAGGGGCCACCCCTGCTCTCGTACTCCGAGGGGCCACCCCTGCTCTCGTACTCCTTGCGATCCTGATCCAGCGACGATTCGTCAAGCCGAGCAGCAAATCCCGGCCTGTTATTGTCAAAGAGCCAACGACCAAAGCCGAGAAGAGAATTTACATGGCGCTTGACCGTGCTCTCCTTGACCTTACCCGCGTAAGCTGACCTCAGCCCTTCGACAACGGTCGCATCGTTGGAATAGAGGGGACCCTTGTCGCGACCGGAGACCCCTATTGGAGGATCTGGCTGCACCGCCGCCGGCACAGAACGAGCATGGTCACGCAACTCGGACGGTGCGGGGGGATTCAGATCAACCACTGACGAATCCGGCGCATGATGATGGCGCGCCGTTGAGTGACCCGGCTGCAGCACCGAGGCACCCAGCATCGACCCACTGCCTCCGGCATACGGCGCCGCGGCGTGTTCTTGTCCGCTCCCTTGCATCATGGGCTGCGCTTCCCATGGCAATGCACCCACTTGATGGGTGGGGGCCTGCATCAGCACGCGAGCGCCTGAATTGCCGATCTCGCTCAGCTGCGGCTCAGTGGCAACGTCCTGCAGACGACTGTTCAGGGGCCTTTGCCTCTTCGCTGGTCTCAACTCCGCTGTATCATGCTCACGGTTGATGAGGACCTCCTCGCTTGATAGCTGGTTGCTCCTGTCCTGTGCAGCGATCCGCTCGTCCGGCGCGCGCTGGTCGCCGTCGCGCCAGATCAGGGGACGAAAGGACCCTGCGGGATCCGAGGCTTGGTGATGGGGCCCAGTTGGCACGAAAGACAATGGCAGAACAGCGTCGTCTTCATTAGCTTTCCCAGGGAGCTCGCGCCCGAGTTCGGACTTCCGGAGATGAGCTAGTGCACTGATCCCACCGGAGTTGTTATAGCGCTTGGCATCTTCATCCAGCGACCCCTCGTGAAGCCGAGCCGCAATCCCCGGCTTTTTGTTTTCAACCAGGTATTCACTGAAACGTCTAGGAGCAGATCCATAGGTCTGAATGGTAGCGGGATTCGGCCCGGTCGGCGCTGCCTTGTACTCTTTGATGGGAGCCGCTGTGTAATCTCTGATGAGCGCGGCGTCGGCAGGGTCGGGATTATTCAGGACAGCGGCGCGGTCCAGCACTGGCGCTCCGCCCGCCCACGTCTTGAGATGACCCACTGCTCTAGCCACGTCCGAGGAGCCACTCTTGCTCTCGTACTCCTTGAGATCCGGATCCAGCGACTCCTCGTGAAGCCGAGCAGCAAATCCCGGCCTGTTATTATCAAAGAGCCAACGACCAAAGCCGAGAAGAGAATTTACATGGCGCTTGACCGTGCTCTCCAATGCTGACCTCAGCCCTTCGACAACGGTCGCATCGTTGGAATAAAGAGGACGCTTGTCGGGACCGGAGACCCCTATTGGAGGATCTGGCTGCACCGCCGCCGGCACAGAACGAGCAGGGTCACGCAACTCGGACGGTGCGGGGGGATTCAGATCAACCACTGACGAATCGCGCGCCGTTGAGTGACCCGGCTGCAGCACCGAGGCACCCAGCATCGACCCACTGCCTCCGGCGTAGGGCGCCGCGGCGTGTTCTTGTCCGCT
>NZ_JAMYTH010000109.1:0-1650 GCF_040322415.1 Mesorhizobium sp. M0152
CGTGTCTTGGTAGACTTATTCTCTCAAAACGTGTCCGCCAAAGTCTCGTTCGAACCTCTCACCCCTGGCGGGATAAGAGGTTCAGCAGGACTCTGCCGCCCACGTTTCTCTTTCTTCATTATTCAATTGTCAAAGAACAGACACCGCTTCACGCAATGTCGTGACCCCTTACGCTTTTGGCTTCGGGGCCGTTCGAGTGTCGCTCACGCGGCTCTCTTGAATTTCGCGGAGGGCAGAGTTAGAAGCGAACTTCTTCGTCGCCAGCGGCGAGCCGCCCTCGTTCGTGAGGCGTATATAGTCGCCACCAAACCAAACTGTCAACTGCCATCTGAGATGTTTTTTCGATTTCTCGCAGAGATATCCACGAGGCCGAAATTCGTGAGTTGGCTTGCATGGATTGTCGGCGGCGTTCTGTTGCCGGCCGTCCTTAGGAAGCCCGCAGCAAAGCTCCACGCCGAGCGTGCGCCATCAGCCCGAAAGAAACCAGCCGTGCCGCCCGAACCGTCGACCGGCGGCGCCCGCCCGAGCGGCTTTCAGAGCTGGTCTTCGGGCACTTCCGGTTTGATGTTCCGGCCGGCGTAGAAAGATGCCCAGGATCAGCACGCGCACGCCCTCGACGGCAGAAGCAATGCTGGCGGCGCGCCTGTAGCCAACAATCCGCACCCCAGGCATGATTTCAACCCGTTCGGTGCCCCTTTGCGGAAACGTCGAAAAGCCGAGGGAATGGTCACGGATACCCACAACAAAATTCCACGATCATCGGCAACGCACGTTCGGCTATGTCGTCATGGAGCTGTTCCAGCTCTGCTTCCGCTTCCGCGATGGGAAGACATCCGGTACTCCATCCCCTAGCTGGCTTTCGCCTGCTTCGCGCGATGACGCGCCTGCAGCCGGGAAAGGACCGTCTCGGCCGGAACACCTTTCGTTGGATCCCGCTGGAGCTCGGTCAAACGCGGCGGCATTTCCTCGCGCAGTCATTCTCCCGCTCGGCCTCGAATCCTCGAGCATGCTCGGGCCGATGCGGACAATCTCGCTGGCATTGTTGTAGCAGCCCGATTCGAGCTGCTTCCTGATGAAGCTCTCATAATGGTCGTTCAAGGCATGATTCGGCATTGGCAATCTCCCGCGGAGATTGTGGTTCGCGCAGCGCGCATAGCAATAGATGCCACTATCAGCAGGCCGACCGATTCGCCGCGCTCTATCTTTGCCGCGATTCGCCCTGGAGAGAATCGCTTGCCGTTTGATTCGGGCGACCGAGCTGTCGCCTCAGTTATTGAGAAACGCCGGCTCGATCGAGGATCGACTGGAAGTCGATGCCGACCGTCATCACGCTTAAATGCTCGCTATACCCAAGACGGTGGACGCAGAAGCCGGCTGGCTAAGAACCTGGCCGATTAAGTTCGTCGTATTTGGGCGAACTGGCCTCGGTGCTGCGCTTTGATACCTACCTTATCGTCCGCAAGCAAACGTGCTGCGCGTCTTGAGGTGTGACGGGCTTATGGATTTGGCTTTCTCGGACGTGTTGGGTTGCGCTTACTTTTGTGCCGGGGCTGCTGGGGGGATTTGCTTGGTGGGTTGGGGTTAGCTTGGAATCGAAACAGCCCGCGGGCGAGAGCCGGGCGGGCTGTTTGATTTGGTTGCGGGGACAGG
>NZ_JAMYTH010000110.1:0-1569 GCF_040322415.1 Mesorhizobium sp. M0152
ATTCAGGAACCTTTTCCAAGAGGTCCTCCAGCCGCGCCCAACCCTGGCGCGCCATGAGGAAGGATTTCCAGCTTGAAATGGCCAGATCGACCGGAGCCAGCGCACGCCCCATCATGATCGAACTGGCAATCATAACCCCGGCCGTAGCCTCCTGTCTGATGACAAGGTACGCGCCGACGGCAAGAATGGCCGATTGCAGCAGCACGCGCAGCGATTTTGAAATGGCACCCAGCCCACCTGCCACGTCCCCAGCTTTCCGGTTGGCGGCCAGACACTTGGCATTGGCCTTTTGCCATCGGGCAGCGATCCGCTTTCCAAGACCGAGAGCTTGCACGACCTCGGCATTGCAACGCGCTGCTTGCAGCAGACCATTGCGTGCCATGTTGTGGGCAACGGTATCGCTTATCGGCCGTTGCGAGAGAGTGTTGGCAAGGAGTGTCAGAGATGTGAGGCCGACCGCCCCGATAAGTGCCGTCATGCCGATCCAGAAATGAAGGAGGAAGCAAATGCCAAGATAAAGCAGCATCCATGGCAGATCGAAGAACGCTGTCGGACCGTTTCCACCCAAGAAGCCGCGAACATTGTCGAGATCGCGAAGCGGCTGCAAGCCGTCGCCCGGCATGCGCGTTGAAAGCGGAAGGCGAACGATCGCATCGTGAACGCGTCCGGAAAACTCTCCATCGAAACGCTCGCCAATCCGCAGCAGCACGCGGGCGCGCAAAATGTCGAGCAGGCATTGGAACGCATAAAGCCCCGCAGCAAGCACGACGAGCCCCACCAGCGTCGATACGCTGCCACTTGCCAGAACGCGGTCATAGACCTGAAGCATGAACAGCGGCGAGATCAGCGCAAGCACGTTGACCGCGCCGCTGATCAACACAACGCCCCAAATAGCGGAAGTCAGAGGGAAAGGTCTCAAAGCTGAATCCTTTAAGGAATGGTTACTCACGTAAGTTCCGGAGGCTGGCGACTCAGCCCCATATTGCTCCCCGACCGGCGACCGACTGCATCCGCTCGCTGGTTCAGGATCAGTGCTCCCGCCGAATATGTTTGGTCCCGGCATTTAATGGAGCGGGTCAACAACACCGTCCGGCTGAAGGTTTGGAAGGGCAACGTCATCGTGGCCGGCCGCAAGGGCCCGGACAGGCTTCCGCCTCCACACCTTCAGGAGATTTCGGTGCACGACCAGCGCGACGCGCAGGGCTTCGTCAAGCTATCCACGCTGCGACTGCTCCCGGGCGCCCCTCGGTCGCCCCGGCCCATGGCAAGTAGCGGAAACGGAAAGCGCCCGCCCAAGGGGCGGGGCGCTGTTCCGTATCGGTTTTCTGGATCAAACGAAGGTGAAGTCCGACGCGGTCAGGCCTAGGTCGGCCACGGTGACCACACCGCCCAGGTGGGCGAACTCGTGCGCGCTGCCGTCGGCGGTGACATAGGCCAGAGTTGCGACTCTGTCGGTGTAGCTGCTTTGGTAGACAATGATGTCGCCGGCGTGCTCGCCGGAGATCGCACCCGCTGCCTCATTAGCAGAGTTGAAAGATTCGCCAGTGATTACCACGACATGTTCGCCGT
>NZ_JAMYTH010000111.1:0-1551 GCF_040322415.1 Mesorhizobium sp. M0152
GGTCCGCAACGGGAAGGCGAGGAGCCGTAGCCGTTGATGCACGATCCAGAGAAGTCTGACACCGGCATAGTAGCTGTGAAGCCGACGAACAAAGCCGGGCGACCGGCGGCGGAGTTGGTGGAGCCAAGGCCGGGGACCAAGGGGAACGCGGAACAGCAACACATGCACCGGACACAGAGCCGGGCTCGCATGTCCCAGGCGCTGGACCGCGTACGGAAAGCCGCAAGGCAAAGGAAGAAGGAAAGGTTCACCGCGCTCTTCCACCATATCAATGTCGACACACTGCGGACGGCGTTCTACGCGCTCAAGCGCAAAGCCGCTCCGGGGGTGGATGGCATGACGTGGCAGGACTACGAGGAGCGCAAGCTTGAGGACCTGCACAGACGGGTTCAACGGGGAGTGTACCGCCCGCAACCGTCGCGCCGGACGTTTATACCGAAGGCGGATGGGAAGCAGCGGCCGTTGGCGATTGCCGCCCTGGAAGATAAGATCGTTCAGGGGTGCAACGGTCATGGTGCTCAATGCCATCTATGAAGGCGACTTCTGTGGTTTCTCCTACGGGTTCCGACCCGGAAGGGGGCCGCACGATGCATTGGATGCCTTGTACGTCGCGATCGACCGACGGAAGGTGAACTGGATCGTCGACGCCGATATCCAGAACTTTTTCGGGGCTGTCAGCCGGGAATGGCTGACTCGCTTCCTGGAGCATCGGATCGGCGACAAGCGCATCATCCGCCTGATCCAGAAATGGCTCAAGGCGGGCATTCTCGAAGACGGGATCGTGACTGTGGATGACAGGGGAACCGGTCAGGCTCGGTGATTTCGCCGTTTTTGGCGAATATCTACCTGCACTACGTTCTGGACCTGTGGGCCCAGCGCTGGCGACAGCGCGAGGCTACCGGCGACATGATCATCGTGCGCTATGCCGATGATGTGGTCGTTGGCTTCGAGCATGAGGGCGACGCTCGTCGCTTTCTCGAAGCGATGCGCGCGAGGCTTGAGGAGTTCCTGCTGTCGCTTCATCCGGACAAGACTCGCCTGATTGAGTTTGGTCGCCTCGCGGCGGCCAACCGCAAGCAGCGCGGGCTCGGCAAACCGGAGACCTTTGCCTTTCTGGGGTTCACGTTCATCTGCGGAAAATCGCGTCGAGGGCACTTCCAGCTTCAAAGGAAGACCCGCGGCGACCGCATACGGGCGAAGCTTCAGGACATTAAGGTCGAGCTGCGACGGCGAATGCACTGGCCGATCCCCAAGCAGGGGAAGGTGGCTAAGGCAGATCGTGACAGGCCACTTCGCATATTTCGCGGTTCCAACGAATATCCGGGCGCTCACGGCGTTCAGGTATCGGGTGATCGACATTTGGAGGCGTACGCTTCAGCGGCGCAGCCAGAAGGACGGCGCTACGTGGGAACGGATTGCGCAGTTGGCCAACGACTACCTTCCCAAGCCTTGCAACCTTCATCCATGGCCGAGTGTCCGTTTCGCCGTCAAACACTCGAGGTAGGAGCCGAGTGCCCGAATTGGGCCCGCTCGGATCTGTGCGGGGGGCGC
>NZ_JAMYTH010000112.1:0-1474 GCF_040322415.1 Mesorhizobium sp. M0152
AGACATCGACTGTGGCCCGCGGGTTCCTGCATGAGAGGCTTTCGTACGCCCGACGGCACCCGAAACCCTTCCCAATCTCGGCCGTCTAGATCCGCTTTGCCGTTCCTGAAAGCTGACGTCGCAGGCGACCGCGCTGGAGGTCGTGGTGCCGCCACTTCCCGGCTCTGCCGGTGTTGGCGCGAAGGTCGCGTGTCGACCCCAGCTCGGACTTGCCCAGCAGGATCGATCGGGCAGGCCAGAAAGGCTGGGCGTTCGAGAAGCCTTGCCCCACAAAGTGCTCTGCCTTGGCGCCTTCTTGCCACTACCGAGTTGGCGTGAGCCGCAGTTCGAGACCCATCGCTGGGCCGAGTTCTCACATGATGCTCATGCCGCCATCGATTAACATTTCAGAACCGACCATGAAACGGCATTCGTCAGACGCCAGAAACACCACCGCATTGGCAATTTCCTCGGCCGTCCCGAAGCGGCCTGCCGGAACCATTCCGACGACAGCTTTCGCCCGAGCCTTCGTTTCCGCCGGACCGAGACCAAGCTTGTCGTTGAGCGGCGTGTCTATCGGGCCCGGGCTGATCACATTGGCGCGGATGCCGCGCCCTATCAGCTCACCGGAGAGCGTTCGCGCCAATGAAATCATTCCGGCTTTTGCCAACGAATAGACGTGCGTTCCAGCCATTCCCATGTGTGCGTTGACGGATCCGCTGAGAATGATGGATGCCGGATTCGAAAGAAGCGGGACCAAGGCCTTGACCAGGAAGTAAGGTCCTTTCAAATCGATGGCAACGCTCCGGTCAAAGGCCGCCTCGCTCCAGTCGGCAAGCGGACGCAAGTCAACGATGCCAGCGTTGACGAAGACAGCATCGAGCTTGCCGAATGCCGCTCCCAGCTGTCGGGCGATATCATCCTGGGCGGCAACGCTGCCCGCATCAGCATCAATGATGAGCACATTGTCGCCGAGAGTCTTGCGGGCTTCTTCCAGACGGCCCTTGTTGGTGCCGGTGATCGCAACGCGAGCACCCTCCTCGAGAAAGCGGCGTGCTGTTGCGAGCCCAATGCCGCTGGTGCCGCCGGTGATCAGCGTAGCTTTGTTCCGCAGTCTCTGCATGACGGGGTTCCTCATAGGGTCGCCCCCACCCGAGGGCCTTCTTACCTACAGTCGCGTTTAGCATTACCCGTCCAACAGCACAGCAGCCATCCTTGCCAAAATGAAAAATCGCGGGACCGACGAGATGAGTGGAAACATTCTACCTGTCGAGACTTTCGTATCGCGGTCAGCAATTACAGCACTGGGTCGGTCACGACGATGTTCGCGACGACCTCAATGTCGGCTCTCCTGTATCCCAGCCTAAGGGGGCCTGTCCGCGATCGGGCCCAATGCTGCTTGGCGGTTCTGCGCCCATGCACGAACCCGCTGCGCGGGAGGGCCGCCTCCTTCTGAGATGGCGTGCATGTCATAGACCTTGAGCGGGTAGAGGCG
>NZ_JAMYTH010000113.1:0-1452 GCF_040322415.1 Mesorhizobium sp. M0152
AGTCTATCATCGGCACGCTATTCCGTGGTCGTGTGGAGGATGTGGCGGAAGTTGCAGGACGTCCTGCCATTCTTCCGAGCGTAGGCGGATGGGCGCGTGTCACCGGTTACAATACCATTCTCGTCGACGAGCGCGACCCACTCGCCTTCGGCTTTCGGGTAAAGTAAG
The DNA here is from genome assembly GCF_040322415.1 of Mesorhizobium sp. M0152. Classification (NCBI taxonomy): domain Bacteria; kingdom Pseudomonadati; phylum Pseudomonadota; class Alphaproteobacteria; order Hyphomicrobiales; family Phyllobacteriaceae; genus Mesorhizobium; species Mesorhizobium sp. M0152. The sequence continues at coordinate 169 of NZ_JAMYTH010000113.1, forward strand.
AAAGTCATGATCCCCCGTGGGTCGGTCAAAATCCCCCGGGTATGGTCCTCTTCGTCGAGGAGTCCGGGACGAACTAATTGCGAGGCGCTGATCCGTTACGCATAGGCCCAGGGCATGAGGGCCTCGATGTCTTTGGAGAGGTGGCCATTTGCGAGGCTGATAAGGAGGATCGCGCAGGTAGGCTGTGGTTCAACGCGGTTCATCTTGCATGTGCCGATCACGCTGGCGAAACGGGCCCAATTGCGGCCGCCTTCATCATGGCCGGCAAAGAGAGCATTGCGGACGAGGTTGGAGTCGTGGACGCGGCCGTCGTCCAGAAACAGCCGGAAGCCGGCCTGGCGTTTCAGCATATAGGCCATTGCGCTGACTTCTCGCTTGCGTAGGACTGGCTGTTCGGCTGCGTTGACGACATGCAATTGGAAAACGCTCTTTTGCGTCTCTAAGGGTAAGCCGCGCGTCCAAGCGAGACGCGGCCCAGGAGACGCCAGATAAGTTTGAGCGACTACGGCTTCGGCACGAAAGGCGCTGGGCGCCGACCCGCGGCCTGGCGCTCCAGCATCCAGCCGGGATATTCGGCCGGCAGTGCGCTGACCTCGTCCAGCCTGCCGAGATCGTCGGCATCGAGCTTCAATTCGGTAGCGGCGAGGTTCTGTTCGAGCTGTTCCATGCGGCTGGCGCCGATGATGACGCTCATCACGAAGGGTTTTGCCAGAACATAGCCGAGTGCGACAGTGGCGACGCTGACGCCGTGCTTGGCGGCGATCTCGCGCATCACGGCAACCGCCGCCCAGGCGCGGTCTTCATTGACAGGCGGGAAGTTGAAGGACGCGCGGCGGCCCTCGCCATTGCCGGGCGCGCCGGGGCCGTATTTGCCGGACAACAGGCCGCCGGCCATCGGCGACCACACCATCAGCCCGAGTTTTTCCTCATTGATCAGCGGCACGATCTCGCGTTCGAGATCGCGGCCGGCGATCGAATAATAGGACTGGATGGTCTCGAAACGGGCAAAGCCCTTGCGGTCGGCAATGCCGAGCGCCTTGGCAATGCGCCACGCCGCCCAGTTTGATACGCCGACATAACGGACCTTGCCACTGGCAACCAGATCGTCGAGCGCCCTGAGCGTCTCGTCGATCGGCGTCACCGTGTCGGTGCCGTGCAGCTGATAAAGATCAATATGGTCGAACTGCAGCCGCTCCAGGCTAGCCCGGATGTCTCACACAGTTGAAGTGCATCGGGGTTCCGAATCAAGGAAAATGCTTCTGCGACAAAGACTTACCTTGAGCA
>NZ_JAMYTH010000114.1:0-1368 GCF_040322415.1 Mesorhizobium sp. M0152
CATGATACCTTAACGCTGTGAGCGCCCGTATACTTGTTGGAACCGGGGGGGGCCACTTCGCATACTTCGCGCGAAGTGCCCCCCAACGGTCTGCTCAGCCACTTCCGCTGCTTGGGGATCGACCAGTGCATGCGCCGCCGCAATTCCACCTTGATGTCCTTGAGTCTCGCCCCCATGCGGCCGCGGGTCTTCCTTTGAAAGCTGGAAGTGCCGTTGACGCGATTTTCCGCAGATGAGCGTAGACTCGAAGAACGCAAAGGTCTCCGGTTTGCCGAGCCCACGCTGCTTGCGGTTGGCCGCCGCGTGGCGACCAAACTCAATCAGGCGGGTCTTGTCCGGATGGAGCGACAGCGCAACCTCCTCAAGCCTCGCGCGCATCTCACTAAGGAAACGCCGAGCGTCGTCCTCGCGCTCGAAACCGACGATTACATCATCGGCATAGCGCACGATGATCATGTCGCCGGTGATCGATGCGTGTGCTGCCCGTGGTTTCGGCTCGATCGTCTTCTGGCGCCGCGAAGTCGGTGCGGGGGCGAACGAGATTGGCGAGTGGGTGCGCCCGGCAGACCTTTCCGTCGCCGGGCTTTGCCGCACACCGTTCCTTGTCGGTACCGAAGCGATCGACAGGACAGCGGTTCTCGATGAGGCGAGGGCGTCCAGCTTGAAGATTGTCGCTGAACATGTTGCCGACCTCGCACTCTATGCGGCGGACCGCAGTGTCAAGCTAGCGCTGGAACCTCTCAATCCCGTCTACGCCGGGGACCGCACCTGCCTCACGACTGTGCGTGACGCTGTTGATATCTGCGGGGCGGTCGATGCGCCGAATCTGGGCGTTGCCGTCGATGTCTACCATGTCTGGTGGGACCGCGACCCTGGACCGCGGCATGATGGGCGACGGTGTTGCCGATCTCAAGGCGATCCGCGCGAGTGCCGAAGGCGCCGGCTATACCGGTCCCGAGTTCGAGATTTTCTCCGCTAACAATCTGAAGCGGCAACTCTTACTAAATGGCCGCTACAATACTCAGTTCCATGATATACTTTAGGTTGTAGGAGCTAAGTTAAAATGTCCGGGTTTGGCAAAGTAGGAATGTCGTCCCTGCTTGTGCGCTGTCAATCTCTCCGCCGACGGTCGCATTACGCGTTGAAAACCTTGGTACGAAGCCCGACGAGGCTGCAGTTGTCGAGCTGGACATTCGTTCGCGTGCACAATTCATCGATCCAGAGACGTTTCTATGCTCTGACCGACTTTGGCATTGATCTGCCCTCGCCGCCTAAACCCCTCGGTCTAGGGGCTGTTGAGAATCATCGAGAATTGATGACGGCAGCGCATGCGTAGATCATCGCGGAGAAGTTGCGATCGGTTTTCTC
>NZ_JAMYTH010000115.1:0-1245 GCF_040322415.1 Mesorhizobium sp. M0152
TCGTCAGTGGTTGATCTGAATCCCCCCGCACCGTCCGAGTTGCGTGACCATGCTCGTTCTGTGCCGGCGGCGGTGCAGCCAGATCGCCCAAAAGTGGTCTCCGGTCCCGACAAGGGTCCTCTTTATTCCAACGATGCGACCCTTGTCGAAGGGCTGAGGTCAGCACTCTATGCCGGTAAGGTCGGGGAGATCACGGTCAAGCGCCATGTAGATATTCTTTTCGGCTTTGGTCATTGGCTCGTTGAAAATAACAAGCCGGGGATTGCGGATCGGCTTCACGATTCGTCGCTGGATCGGGATCGCAAGGAGTACGAGATCTGGGGTGGCGGCCCCTCGGCCGTGGCTGGGTCACTGGGTCGTCTCAAGACGTGGGCGGGCGGAGCGCCAGTGGTGGGCCGCCCTGCCCTGAATCCCCACCCTGCCGACGCCGTGCTCATCAGAGAGTACACAGCGGCTCTCATCAAAGCGTACGAGGCAGCGCCGACCGGGCCGAAACCCCGTACCGTTGAGGTCTATGGGTCTGCTCTTAGACGTTTCAGTCAATGCCTGGTTGAAAACAAAAAGCCGGGGATTGCGGATCGGCTTCACGAGCGGTCGCTGGATGAAGATGCCAAGCGCTATATGAAAACCGCTGACATCAGTGCACTAACTCATGTCCGGAAGTTCGCACTCGGGCGCGAAATTGCCCTTGCTGCTCGTCCGGAAGACGCAGTCGGCATGGAGGCTCGTGCCATTGGGGACGCCGCTGCGCAGACCGCGGCACAAGCTCATGGCCACGCAGGAGAGCAGGGACCCATCTCTCGAGCTCAACAAGTCGCGCCAGCGCCGTTTGAACGGCACTTGGGCAAGAAGCGCGAGGCCCAGGACGGACTGACGAGTACACTTGACAGGAGCAACCTCGTGAACAGCGGGGGCGTCATCATAAACAATGAACATTGCACAGCGCTGTTGAGACCGGCGAAGAGGCAGAGGACTGATAATCCGCAAAGCCGCGCCATGGGGCGGCAACTGAGCGAAGCAACCACGACGTCCATCAGCCAAGCCTCCGATCAAGCCCGAGCGGACCTAATGGCTTCCTTCAGAAGCAGGGAGCGCTCCGACGCGGGGCGTTGAGCTCCATGGCTGGGGTCAAGCAGAACAGCTCTCTTGACGACAGAGGCGCTGATGCGATCTCCGGACCGGTAGCTCTCGCCGTAATTGATCAGGCTGGTACTGTTGGAAGGCTTGATCAGCCTCGTCACCCCA
>NZ_JAMYTH010000116.1:0-1199 GCF_040322415.1 Mesorhizobium sp. M0152
GGGTCCGTCAGCACGTCGAGCAACGCCACGGCATCGGATTCAGCCGCACGATCGAACGCGGCGTCCAGGTCGCTCGCGCGCTCCACGCGTTCGCCGTGGCCGCCGCAGGCCCGCGCAATCGCGGCATGGTCTACTTGGCCGAGGTGGCCCGCGGCGGTATAGCGGCCGAACTTGGCCATTTCGGCGTCTTTCTGGTAGCCGAGCACGCCATTGTTGAGGACCACCACGGTCACCTTGATCCCGATGCGGACGGCGGTTTCCAACTCCGCCCAGGCGTGCGCGAAGCCGCCGTCGCCAACCACGACAATGACCTCGCCGTCAGGACGCGCCAGTTTTGCGCCGAGGGCGAGCGGCAGGCCCCAGCCGAGACCAGCGAGCCCTCGCGGCGAGATCACGCGATTCGTCGGATGATGCGTGCGAAGCTGACCGGCGACCCAACTCGATGAATAGCTGGCGTCCGCTACGACGATGGTTTCGCGGCCGAGCCGCTTCTGGATTGAGGCGAGCACACGCTCCGCCCGGATCGGCTCGGCGTCCACGAGGAAAGGCGCGCGTTCGCGCTCGAACGCTGTCCAGGCATTCGCAATATGGCTCACGATCGCGTCGCGATCAGGAGCGTGGCCGCCGAGCGCATTGGTGAGCGCCTCAAGCGTTGCGCGGGCGTCTCCAAGGAGGCGAACCGCCTCGTAATTGCGACCGATCTCCTGCGGGTCGATGTCGATGTGCAGCACGCGTGCTCCATCCGGGATCAGCGACCACGCGTCGGTGCCGTCCTCGTTGGTGCGGTTGCCGATCAGCAGCACGAGATCGGCTTGCTGCACGAGTGGCTTGGTCTGGCGCCCGAGCCCGCCTGGGCCGGTCAGATTGCCGATCACGCCCATGGCGAGCGGGTGCGTCTCCGGGATCGCACCCTTGCCCATGCTGGTCGTCGCAACGGGTGCGACCGCCTTCTCGGCGAAATGCAGCAGCGCCGCACCCGCGCCCGAACCATGCACTCCGCCACCGGCGATGACGACGGGGAAACGGGCGCCGTCGATGAGCCTCGCCGCTTCGATGATCGCGCTGTCTTTAGGGCGCGGCCGGTCGAGCGGCCAGTTGCCGAGCCGCATCTCGCGTTTTCCGGGCTTATCGGAATGGGCCCTTTGCAAATCGACCGGCAACATCAGTACCGCCGGGCCCGGCTTGCCGCTGGCAGCGGC
>NZ_JAMYTH010000117.1:0-1179 GCF_040322415.1 Mesorhizobium sp. M0152
GCAGCGTGGCCACGTCCAACCCGTCGCCGGCCACGCGGCTCCACAGTCCGGTCCGCTTGTCGACCGAAAGCGAGAGAATGCCGCTCCCGATTTCACGCGCCCCGTAAGCGCGGATCAGATTTGCCTTGCCGCGCAAGCCAAGCGCGCTGGCAATACGTTCAGCCCCCACCAGCTCGAAAACGCCCAGCGCTATGCTGAACCAGCCGAGCTTGCGCGCGAGTTTGTCGGTCGCCCCGAGCGAACTCGCACCGGTTTTCAGGATTTTGGGATCGACTGGCGATCTGGCGATGCCGGTTATTTTCGCAAGCACGTTCATGAGCTCTTCCTACGGCTTCAACACCACCTTGATGCAGCTGTCCTGCTTGTCGCGGAACACCTTGTACATCTCGGGTCCGTGCTTGAGCCCCACGGTATGGGTGATCACGAAAGACGGATCGATCTGACCCTCCTCGATGCGACGCAACAGATCATCGGTCCAGCGATTCACATGGGTCTGTCCCATGCGGAAAGTCAGGCCCTTGTTCGTTGCCTGCCCCATCGGAACCTTGTCGACCAACCCGCTATAGACGCCGGGGATCGAGATCACGCCGGCAGGCCGGCAGACATAGATCATCTCACGCAGCACGTGTGGCCGGTCGTTTTCCATCAGCATCACCTGCTTTGCGCGGTCGCGGACGGTGTCCGGCAGAGCCAGCGAGACATGGCTTTCCATGCCAACGCAGTCGATGCATTTTTCGGGGCCTTTGCCGTCGGTGAGGTCGTTCAGTCGGCTCAATGACGCTGTCCTCGCGGAAGTTGATTGGTATGGCGCCACCGGCTTCGGCCATGGACAGCCGCTCCGGCAGCCAGTCTATCGCCACCACCTGCCTCGCCCCGAGCAGCACGGCGCTGCGCATGGCCATCTGTCCGACCGGGCCGCAGCCCCAAACCGCCACCGTGTCGGAAGGTTCGATGTCGCACTGGACCGCCGCCTGCCATCCCGTGGGAAAGATGTCGCCGAGGAACAGCGCCTGCTCGTCGGTCAGGCTGTCCGGCACCTTCACGTGCGTGCTGTCGGCAAACGGGACCCGCATATATTCGGCCTGTCCGCCGGGGTAGCCGCTGGTCAGATGGGTATATCCGAACAGGCCCGCCGTGGCATGCCCAAATACCTTATCGGCCATGTTCCTGTTGCGGTTT
>NZ_JAMYTH010000118.1:0-1171 GCF_040322415.1 Mesorhizobium sp. M0152
CCCGCGCCAACCGATTCGGAAGAGAACACGAACTGCCTAGCCATGAATACCTCGCTTCGGGTGTTGGATGTGGTATGGGCATTTTGCTTGGCCCACCTTACTTGTCGCAGATACCCGGGGCCTCGAACGCAGCGCACAAGTCGGCAACGTCTCGTCGCACGCAGGCATGGAGATCTTCGTCGTCTGGCCGCTGGAGGACGGAGTCAATGAAGCCAGCAATTTGCACCATTTCCACATCGCGCATGCCCATTGACGTCACTGCTGGCGCCCCCAGGCGAATTCCGCTTGTGACCGCCGGATCCCGCGGGTCGCCAGGCACCATATTAAAGTTTGTGATGATTCCTGCCTTTGCTAGTCGCTCGGCATAGGCCTTGCCCGATAGGGGCCGATCGCGAAGATCAAGGATCAGCATGTGATTGTCCGTCCCCCCGGTAACCAAGCCATAACCTCGCTCGAGCAGTGCCTGGGCCAGAGCCTTGGCATTCTTGACCGTCTGTTGGCCGTAGCTTCGGAAGGACGGGTTCGCGGCTTCGTGCAAGGCAACTGCGAGCGCAGCGATGGTATTCATGTGAGGCCCGCCTTGCAGGTGAGGAAAGACCGCCCGGTCTATTCGTCCGGCGAGATTGTATTTGCTCTTTGTATGATACAGGGCCTGATAGCGATCTTCGTTCCTTGACAAAATGAAGCCACCGCGGGGGCCGCGGATCGACTTGTGGGACGTGCTGCTGACCACGTCGCAATGGCCCACGGGATTCGGGTGCGCTCCCGCGGCAATCAGGCCGCTGATGTGCGCAATGTCGGCTACGAGATAGGAGTTCGCTTCCAGGGCGATTTCTGCCATTGCCGCGTAGTCAAAGACACGCGGGTAAGCAGTTCCGCCGACCCAAATGAGCCGCGGCCGTTCCCGCTTGGCTGTCTCGCGCAAGCGGTCATAGTCAATCTGCTGTGTCTTTTCATCTAGACCATAGGGCACGCGTTGATAGTCAGTTCCGGAAAAGTTGATGGCCCAACCATGAGTCAGATGGCCCCCTTCCGGAAGGGGCAAGCCCATGACTTTGTCACCGGGGCTCAAAAGCGCACGATAGACAGCCTGGTTGGCCGGCGAGCCAGAATAAGGCTGGACGTTGGCATGCTCGCTGCCGAATAATTCTTTCAAGCGCTCAATGGCTAG
>NZ_JAMYTH010000119.1:0-1060 GCF_040322415.1 Mesorhizobium sp. M0152
AACTACGCTCGTAAGGACGACCTTATGAGCGCAGCCTCGCTACCGTGCCATGCTCGCGCAAGGCGGCCCTCGCCGGAGGCGTACGCCGGTGCAAACCTCAGATCAAGATCACGCTGGGGGAGGTGCACCCGGAACACTTGCCCAAACGCCTCCTGGTCCACAAGCCTGCGAAAGTCGACGGCAGGATCTTGGCACACCGAGCGGTTCCGGGATGACGACGACCCTCGCTCCCGTTGCCCGCCCGCGAAACCATTTATGCAATTTGCGGGCATGCCATCTCGACATTCAGGCGTTGATCCAAAATCTCGGGCCTGATCACGATTCCATACACCAGAATCTGGGCGGCCATTCGGCTGCTCGGATTGCAAGGCTGCTGGCCGCGATCGACGCGGGTGTTCTTCACATGCATTCCTGGCTCCAAGGCCAGCAGCGCGAGCGCAATCGCGTCTGGAAGCCAGCTTGTGGCGCTGAAAGTAAAAAAGGCCATCACGGCCCCCCTTATTTCAGCTCAATGCGGTCTACCAGCCTTGTCGACAGACAGTCGTCGACGTCTCGGCCTACGCGATCCTTCTCCAAGCCGTAGCGTTCCTGGATTTGCCTTTGAGCTGGTCGCGCTTGCCGGCGATGCGGTTGAGACCTCATCAGGGTCAGCTTGCGCCAGTGTTCCTTGACCACCTTTGACGTTTTTCCAATTTCCGTCGACGCGGCCCAGTCCATGGTGGCGACCTCCTTCGTTTCACCGATGCAAAAACGTGTAAGGGTCCACTGCAATTCCGAACAGCGACAACACCGATTGGAGCCAATTTTCAATTCGACCAAACAGCGTTGACGGAACATTTGAAGTGTCGAAAAGTTGATGCATGCAGCAGGTAATGCCCCTCCATCGCCTGCTGAAGATTGGGGCAACAACCCTGAAGTCCGGGATCTTCAGGAAGGCCAGATGTCGAAACTCGCGCTTTTGGAACAACAGGACGACGATCCGGTTCTTCTACTTCAAGCGGCGCCACATCTGCACACAGGAGCGCTCGGTAGGGCGGGCAAATGGACCTGCGGCATGCCA
>NZ_JAMYTH010000120.1:0-991 GCF_040322415.1 Mesorhizobium sp. M0152
CGTCCATGTCGCAAATCTTGACGATTGCTTTGTGTGTCAAGCCCGCCGCAGGTCTCAACGCGTTCATATGCAGACATTGTGAAAAATCGCCCTATTCCGCCTTTTTTACCGCCCCTTAAGTCCTTCGCTCGCATGCTTGTCGATGCCATTGAACTCATAGCCATCGGCCAAGGATTTTGGAAAATATGTTTCCTCTCGCAGCAGAAAACGTGAGAGTCGCTGTAGGCCTAACGTTAAGGGGCTGGGAGAGAGCGGTTTGATTGGACGAAATGTGTACCGGAGTACCGAGTCATGAAGCCACGAGGTAATCTGGTCCGACTGAAGCAATTTCAGGTGAATGAGAAGCGGCGACAGTTGCAGCAGCTAGACATGATGATTGCCGATTTCGAACGCATGGCGCGAGAACTGGACTTCCAGATAAACGCCGAGGAAACGAAGGCCGGCATCTCCGATATCAATCATTTCGCTTATCCGACGTTCGCCAAGGCCGCTCGCCTACGTCGTGACAACCTCAAGAATTCGCAATCGGACCTTCTGCGGCTGAGAACCACGGCCGAGCCATGCCTCGCCGAGGCTGAAGCAGAGCTTTCCAAGGCGCAAATGCTAGAATCGCGCAGCGGCAGAGGCCACGATCTCGAACCCGGCAACCGAAGCGCCATGATCGGCTGAACCGGACGGCTTCAGCGCGCCTCAATTCGCGACACCCGACTGGCCGTTGGCGCGCATGTCGCCGCACCATCACAGCCGTCCCGGCCAGCTATCGCTGCATCAAGCCGCTGAAACTTTACAGTGCCGGGCGCGCTGCTACCTCAACTTCCTCACCGCTCAATCAATGTGACAGCACCGATTCTTCTCAACCGCGGCATGCCCTAAATCGTCAGTTGCGTTCCGATCTCGACGACGCGTCCGGTCGGGATCTGGAAATATTCGGTCGCATCCGCCGCCGTGCGCGCCAGGCCGATGAACAACCGGTCCTGCCACACCGGCATGC
>NZ_JAMYTH010000121.1:0-987 GCF_040322415.1 Mesorhizobium sp. M0152
CTCGACTTCCTGCGGCGTCTGCAGCCCTACTATTTCGGCATTCCCTGCGCCGACTGGCTGCGGGTGGTGATGAACCGGATCGGGCCGGACCTGTTCGCCTCCTGCTTTATGGCCTTCGTTGCCGAGCGTCTGCCCGAAGCGGTCGGCCAGATCGCCATTGATGGCAAGACCTCACGTGGCAGCCACGATCGCGGACGTGGACAGGCGGCGTTACATCTCGTCTCGGCCTATGCGACAACCCATAGCCTCGTGCTGGGGCAACTGGCGGTGGCCGACAAATCCAATGAGATCACGGCCATTCCCCTGCTGCTGAAAGAGTTGGCCGCTTGCGGAGCGCTTTCGGGCAGTCTCGTTTCCATCGACGCCATGGGCTGCCAGTCCGACATTGCCGAGACGATCGTCGATCTCGGCGGCGACTATCTGCTGGCCACCAAGGACAATCAGAAGACCGCCCATGCCGAGATCCAGCTCTATTTCGACGCCGCTCCCGCCGATGAGATCGATACGCTCACCCAGGTCGAGAAGGCCCATGGCCGTATCGAGACGCGCCGCCATCTCGTCTCGCAGCGTGTCGACTGGATGAGCGGCAAGCGGCGCTATCCCGATGAGCCGCGCTTCAAGAGCCTCGGTACCATCGCCATGGTCGAGACTCGCATCGAGACGGGCGCCGAGGCCAGGGTCGAGCGACGATGCTACATCTCCTCCCGCATCCTCACCGCGAAAGCCTTCGCCGAGGCCGCCAGAGCCCATTGGGGCATCGAGAACGGCCTGCACTGGGTTCTCGATGTCCAGTTCAAGGAGGACCAATCGCGCCTGCGCCGCGGCCACGGCGCCACAAACATGGCAATGGTCCGCCATCTCGCCCTCAATCTCATCCGCGCCATGCCCGGCAAACAGTCCATCAAGGGCAAGCGTAAACTCGCGACCTGGGACACCGACTACCTCATGGCCGCACTCCAAGCCCGTTAACCTGGACTCGTTGCCCTG
>NZ_JAMYTH010000122.1:0-920 GCF_040322415.1 Mesorhizobium sp. M0152
CAACCGTTGGTCCGAGACAATGCCTTGGTCGCGCAGCCCACTCAGAACAGCAATTTCCTTTAGGAGAACCTCGATCCTTTTTTCACAGGCAATTTCCTGCGCCTCGAATCCTTCGATCTCGTGGTGATATTGAGTAATGTGTTCCGCCAGTTGCGCCTGCTTTCCGTCGCGGGATTGTCTGCGGAATTCGAACAGCAGCGTCTCGCTATGTATTGCCGAAGCTACGTCCGGAACATCTCTTCGGGCGAGCAGCCAGTCCGGGAAGGCGATCTCCGCGAGATCGTCACGTTCAGCATCGAGTCTTGCCTGGTAGGCGGCGAGCTCATCGAGCCGCTTGGTGACTATGGCGAGATTGGCGCGCGTCTGGGTGGCATCGAGCCGCATGAGGATGTCGCCGGCTTTCACTTTATCGCCTTCGCGCACCAGGATTTCTCCCACCACCCCGCCGGTCGGGTGCTGCACCTTCTTGACATAGGAATCGACGACAAAGTGTCCGGACGCGACAACCGCACCGGAGAGATTCGTGAAGGCCGCCCAGGCTCCGGCTCCTCCCACAAAGATTACGCTCGCCAGAAGGCCCGCCACCAGGTGGCGGCGAATGGAGCTGGAAACGTCATTGTTCTGATGAATGCCGGACACCGGGATCCTCCATGTCAGCGCGCTCTCCCACGTGATCCTGTGTAGACCCGATGGCCTTGACGCCAGCGCCTCGTGCCATCGCTGTCCCCTTCAGGACTTTGGACAGTGCTTCATCACGCGCACCGAATGCTCGCTGCCGTCCACCTTCCATCACCAACACCAAATCCACGGCGCGGATGGCGCTCGGCCGATGGCAGACGACAACCGCAATGCCCTTGCGCTCGCGCACGGAGGCGATAGCCTTAACGACCGCAGCCTCGCCTTCCGCATCGAGATTGGCA
>NZ_JAMYTH010000123.1:0-767 GCF_040322415.1 Mesorhizobium sp. M0152
CGATGCATGCCCTGAAGGTAACCGCAGTCCACGATAGCAAGCAGTTTGACTATGTTCTTTCACGTGAGCCAGTCGATCTCGTGGTTGTTGACCTTAACCTAGGCCGGGAGGATGGACTTGCGATCGTCCGCAATCTGGCGACAAAATCGGATGTTCCTATCATAGTGATCAGCGGCGACCGGCTTGATGAGGCGGAAAAAGTGGTTGCACTGGAGCTCGGCGCAACCGATTTCATTCCCAAGCCTTTCGGGATGCGCGAATTCTTGGCCCGCATTCGAGTAGCGCTACGCCAGCGCATTTCTAGTCCGCGAACCAGAGAGCAGCGCTCATTTCGCTTTGGGGCCTGGAAGCTCAGCGTGAAGCAGCGGCGACTGATCTGTGCGGAGCGTGGCGAGGTCAAGCTTACCGCATGTGAGTTCAATCTCTTGATCGCATTTCTGGAGAACCCCCGCAACGTGCTATCCAGAGAACGGCTTTTGCTCGCGAGCCGTGTGCGTGGAGAAGAGGTGTACGATCGAAGTATCGATGTCCTAATCATGCGCTTGCGCCGAAAGCTGGAGGCTGATGCGGCCAACCCTCGCCTGGTCAAAACATCCCGTGGCGCAGGGTACTTCTTCAACGCTGACGTAGATGTTAGCTACGGAGGCACGTTGGCCGCGTGACAGTGAGCTATGCTGGAGACTGGGGTGACGAGGCTGATCAAGCCTTCCAACAGTACCAGCCTGATCAATTACGGCGAGAGCTACCGGTCCGGAGATCGCATCAGC
>NZ_JAMYTH010000124.1:0-758 GCF_040322415.1 Mesorhizobium sp. M0152
CCCCCGTCGATCGGGGGAGAGGTGGCCCGAAGGGCCGGAGTGGGGGTCGACCCGGCTCGGCTGTTGTTGTTTCAAGCCGGCCTCGCCCTGATCGAGGTCCTGGTTGTCAGCGGCGGCGCGGTTGAGGAACCGCCTTCCCCCACTCCGTCGCTGCTACGCAGCGCCACCTCTCCCCCCTCCGGAGGGAGAGGAAGGGCGCCTGGTTTGGTTTGGCGAACGCACGTCCTTCTCTACTCGTCGATGGCACACGCCTTTCCTCTCCCCCGTCGATCGGGGGAGAGGTGGCCCGAAGGGCCGGAGTGGGGGTCGACCTGCCTCGACCGTTGTTGTTTCAAGCCGGCCTCGCCCTGATCGAGGTCCTGGTTGTCAGCGGCGGCGCGGTTGACGAGCGCCTTCCCCCACTCCGTCGCTGCTACGCAGCGCCACCTCTCCCCCCTCCGGAGGGAGAGGAAGGGCGCCTGGTTTGGCGAACGCACGTGCTTCCTCTACCCGTCGATAGGACACGCCCTTCCTCTCCCCCGTCGATGGGAAACGCCCTTCCTCTCCCCCGTCGATCGGGGGAGAGGTGGCCCGAAGGGCCGGAGTGGGGGTCGACCCGGCTCGACTGTTGTCGTTTCAAGCCGGCCTCGGCCTTATCAAGACCCTGGTTGTCAGCGGCGGCGCGGTTGACGAGCGCCTTCCCCCACTCCGTCGCTGCTTCGCAGCGCCACCTCTCCCCCCTCCGGAGGGAGAGGAAGGGCGCCTGGTTTGGCGAACGC
>NZ_JAMYTH010000125.1:0-751 GCF_040322415.1 Mesorhizobium sp. M0152
GCAGCAGCCGGTGCCAAGTCGCCCGCCATGACCGAGAGCCCTGCGCCATCGGGCGAGTCCGAGCGCGGCGGCATGGGGCAATCTGGCGACTCCTCACGCGGCACGACCGATACCAGCGCTGGAGGAAACCCATGAGCAACACTGATGACCGCAGCCCCGCCGACAATCGCAGTCTCGCGATGCTGGTAAGCGATCTCGCGCAGCAGGTGACAACCCTTCTTCAGACGGAGGGTCGGCTGTTGCGCGCCGAGTTGGCCGAAAAGGCAAGCAATGCCGGCACAGGTGCAGTTGAGGTTCTGGGGGGTGCCATATGTCTTGTCGCCGCCTTGGTGGTTCTGCTGCAGGCGCTGGTGATTGCGTTGGCGAGCGCCGGCCTTGGACCAGGATGGTCCGCGCTGCTGGTCGGCGTGGTCGTCGCCGGTCTTGGCGTCATTCTCTTGCGCACCGGCAAGGCGAGCATGAATGCCTCCGAGTTGGCGCCCGAGCGCACACAGGACCAGCTCAAACGTGATGCGCGCGTAATCAAGGAACAGCTGAGATGAACGACAAATCCGCAGCCGAACTCGAGCGTGATGCCGAGATCGCACGCGCGAAGCTGACAAGCACGGCGGACTCGATCCGCAGTAAGATGACCCCTGGCCAGTTGTTTGACGAATTCACCGGAATGTTCGCCGGCGGCGATCTTTCGTCGATGATGAACAATTTAAGGACGCAGGTGCGTGACAACCCGCTGCCATTGACCATGGTCGGC
>NZ_JAMYTH010000126.1:0-709 GCF_040322415.1 Mesorhizobium sp. M0152
TACGGGACACTGGTCACCTGGGCTGGGCTCCTCGGTCTGAAGGATGCGATTCCTCTGCTTGAGCAGACGCTCGAGGAAGAAAAGGCGACGGACGAAGCGCTGACGCAGCTCGGAGAGACCGGCGTGAACGAAAGGGCAATGCAGCAAGCCGCATAGACCCGGCCCGCTGACGCCGAGCGAGAAAACCAACTGCCCTGAATCTCAGAGGAAACGTGCCGTCGATGGCGGCGCGTTTGGAGCCTTGACTGCATCGGAGCAGGGCTCTTTTGGGGACTTCTCGGCTGTCACGGCAGCGGCCATCGCCTCGGATCCGGAGGCCAGTTCGCATGTTTGTTCTTCGGCTGAGCCGACGAGGAACAATATCTCTTCTTGAAAGTTCGATCTGATCATCAAGGAGAAACGAAATGTCGGAATCGCGTGAATGGCTTGTCCAATGGCTCAGGGATGCGCACGCCATGGAGGAGCAGGCCGAGACCATGCTGAACGGGCAGTTGAAGCGTATAGAGAGCTATCCGGAACTGCGTGGGCGGATCCGGCAGCACCTCGATGAAACCAGGCAGCAGGCCGCTCGGCTCAAGACCTGTCTCGACCGCATCGGGCAAGGGTCCTCCACGCTGAAGGATGCCGGCGGCAAGCTGACGGCAATGGCGCAGTCGCTGAGCGGCGTCTTCGCCGGGGACGAGGTGATGAAGGGATCGCTCGCTAGCTA
>NZ_JAMYTH010000127.1:0-705 GCF_040322415.1 Mesorhizobium sp. M0152
CGCTGGTCAGGAACACGGCGGTTCCGGACACCAGCTGCGGCTTCTTCTTCAGCAAATTGCCGGCGAGGAAATCGAGCGGGATCTCGTTGCGGCGGGTCTTGTCGAACAGATAGCGGCTGCCGCGTACCCAGGTCCACATGGCCAGCACGATGGTGAAGGCCACCGCCAGCGAAGCCCAGCCGCCCTCGAACACCTTGACGATGTTGGAGGCGAAGAAGCCGACGTCGATGAAGGCGAACAGCGACGTCATGGCGATTGCCACCCACAGCCGCCATTTCCAGATGCGGGTCATGACGACGTAGAGCAGCACTGTCGTCACCAGCATGTTGCCTGTCACCGAGATACCGTAGGCCGAGGCCAGCCTGCTGGACTCGCCGAAGCCGACCACCAGCAGCATCACCACCAGCGCCAGCAGAAGATTGACGCGCGGCATGTAGATCTGGCCGGACTGTTTTTCCGAGGTGTGCAGGATTTCGAGGCGCGGCAGCATATTGAGCTGCACCGCCTGTCGGGTCAGCGAGAAGGCGCCGGAGATGACCGCCTGGCTGGCGATGACAGTCGCGGCCGTCGCCAGCACGACCATCGGGATCAGCGTCAAGCCTTCGTTCATCTCGAAGAATGGATGGCCGACGACGCCGTTCTTGGCCAGCACGAAGGCGCCTTGCCCGGCATAATTGAGCAGCAGGCAGGGAAACACGATCGCCA
>NZ_JAMYTH010000128.1:0-705 GCF_040322415.1 Mesorhizobium sp. M0152
GACGACAACCGCAATGCCCTTGCGCTCGCGCACGGAGGCGATAGCCTTAACGACCGCAGCCTCGCCTTCCGCATCGAGATTGGCATTGGGTTCATCCAGCACAACAAGGAAAGGGTCTCGATAAAGAGCACGGGCAAGACCGATACGCTGGCGCTGCCCGGCGGAAAGTGCCGATCCGGCCTCACCGATCGGAGTTTCGTAGCCGTGCTCAAATCGGAGGATCAGTTCGTGCGTGCCCGCTGCTTTCGCCGCGGCGACAATAGCGTCAGGGTCAGGATTATCTTCAAAACGAGCAATGTTTTCGGCAATGGTGCCGTCGAACAGTTCAACGTCTTGTGGCAGATAGCCGATATGACGGCCTAGTGCTTCCCGGTCCCATTGATCAAGGCTTGCGCTGTCGATGCGAACCTTTCCGGCGACCGGCGCCCATGCGCCGACGATGGCGCGCGAGAGTGTCGACTTGCCCGAGCCCGATGCACCGATGATCCCGAGTGCGCTTCCCGCCTGAATGGCAAACGCAAGGCCGGTCACGGTCGGCTTCCTTTCGCCGGGCGGAACGATTGTCACGCCTTCGAGGCGCAGTTCGCGTTCAGGTGCAGGCATTGGCATAACAGGAGCGGATTCAGGAACCTTTTCCAAGAGGTCCTCCAGCCGCGCCCAACCCTGGCGCGCCATGAGGAAGGATTTCCAGCTTGAAATGGCCAG
>NZ_JAMYTH010000129.1:0-689 GCF_040322415.1 Mesorhizobium sp. M0152
GGATGGCCGACGACGCCGTTCTTGGCCAGCACGAAGGCGCCTTGCCCGGCATAATTGAGCAGCAGGCAGGGAAACACGATCGCCAGCCAGGCCAGCACGATCGGCTTGCGGCCGAAATGGCCGAGATCGGCATAGAGTGCTTCGGCGCCGGTGACGGCGAGGAAGATGGCGCCGATGGTCACGAAAGCGACGTCGGGCGAATTGATCAGGAAGGCGACGATGTAGTGCGGGCTCACCGCCCACAGGATTTCTGGATCGGCGATGATGTGGTTGAGACCGGAAAGGCCAATTGCCAGGAACCACACCGCCGTCACCGGGCCGAACACCAATCCTACCCCGCCCGTGCCGAAGCGCTGCACCGCAAACACCATGGCAAGAATGACCAGTGTCAGCGGCACGACATAGGGCTGGAAGGTCGGCGTGACGACATTCATGCCCTCAACCGCCGACAGCACCGATATCGCCGGTGTGATGACGGCATCACCGAAGAAAAGCGATGCCCCGACGATGCCGATGCCGAGCATCAGCGCCGAGCGCTTGGGGAAACTGCCGCGCGCCAGCGCCATCAGCGACAGCACGCCGCCCTCGCCGCCGTTATCGGCGCGCAGCACGAACATGATGTACTTGATGGTGACGATGATAGTCAGCGACCAGATGATCAGCGACAGCACGCCGAGGATATCGCCGCG
>NZ_JAMYTH010000130.1:0-671 GCF_040322415.1 Mesorhizobium sp. M0152
TGCGACAGCGTGGTCGAGTAGGTGTAGGTGACTTCGCCGGTCGCGATATTGCTCAAGGTAGCGCCGGTGAGATGGATGCGGATCACTTCCGTGCCGCCGTCCTTGCCGACCAGGTCGCCGGTTCCCGCGTCGAGCGCAAACACCACCGGATTGCCGGCCAGCGTCTGCAACTGGCCGTCGAGGGCCGGCGTGTCGACCAGCACGATCGAGGTCGCCAGGTTGACCGGCACGTCGTTGCCGAAGGTCACCTTGGCCGATCCGCTGGTGTCGGTCAGGCTCTCGGTCGAGTTGGTCTCGTCGGCGCGTGCCGTCGTGGTGTCGACGGCGGCATTGGCAAAGCCATCCTCATCGACGGTGAGGTTGGTCGTCGATACCACCGAGGGGGTCGAATCGGCGGCCAGGTTGATGGTCACCGTCGCCGTCGAGGTGTCGCCGTCCTTGTCGGTGATCGTGTAGGTGAAGCTGTCCGAGCCGGTCTGGCCGGCCGTCGGCGTGTAGGTGAAGGTGCCGTCGCCATTGTAGGCGATGATGCCCTTCGCCGGGTCGCTCGCCTTGGCAATGCCGCTCGTCAGGTCGACGCCATCGGCGCCGGCGACATCATTGACGAACACGTTGATGATCACCGCCGTGTCCTCGGCCGGCGTCACCGGGCCGTCATTGTTGGCCTGCGG
>NZ_JAMYTH010000131.1:0-657 GCF_040322415.1 Mesorhizobium sp. M0152
TCGCGCCGCTCGTGCCGCCCAACGCAATCGAGACCGCCAGCATGATCAAGGCGGCGGGAACCGCAACGATCGCTCCGGCCGCCGGTGACCGCTGGGTCGCGGCGGGCGACTGCCTGTTCTGTGCCGATCCACTGTCATCACGCGGGATCGTGCATGCACTCCGCTCAGGGATCCTGGCGGCCTACGCGGCATCGGACATGCTGGACGGGCGTGGCGATTTCGCCTGCGCCCGCTATGCAACAATCGCCACACGCGGCTTTGCCGACTACCTCCCGGCCCTGGCTGCCCACTATGCAGCCGTCGCGCGATGGGACACGCCTTTCTGGCAGCGGCGGCGCAGCCATGTCTTCCACGCGTCTAGCATCGTAGGAGGGAGGTCAGAGGTGGTCTCGGGACGGGGTGCTCGGCATTTATGACCGACCGAGCGCCAGCGAGTGGTCGTCGGCGGGCTCCATGGCGGCATCATGTCAGGGGACTCGCCCTCCATGATCATCACCGATTTAATTCAAATTTGTCTGTATATATTGACGATTGCACTACCTTCACCTCGTAGACGGCAATGCGGGCGGGTAGAGAGGTTCTATGATATGACAAGCGATTTTTCCGCCGCCCGAGTGCATTTAGATCGAGCGTATGACTACCTTTGTGGGGATGACC
>NZ_JAMYTH010000132.1:0-619 GCF_040322415.1 Mesorhizobium sp. M0152
GCCGGAATTGAACGGATATGTCAGCCGGATCGCAGCCGATCTGGCGACGGACGAAAAAAACGGCATTTCGTATTACCTGGTGCGTCTATCGGTTCCGCATCTCGGCTCGCGCGAACGCGCTCCCTAATGTTCCATTTCTCGCAATGGGCAGTGCTGGCGAGATACTCGGCAACACAGCCCCATGCCTGTTCTTCCGAGGCCGGCTTGACGGTGAGCGAATGCGTAACGCAGCTGTGAGGACCCGTCAGTTGTCGTTTCAGCTCGGCTTCGGTCAACTTCGACAGCCTGTCGGCGAAAGGCGCTATCACGAGGCCATTGGCGGCAAATTGCCCTCCCCTTGTTGCGCGGTAGCAGCATGCGTGTCGGGGAAGGAACCGTCTCCGGCCCCCATTCATCGCTTAGGCCGCGCCGTACCCGCCGCCACCGGAACTTGTCCTCGTCCAGCGCTTACGGTGCGGGTATGCCGGCGTCGAGCAAACAGAGAGAGGTTTGGGCCCAACCAGGGCGGCCGGTTACCAAGTTTTCCTCGTCCGCTTGAGTGTGAATGTTCGGGTCGATCGTCTGGGCGCGTCCCCGCCGCCTGCGAGCCCGCTACTGCTCAGCGGAAGGGCGAAGTGAA
>NZ_JAMYTH010000133.1:0-614 GCF_040322415.1 Mesorhizobium sp. M0152
GGCACGCGCAGCACCGGCAGGCGGCTGAGGCCGGGGATCGGCTCGGTGACGAGGTAAAAATGCTCGCAGGCGTGCAGCGGAATGGTGACGCCGTTCTGCGCGCCCAGTTCGCGCGCCCACATGCCGGCGCAGTTGACGACGATGTCGGCCTCGATGGTGCCTTGTTCCTCGCCTTGCGCCCAGGACACGCCGGTGACGCGGCCGGCTTTGGCATGGACCTTGGTAACCTTCACATTCTCGACGATGGTGGCGCCGCGCTGGCGCGCGCCCTTGGCCAGCGCCATGGCGATGTTGGCGGGATCGCACTGTCCGTCGAGCGGCAGATGCACGGCGCCGACCACGTCGGACACGTTGAGATGCGGGTACATCTCTTTGACTTCATTGGGGGAAATCTCGCGCACATCGACGTCGAAGGCGCGGGCGAGCGACGCCTGCCTGTAGATCTCGTGCTTGCGCTCCTCGGTCAGCGCCACGGTGATCGAGCCGACCTGGCGCATGCCGGTGCCGACCTCGGTCTCGGCTTCCAGCTTGACGTAAAGGTCGGCCGAATATTTCGCCAGCCGCGTCATGTTCTGCGAGCCGCGCAATTGGCCGATCAGGCCGGCGGCATGCCA
>NZ_JAMYTH010000134.1:0-614 GCF_040322415.1 Mesorhizobium sp. M0152
CCTGGACCACGCCGTCACGGCCCCGGAAAGCGTATTTGGGACGGCGCGTGACGATGACCCGGAACTTCGGCGGCACGACGTCCAGTCGCTCGGAGCGGTCCTCGCCGATCAGAACCTTTTCCAGCCCTCGCAGTCGCCCGGGATTTCCGGCTCGACGACCTCCTCGATGCGTTCGAGGTGGGCAGCAAAGCCCTTGCGCGGACGCGGGGCGCGCTTCGGCTTGTTGCCGACCGCGCGGTCGAGTTCGCTCCGGATTTCCGAAAGGCCGGTCTCGACCTCTTCGAAGGCAAAGGAGGCCTGCTCGTCGTCGATGGCCAGGCGTAGCCGCTCGGAACGCGTGCCATGTTGCGTGCGCTGTAAAACTTTCAGGATCGACGTGAGATTGGCGATCCGCTCGTTGGCGCTCCTCTCGACGGCCTTCAGCCGGACGACCTCCGCCTCGGATGCTGCGATCCGAGCTTCGGCGACTGCGATCCGGGCCTGACTCGCAGCCTGCTCGCGAGCCATGGAAAGGATCATCGCCTTCAGCGCATCAACGTCGTCGGGAAGGGCAAGACCCGGTAGAACCATGGCAAGCAACAGAGCACAAAAACAGCCGCTTTCCCAACCGTTCC
>NZ_JAMYTH010000135.1:0-588 GCF_040322415.1 Mesorhizobium sp. M0152
ATCAGAACGGTAACGACACAGCCGACTTCCTGTTCGTGCCAGTGAGCGATGGCGGTAAGACTCTTGCGGAGCGCGGCACCCATTGGTCGCTGCTGTTCGTTGATCGCAGCGACCGGGAACGGCCGGTTGCCTATCATTATGACTCCTACAACGGATGCAATGACACGCTTGCAAAAGAGCTCGCAGAAAATCTGGGCGCCAGCCTGGAGACCCGCGTGGGCGTATCCCGCATCGCCCAGCAGAGCAACGTGGTGGATTGCGGAGTCTACGTGGTGGACGGCACGCGGGCGCTGGTTGGGCGATTGCAATCGCAGCCAGATAACCTGAACCTCAACAACCTCGTCGTCAATCGGCAGGCACTACAAACCCGCCTCAGGGGTGACAATACATTCGGAACGGCAAATAATCTCACGAACTTTGAACTCATGGACCGACAGGCCCGAGACGCGGTTAAGGAAAGCCCCGTTGGGACGTTTCACCAGCAGATCAAGCGGCTCGGCCAGTCAGCGCCAGACGTTGCTCCCGGGGACCCATTTAAATCTCAAAGTCTTGAGAGCAAGGGGGACGCCGCTGCGCAGCACAGCGGGC
>NZ_JAMYTH010000136.1:0-581 GCF_040322415.1 Mesorhizobium sp. M0152
AACTACGCTCGTAAGGACGACCTTATGAGCGCAGCCTCGCTACCGTGCCATGCTCGCGCAAGGCGGCCCTCGCCGGAGGCGTACGAATGGAGTGGCTGCGGAAGCGCTTGACCAGGGCCTCCGTGAAGCCGGCGCACGCGACGTCGGCAAGAACCAAGCCGTCGACCTCGTTCACGGTAACGTTGTCGCGTCCGCTGATTTGGGCAATGCGATTGAAGTCCCTGGCCAGCCGTTTCGCCTCCGCCGCCTTCTCGAGTACGGTTTCCTTCAACTGGCGGTGAATTTCGGCCAACGTGATATCGGAGACATGTAGGACGATGCGCCCTCGCTCGATCTCTTGAGCGAGCAGTGTGAAGGGCGTGTTGGAAATGTTGAAGCCGGCCCGGCGATAAACCTCGGTGTCGAGGAAGACGTGCCGCGTCCGTAGCGGCTCTGTCGGCTTGCGCACGGGTTTGGTCATGTGTTCTCCCCGGTCGGCTTCTGTGGTTGACCTGCGGGGCACTGTAAAGTTATCAGCGGATTGATGCAGCGATAGCTGGCCGGGACGGCTGTCACGCTGCGGCGAGACACGCGATTTTGTT
>NZ_JAMYTH010000137.1:0-579 GCF_040322415.1 Mesorhizobium sp. M0152
TTCATTGCTGCCGGCTTTGGCCCGTGCCTTGACCAGGTTGGTATAGGCCGAGTAGCCATCCACTTGCAGGATACCGCTGAACCCGGCGAGGTGGCGCGCCACGCAATCTGCGCCTCTGCTGTCCTCAAAACGATAGGCAACCATTGGCGGACTGGTTCCGCCATAGGGTCGATCATCCCGTGCGTAGGCCCATAGCCAGGCTTTCGTGGTTTTCCCGGAACCGGGGGCAAGGGTGGGCAAGGTCGTCTCGTCGGCGAAGACCCTTTCGCCCTCCTTCACACGCTCGAGGATGTAATCGGCGAGCATCTGCAACTCGAAGCCCAGATGCCCCATCCACTGCGCCATCAGCGACCGGCTGATCTCGACACCGTCGCGCAGATAGATCGTCTCCTGCCGGTAAAGCGGAAGGCCGTCGGCGTATTTCGACACGGCGATGTAGGCGAGCAGCCGCTCCGTCGGCAGGCCGCTTTCAACGATGTGCGCCGACGCCAGAGCCTGGACCACGCCGTCACGGCCCCGGAAAGCGTATTTGGGACGGCGCGTGACGATGACCCGGAACTTCGGCGGCACGACGTCCAG
>NZ_JAMYTH010000138.1:0-552 GCF_040322415.1 Mesorhizobium sp. M0152
GCGGGAACGAAGTTGTGGTAGAGGTGGAGATCGGAGCCGCAGATCGCGCAACTCGTCACCTTGATGATGGCGTCGCGTTCCGCCTCGATTTCCGGATCAGAAACTTCATCGCAACGTATGTCTTCCTTGCCGTGCCAAACCAACGCCCGCATCGCTCCTCCTCTATTGCCGGGTACGGACTGAGCGTTTTTCCTCCGAACGTGAGCCAGTGCCGTTCAGATGATCGAATGGGCCTGCTGACAGCCCAACCGGAAGAGTTGGTCGATGTTCCCGGCCCCCGAAAAATCTCTCGGCCTTCCCGAACTGGTCGGAGCTTTGGCAAGCACCCTTTGGCCGGCACGCTGCAAGCGCGGTGTTTCGGCGCCGCTGCACGGCTCGAAGCTGTGCGGCGGTAGCGCGAAAAAAGTGCCGGTGTGATGGAACATGATGCTCCCGCTAATGTTGATTTGGCAATCGAGGAGATGTGGCATGAACAGTGTCATTTATCTCGTCGGCTTGGTTGTCATCGTGCTTGCGATCCTCTCCTTCCTCGGCTTCCACTAGGAGGGGGTC
>NZ_JAMYTH010000139.1:0-520 GCF_040322415.1 Mesorhizobium sp. M0152
CTAGGGGTTGTTGAGAATCAGGATTCCACTTTCGCCCTTTGAGTGATTCAAGCCTCATTTTGGAGGTTTTGATGATTCGAACGGTTCTGACGGACGAGCAATGGGAGAAGATGGCTCCGCATTGCCTTGGCAAGGTGACGGACGCAGGGCGTAGCGGCAAGGACAACCGGCTGTTCGTCGAAGCCGTACTGTGGAAGGCGCGCACGAACAGCCCCTGGCGTGATCTTCCGGAAGGCTTTGGCGATTGGAATGCGATCTTCAAACGCTTCGACTATTGGTCGCAGCGGGGCGTCTTCGAGCGCATATTCGAGGCGGTTTCAGATGATCCGGATATGGAATATGCGATGATCGACGCCACCATTGTTCCGGTCCATCGTCATGGACACGGCGCTAAAGGGGGACTCAAAATCAGGCGATCGGCAAATCCAAGGGAGGCTGGACAACTAAAATCCTCGCTCTGACCGACGCTCTTGGCAATCTCGTGCGCTTTCATCTGTTGCCAGGCAACCGATATGACACA
>NZ_JAMYTH010000140.1:0-510 GCF_040322415.1 Mesorhizobium sp. M0152
ACCGAGGCACCCAGCATCGACCCACTGCCTCCGGCGTAGGGCGCCGCGGCGTGTTCTTGTCCGCTCCCTTGCACCATGAGTTGCGCCTCCCATGGCGATGTATCCACTTGAGGGCCGGGATCATGCACTGGTTCGTCCATTTGCTTTTGCAACCGAGCCCACCTTTCGGCCACCGCGGCCTCGCCAACCGCGGAGGGCGTCTCCTCAGCCCTGGCGAACGCTGGCCCGGCAGGCGCCGCCGGCACAGAACGAGCATGGTCACGCAAATCGGACGGTGCGAGGGGATTCAGATCAACCACTGACGAATCCGGCGCATCATGATGGCGCGCCCTTGAGTGACCCGGCTGCAGCACCGAGGCACCCAGCATCGACCCACTGCCTCCGGTATGCGGTGCCAGGTGCTCGTCCCCCAGCATCATGGGCTGCGCCTCCCATGGCAATGCACCCACTTGATGGGTGGGGGCCTGCATCAGCACGCGAGCGCCTGAATTGCCGATCTCGCTCAGCTGC
>NZ_JAMYTH010000141.1:0-507 GCF_040322415.1 Mesorhizobium sp. M0152
CGATCGTTCGCCTTCCGCTTTCAACGCGCATGCCGGGCGACGGCTTGCAGCCGCTTCGCGATCTCGACAATGTTCGCGGCTTCTTAGGTGGAAACGGTCCGACAGCGTTCTTCGATCTGCCATGGATGCTGCTTTATCTTGGCATTTGCTTCCTCTTTCATTTCTGGATCGGCATGACGGCACTTATCGCGGCGGTCGGTCTCACCTCTCTGACACTTCTTGCCAACACTCTCTCGCAACGGCCGATACGGAATACCGTTGCCCACAACATGGCAACAGCGCTTTGCGATGCCGACCTGCGCCTGCAGGTGCAATCGGCCATTCTTACCGTCGGTGCGTCCCTTGTCGTCAGGCAGGAGGCTACGGCCGGGGTCATGATTGTCAGTTCGATAATGATGGGGCGTGCGCTGGCTCCGGTCGACCTGGCCATTTCAAGCTGGAAATCCTTCCTCATGGCGCGCCAGGGTTGGGCGCGGCTGGAGGACCTCTTGGAAAAGGTTCCTGAAT
>NZ_JAMYTH010000142.1:0-503 GCF_040322415.1 Mesorhizobium sp. M0152
TCGATGTCGCAAGGTGCGGAGCAGATGTAGTAGCGCGTCTCGGCGCTGCTGCTTCGGTCGGCATATTCGAGGCGGGTGTGAACCTTGAGGATGGTCTTGATGGTGCGGAAGCGCGGCTGGCCCGGGTAGCTGCGCTCCGAGTTGATCCAGCAGACATTGGCGGAGGCGGCGTAAGTGCGTGTTTCGAGGCGTCCATGGGCCTTTTCGAGTGTGGTCTTGGTAGCCAGCTCTGCCGCCGGCGCATCGTTGAAATAGGCCTCGACGTCACTTTCCAAGGTCGGCTGGTTGCCCTTGAGGGCAAACAGATAATCGGCGCCATGGCCGACGATCCTGTCAGCGATCTCGACCTGACAGCCCATGGCGTCGATGGTGACGAGCGCGCCTTCGAGCTGCTTGGCGTCAGCCAGTTGATCAAGCAGATCGGGGATGGCGGTGATCTCGTTGGTCTTTTCGGGCACCGAGAGCTGCGCCAAGGTCAGGCGGGCACCTGTGGCGTAGGCCGA
>NZ_JAMYTH010000143.1:0-502 GCF_040322415.1 Mesorhizobium sp. M0152
GAGCCCTTGGCGGCGAGGGTAACGACCGCATCTTCGGCGGAGATGGCTGGGACGATCTCTCCGGCGACAACGGCCGCTTCAACGCGCGCATCTCCGGTGAGGACAATGACAGGCTCAGCGGCGGTCCCGGCCAGGATGTCCTCTACGTGGGTGACGGCCAGGATACGTTGACCGGGGGCACCGACAATGACACGTTCGTGTTCCAGTTCCACAATCCGGTGCCTGGGGTCGATCCGAGTGTCGGGTCGAAGCCGGACATTACCACTATCACCGATTTCAACCCGGCGGAGGACAAGTTCGCCTTCGATGCGGTGGGCCTCTACAACGACGGTTTTGGCGCGAACTTCGT
Organism: Mesorhizobium sp. M0152; assembly: GCF_040322415.1. Classification (NCBI taxonomy): domain Bacteria; kingdom Pseudomonadati; phylum Pseudomonadota; class Alphaproteobacteria; order Hyphomicrobiales; family Phyllobacteriaceae; genus Mesorhizobium; species Mesorhizobium sp. M0152. Next base: position 350 of record NZ_JAMYTH010000143.1, read on the forward strand.
CAACAACGCCAGTATACAGTCCGGCTACCCGGTGAGCAGCTTCTACAGTGGCGCGGCCTCGGGTGCGAACGGCGAACATGTCGTGGTAATCACTGGCGAATCTTTCAACTCTGCTAATGAGGCAGCGGGTGCGATCTCCGGCGAGCACGCCGG